>CAYQGB010000165.1:0-5093 GCA_964416895.1 uncultured Calditrichaceae bacterium
CAGTGTTATGGCCGGCTTTTGGGAACCATGATGCCGGGAATGCTTCTTCGACTACCCAGACCGGGGTGTTCTACGATATTTTTACCCTTCCCAAAAACGGAGAGGCTGGCGGGGTCGCCAGCGGCACGGAAGCGTATTACGCCTTTAATTATGGGAACATCCATTTCGTCTGCCTGAATTCTCACGACATCGACCGTTCCACCACCGGGGCTATGCTGACCTGGCTGCAAAACGATCTAACCGCTAATTCCGCCGACTGGACCATCGCCTTCTGGCACCATCCTCCATATACCAAAGGCTCCCACGATTCTGATGTGGAATTGCAATTGATTGAAATGCGCCAGAACGCCGTACCCATTCTGGAAAGCAACGGCGTGGATCTGGTACTTACCGGCCACAGCCATAGCTATGAACGTTCCTACTTGCTGAACGGACATTACGGCAGTTCGGGTACCCTTACCGGAACGATGATTCTGGATAACGGGGATGGCCGCATTGACGGTAACGGCGCATACACCAAACCCACCCTGGGACCGGTGCCGAACCAGGGGGCGGTTTATGCCGTGGTGGGAAGCTCCGGTCATGCAACCGGAGGGCCGCTCAATCACCCTGCCATGTATATTTCCCTCAATCAGATTGGGGGAGCGGTAGTGGATGTGGATAGCAATCGGCTGGATTTTACCTTTCTGGATAAAACCGGCGCCCGGCAGGATTATTTCACCATCATCAAGGGGTCTTCCGATCCGGGATTGCCGGTGGAACTGAGCACGTTTTACGGCAAAGCGGGAGATGGAGAAATCACCCTGTTTTGGGTCACCCAAAGTGAACTTCATAACCAGGGGTTTGAAGTTTTTCGCAGCCATACCTCTCAGGGGCCATACCGACAAATCGCTTCCTTCCGAACGCATCCGGAACTGGAGGGGGCAGGCAACAGCAATGTCTCCCGGGAATATCGTTTTGTGGATCGGTTTTTGATAAACGGGAAAACTTACTGGTATCGACTGGAGAGCGTGGATTTTTCCGGGCAGCGCCATCGATACGGCCCGATTCACCTCTCCCCCATCTCCCTCAATACCATTCCCATTGACCCCGGAAACGTGCCGGAACGGTTTGCGCTATATCCGGCCTTTCCCAATCCATTCAATTCCGGTACCACTTTGCGGTTTGATCTTCCTTCGACCCGCCAACCCTTTCATCGAGTAGAACTAACCATCCACGATGTCCAGGGACGCCGCATCCGTACCCTGGTATCCGGCAATTACGCTCCCGGCAGTTATGGCGCGTATTGGGACGGTACCGATGACCGGGGAACACCGGTGGCCTCGGGAATGTTCTTCTACCTGTTGCGCACCCGGGAGTGGCAATCCGGAGGGCGGATGTTACTGATAAAATAGGGGATTTTTCCGGCAGGTGTTGCCCCAGCCAGGTGACGCCGCCGATGATATCCGGGATGTAGCCGATAGATCCGGTATATTTTTTCAAGGCGGAGAATACCCATTTGCCCACCCGACCCTTGCCCGAAAAAAACAATTAATTCTTCTTGTTTCAGGGGCAATAATGCGTTATATTTAGTGAACATTTGTTCATCAATGTATTAAGAGGGTAGCTAATGAAGTCTAATTCACCATATCCACCCATTCTAATCTAAGGAGACCCATTTATGGGTGCACCCGTCGTGCATTTCGAGATCATCGGCAAAGATGCCGATACGCTGTTCAATTTTTATAGCCAGCTATTTGGCTGGAAAATTAACGCCGACAATCCCATGAAATACGGGCTGGTGGATGCCCAGGGCAAAGGGATTGGCGGCGGGGTTGCTGCCGATCCGGAAGGCCAGCACAGCCATGTGACCATTTACGCCGAGGTGGATGACCCCCAGGCCTATCTGGATAAAGCGGAGCAGTTGGGCGGCAAGACCGTGGTTCCGGTTACCGAAATTCCCGGCATGGTCACCTTCGCCATGTTCACCGATCCGGAGGGGCATTTGATCGGTGTGGTGAAAAGCGAAGAAGAAGGCTGAGGCCCAATTTCCTCGCCCGGTGCGGTGTTTACCAAAGGCGATGAAAGACAGTCGGGATAATGGTTTCATCAGACTCAGGCCGGGCGTTTATCGTTCGGCCTGATTTTATTGTTTCGGTAACCCTCCGGTATATCTCCCTTCCCCGATACCCCCGATGCAGTTTTGTTACTATTGGCACAGAAGTTCAGCGCAGTTTGGTTAAATTGGGGCCGGTATTTATACACCAAAAGCTGCATAAGCTTACCAGACGGATACCGAACTGAATCGAGGCAAGGTTATGAACTGTGCGATAAAGGAAAGGCATCTGCCGGGAGTGCTTTCGGCAGTGCTCATGCTGCTCAGCATCTGGGGATGGGCGCAAACCACACCCACGCTGACCCGCGGGCCGTATCTGCAGATCGGCACTCCCACCGGCATTGTGGTACGCTGGCGAACCGACCTGGCCACCGCCAGCCGGGTCAATTACGGCACCGACCCGGCCAATCTCACCCAACAGGTGGATAGCACCGCTCTGACCACCGAGCACGAAGTTACGCTTACCGGGTTGTCTCCGGCCACCCGGTATTATTACGCCATCGGGGATGGCGCCACCATTCTGGCCGGAGGGGTGGAGTACTTTTTCATCACCGCCCCGGTGGTGGGCACCCGTAAAAAGACCCGTTTCTGGATTCTGGGAGATTCCGGGCATAACAATTCCGTGCAACAGGCGGTGAAAAATGCCTATTTCGCTTTCACCGATACAGTGCATACGGATTTCTGGGTGATGTTAGGGGACAACGCCTATTCCAGCGGCACCGATGCCCAGTATCAGAGCGCGGTATTTGATGCCTTTCCCACCATGCTGCGCAAGTCGGTGTTGTGGCCGGCCTTCGGCAATCACGATGCCGGGAGCGCTTCCTCCACCACTCAGACCGGGGTGTTCTACGATATTTTTACCCTCCCCAAAAACGGCGAGGCCGGCGGGGTCGCCAGCGGCACGGAAGCGTATTACGCCTTCGACTTTGCCAACATCCATTTCATCTGCCTGAACTCCCACGACATC
Organism: uncultured Calditrichaceae bacterium; assembly: GCA_964416895.1. Taxonomy (GTDB): domain Bacteria; phylum Calditrichota; class Calditrichia; order RBG-13-44-9; family J075; genus CAYQGB01. The sequence goes on from CAYQGB010000165.1 coordinate 3,063, forward strand.
GACCGCTCCACCACCGGCCCCATGCTCACCTGGCTGCAAAGCGATCTGGCCGCCAATACCGCCGACTGGACCATCGCCTTCTGGCATCATCCCCCGTACACCAAAGGCTCCCACAACTCCGACACGGAAATCCGGCTGATCGAGATGCGGCAGAATGCCCTGCCCATCTTGGAGACCGGTGGGGTGGATATGATCTTCACCGGGCACAGCCACAGCTATGAGCGTTCCTACCTGTTAGACGGGCATTACGGCAGTTCCGGCACCCTCACCGGAAGCATGATCCTGGACGGCGGCGACGGTCGGGAGAACGGCAACGGCGCCTACACCAAACCGGCGCTGGGGCCGATAGCCCATCAGGGGGCGGTATATGTGGTGGCGGGCAGTTCCGCCCAGACCAGCGGCGGGTCGCTGAACCACCCGGCCATGTTCATCTCCTGGAATGTACCCGGCTCGGTGGTGGTGGACATCGACAGCAACCGGGCAGATCTGGTCTTCCTTTCCAGCGCCGGGCAGCAACTGGATTACTTCACCATGTTGAAAGGCTCCGGCGATCCTCCGCTGCGGGTCAGCATTTCCACTTTTTACGGCAAGGCCACCGAGGGGGAAATCCGGCTTACCTGGGTAACCCAGAGCGAGGTGAACAATCGGGGATTCGAGATATTCCGGGCCACCGAATCCGCCGGGCCGTACGAACTGATTGCCTCCTATCGCACCCATCCTTCTCTGGAAGGCGCGGGCAACAGCAGCGCCCCGGTCACCTATCATTTTACCGACCGCTTTCTGGTCAACGGGCAGATCTACTGGTACCGGCTGGAGAGCGTGGATGCTCTGGGAGAACGGGAGAGCTTTGGCCCCATTCGGGTGGAGCCGTTGCCGCCCCATACCATCGACATCGATCCCGATAACGTTCCCCGGCGCATCGCCCTGTTTCCCGCCTATCCCAATCCGTTCAACGCCGTCACCACCCTCCGCATCGATCTGCCCGACAATGGGAGGGGCAGCCATCGCCTGCGCCTGGAAGTATTCGACCTTCATGGGAGGCGCGTGGCCACGCTGTTAGACGGGAATTATGCTCCGGGGAGTTACGCGGTGATCTGGAATGCCACCGATGCCCGGGGCCAACCGGTCGCTTCCGGGCTGTATATTTACCGGATGGTTACGGAAAATTTTGTACAGTCACGGAGGATGCTGCTGGTTCGGTAAGCCGCCGCCGGGTCGGGTCACCGCCGAATCCGATAAACGGAAACGGTACTGCGAGTTTCCCCCAGGTGGCTGGTGCGGGAGGATTTTTCCCACCGGAAATGTTTTTCTCGGAGAAGATCGAAGAACGGCCTGGCCACCGGGCGATCCGGCTCGGCCAGGTAGATGCTTCCTCCGGGGGCCAGCAAGCTCTCCAGGGTATTCACCAGCGGAGAGAATAGCGCCGCCTCGTAAGCCACATCGGCGGCCAGGAGCACATCGAATTTTTGGGAGGGAGCGGGGGTGCGCCAATCCAGCAGAAGCGTTTGCGGCGTTTCGCCGGCATTGACCAGCCAGTTCAACTCCGCCAGCCGCAGGGCATCTTCTTCCAGATCCGAGAGCACCACCTTGCCGCCCATCCGATGGGCAATCAGGCCCACCAATCCCACGCCACATCCCAGTTCCAGGGTCGTTTTACCCTGCAAATCGGCTGCTTCGATCAGGTACTCTCCCAGCGCCACCGCCGAGGGCCATAACTCCGCCCAATAAGGGGAACGATCACCAGCCTTCTCCCCCACCCCCAGCACCGCCGCCAGCACCCGATCCATGTCCGCCACGCTGAACACCCGATAGCACTCCTCACCGATCATCACCTCGGTGGATTTCAGCCCGTACTTGCGATCCAGCCACTGATACAGCGCATCCAGGCGGGTCGCGAGGTCATCGGGAAGAGGGAACTGATGGAAATCCGAGTTTTTCACGGGTACAAAATTTCCAGGGTTTTTGCTATTAACCGTGAAACGTGATGCGTGACCGGAGTGGCAATCACGTTTCACCCCGTCGTGACGGAAT
>CAYQGB010000165.1:5193-8886 GCA_964416895.1 uncultured Calditrichaceae bacterium
GAAACGTGATGCGTGACCGGAGTGGCAATCACGTTTCACCCCGTCGTGACGGAATTTCACGCAAGCGAATCATTTTTATCGAATGTTTTCTCTTCCACCCCTCATCCAGAAATACCATCAGAGGTTTTTCCCATCCGTCGTTGGAGGCGCCGGAGGCGATGTTGCAACGCGGGGATGTATTTGAGCAAATCCGACCGGGGATCCAGGCGCCGGATGGTTTCCAGATAGGCCAGCCCTTTTTCCACCACTGCCCGCGCGGCCGGAAAATCCCGCTCCTGATGTTCATAGATCTTGGCCAGTTCTTCGATCACCTGGGGATGGAGCACCTGCCGTTCCATTAACTCCTGTAGCCGTTGTTTAGAAGCCTCTGCTTTTCCCTGCTTTTTGTAGGCCTGAGACAGCAGGAACAGCGCCTCCCGCCGGAAAGCGGCATTCGCTCCCTCTGTCGCCAGCACCCCTTCCAGCAACTCAATGGCCTCCGGGAAGCGTTTCTGTCGAAAAAGATACCCCGCCAGGGATAGCATCTCCTCCGGATGTTCCAGATATTCCAGAGGCGCCCGGCAGATGGCGGCCATGCGCACGGTGAGCAGGGCCAGGTTCACAATGTCGTGAAAATTGTGTTCCAGCACATCCCGCAGCAGCAAGGCATCCCGCCGACGGATAAATTCAAAATAGAGGTGGGGAATCAACTCTCCGGGAACATCCTGCACCCGTTCCACTCCCAGGATATGGCGCTCCAGGGTTTGCAGATCGCAGGCGGGCAGGCGGCGCTTCCACAGGCGGCGGGCGGCGTGGAGCAGATCGAAATGGGCCATGTCCTCGATGGTGGGGATCATCCGGTTCATCAGGTAGCGAGTGCGCAGCAGGGGCAGGTCAAAGGATTTCCCGTTGAACGTTACCGTGAATCGAAACCCCTGCAGCGCCTGATCCAGATGTTTGAGCATCAACCATTCGTGGCTGAAATCCGGCAACAGATACTGCCGCACCACCACGTGATCCAGCTCCAGATGCCCGATGCCGATGAGAAAGGCATACGTGCCGGTGCCCCCGGCCAGACCGGTGGTTTCCGTATCCACAAACAGGGCCTGCCGCAAGTTGCATAATTCCGGGGACAGATCTTCGGTGATGCGGTGCAGATGGGGAGCATCAAACCCCTGCTCCCGGAGTTCGGCAAACGCCGGTTCCCGGTAGATGGGGTAAGTGTTCTCCTTGAGCAGGATAAAGGCCCCCTCCTCCTGCAAAACAGCGAGGTGCAGCTCCCGTTGCAGGGCGTTTACCCACTCTTCCCCCGGCGCCCCATCCCCGGACGATGGGGAAGAGGAATCGCCGCCATCCAGCCGTGTCAGTCGATCCCGGATACTCATATTATCAATGTACGGGCAAACACCGGGGAGGGGCAATGGGTTTTTGGGCTATTCGTACGCCCTATCTGAAAATTTCACGCTGCGGCGGAGCAACTGCTAAAAACAAATGTCATGCTACAGTAGTGCTCTTCCAATGTTTGGATGACGGATTGTTATCCTGGGACGCAATTCATAAGGCCAGAGATTCTTCGGGCTGCCGCCTTGAGAGCACTCCTGCGAATGCCATTAGTGCTTCTGAAGCCGCTGCTCTTAACATAAAGCCGGCACTTCCCCGGCGGCAGCCCTCAGAATGACAATGACATAGAAACCCGTCACCTTAACTTGAAAGAACACTAGAAATCCGGCAACCGGCGGTATAGAACGTCAAATAACATATTGCCGAATGCGCATTGCGTAATCGACTCTATCAAAATACGCAATACGAAATACGCAATACGAAATACGATACGAAATTAAATCCTTCAGCTTACAGCCCACCGCCTTCAGCCTATTTTTCCTCCTTGAAAATATTGCCCAAAGTCGGTATCTTGTGCCCAAATTGGGAAAAATCCGGAGGCAAGTTGCATGACCCTGGAAGAATTCCGGGCTTCTTTGGCGGAAGATACCCCTCCTGCGGGGCTATCCCTGTTATTGTTAGCGCTGTGGCAGGAGGCGAAAGGCCGGTGGGATGAGGCCCATCGTCTGGCGCAGATGGATTCTTCTACCGATGGGGCACGGGTGCATGCCTATCTCCACCGCAAGGAAGGCGATCTGTCCAACGCCGCTTACTGGTATTCCCGCGCCGGGCGAAAACCGGCCAACCTTAGTCTGGAAGAGGAGTGGGAACAACTGGTCAACGAGTTCTTGAACCGACACATGAAGTAACAGGAGATTCCCATGGAATTCAAAGACTATCCCAATATCTACGCCATGCTCACCGAGACGGTGGAGAAGCGCCGGGATACGCCGGCTTACCGCTGGTTTGAGGAGCCGGGAAAGCTCCGCAGCGTAACCTGGGAGCAGTTCCGGCAACAGGTGGAACAGGCCGCCAGAAGCCTCCTATCGCTGGGGATTGAACACGGCGATAAGATCAATATTCTCAGCTATACCTGCTATCCCTGGGTGCTGATGGATTTCGCCATCACCAGCATTGGAGCGGTGACGGTGGGAATCTATCAATCCAATTTGCCCAAAGATTGCGGCTACATCATCAACCACTCCGATGCGGTGCTGATTTTTGTGGAGAATGAAGAGCAGCTTCAGAAGGTGCTGGAAATTCGGAAGGAGATTCCCAACATTCGCAAGGTGGTGATGTTCTACGGAACGCCTCCGGAGGACGATTGGGTAATCTCGCTGGAGGAGTTCCTGAAATTGGGCCAGGGGATTTCCGAAGCGGCCTTCCGGGAGCGGGCGGCAGCGGTGAAACCGGAGGATGTGGCCGGGATTGTGTACACCTCCGGCACCACCGGCCTGCCCAAAGGGGCCATGCTCACCCATGACAACATCTGCTTTACCTGCCAGTCGGTGCTGATGAGTACCGATATTCAACCGGGGGATGAAACGATTCTGTTTCTGCCCTTAGCGCACGTGTTTGCCCGGATTATCGTGTACGCCACCATGCTGGGGGGGTGTACCCTGAGTTTCGCCCGGAGCATCGAGGCGGTGGCGGAAGACATTCGGGTGGTGCGCCCCACCTGGTTTGCCAGCGTACCCCGAATTTACGAGAAGGTGCATACCAAAGTGGTGGGGAGTGTGGAGAGCAAAGGCGGCCTGGCGTTGAAGCTGTTCAACTGGGCGCTGAAGGTGGGATTGCAGGTGAGCGACCGCAAGTTGAACAAACAGCCGATTCCGGCGGGGTTGCGGTGGAAATACAAGCTGGCCACCAAACTGGTATTTGGCAAGATTCAGGCGGCGCTGGGGGGACGGGTGCGCTGGTGCATCAGCGGGGCGGCGCCGCTCAATCCCGACATCGCCCGATTTTTCCACGCCGCGGGCATCCTCATCCTGGAGGGCATCGGCATGACCGAGAACACCTCCTTCTCCCACGTCAATCGCTACGACAACTACCGCTTCGGCTGGGTGGGATTGCCGGGGCCGGGAATCGAGTGCAAAACCGCCGAAGACGGGGAGGTGCTCATCAGGGGGCGCAACGTGATGAAGGGCTACTACAAGATGCCCGAAGAAACCGCCAGAGCCATTGACAAAGAAGGCTGGCTGCATACCGGAGATGTGGGGGAGATCGACGAAGAAGGGTTCCTGCGAATCACCGGGCGGAAGAAGGAATTGATCATCACCGCCGGGGGGAAGAACATTGCTCCCGCTCCCATCGAGGGGTTAATCGCCACTTCCA
>CAYQGB010000166.1:0-2677 GCA_964416895.1 uncultured Calditrichaceae bacterium
TTCGAGCCATTCCCCGAAAAGTGCAACTTCCCCCGGCAGACATTGTGGAGACCCACGAAGAATTCTGGGTGCTGGTGGATATGCCGGGGGTGGAGGCGAACAACTTCCACTTGACGGTGGAAAACAATCACCTGTTAGTAGAAGGAAGCGGCGTGCGGCGCAAGCCCACTTCTCCGGCAGACGACGGGAATCCGGTGGAAATGCGGGTATTCCGCAGAGAGTTCGTGTTGGGAGAAGCCGTGGATCAGGAGAACATTGCCGCCCAATACGAGGAGGGGATATTGAAAATTCATCTGCCCAAGAAAGAGGGGTATCGAACCCGGAAAATCCACATAAAATAAAAGGAGGTTCCCATGAAGGTCAGACCACTTGCCGATCGGGTTGTGGTGCAACCGCTGGAAGAAGAGACCAAGACTCCCGGCGGCATCTACCTGCCGGAAACCGCCAAGGAAAAGCCCATGCGCGGTAAAGTCATCGCCGTGGGAGAAGGCAAACGCTCCGATGACGGGAAGCGGATTCCTCCGGAAGTCAAGGCCGGCGATGTGGTCATCTACAGCAAATACGCCGGCACCGAGTTCAAGATCGACGCGGAGGAATATCTGATTCTTCGGGAAAGCGATATTCTGGCAATTGTGGAGTAATCGGAGAAGTGTAACACAGAGGAGGTATGGGTTATGGCCAAGGTCATTGAATATCACATGGAGGCACGCGCCAAACTGTTGCATGGCGTGGATACTCTGGCAAATGCCGTTAAAGTGACGTTAGGCCCCAAAGGGCGGAATGTGTTGATCGAAAAGAAGTTCGGTGCGCCCACGGCTACCAAAGACGGGGTGATGGTGGCCAAAGAGATCGAGCTGGCCGATCACATGGAGAACATGGGCGCTCAGATGGTCAAGGAAGTGGCCTCCAAGACCAACGACGACGCCGGTGACGGCACCACCACCGCCACGGTTCTGGCGCAGGCGATTTTCCGGGAAGGGTTGAAGAACGTCACCGCCGGCGCCAACGCCACCGAAATCAAGCGGGGCATTGATAAAGCGGTGGAAACGGTGGTGGCGGAACTGAAGAAGATCAGCCGTCCCATCGAAGGCAAAACCGAGGTGGCTCAGGTGGGGGCTATTTCCGCCAATAACGATATGAGCATCGGCGAATTGATTGCCGACGCCATGGAAAAGGTGGGCAAGGATGGGGTGATTACCATCGAAGAAGCCAAGTCCACCGAAACCACCCTGGAACTGGTGGAAGGGATGCAGTTCGACCGGGGCTACCTGTCGCCTTACTTTGTGACCGATCCGGAAAATATGGAAGTGGTGCTGGAAGATGCCTACGTGCTGCTGCATGATAAGAAGATCTCCAATGTGAAGGACATCATCCCCATCCTGGAGAAAGTGGCCCAGACCGGCAAATCCCTGCTGGTGATTGCCGAAGACGTGGAAGGGGAAGCGCTGGCGACCCTGATCGTTAACAAGCTGCGGGGTACGCTGAAAGTGTGCGCGGTGAAAGCGCCGGCATTTGGGGATCGTCGGAAAGCCATGCTGGAAGACATCGCCATCCTCACCGGCGGTCGGGTGATCAGCGAAGAAGCCGGATTCAAGCTGGAGAATACTCAGTTGACCGATCTGGGTCAGGCCAAGCGGGTGGTGGTCGATAAGGATAACACCACCATCGTGGAAGGCGCCGGAAAGACCGAGGACATCAAGGGGCGGATCAATCAGATCAAACGCCAGATTGAGGAAACCACTTCCGACTATGATCGTGAAAAGTTGCAAGAACGGCTGGCGAAGCTGGCCGGTGGAGTGGCAGTGATCAAAGTCGGTGCGGCCACGGAAGTGGAGATGAAAGAGAAGAAGACCCGGTTTGAAGACGCCCTGAACGCCACCCGGGCGGCGGTGGAAGAAGGGATCGTGCCCGGCGGCGGCGTGGCCTATCTGCGAGCGCTCGGCGCCCTGGATAATCTGAACCTGGAGGGCGATCAACAGATCGGCGTGCGCATCGTGCGGCGTGCCCTGGAAGCGCCCATCCGCCAGATTGTGGATAACGCCGGTCTGGAAGGCTCGGTGATTGTGGAGCGGGTGCGTCAGGAAGGCGGCAACTTCGGCTTCAACGCTCAGGCCGAGCGCTACGAAGAAGACATGATCAAGGCCGGGATTATTGATCCCACCAAAGTGGTTCGGGTGGCGCTGGAAAATGCCGCCTCGGTGGCCGGGCTGTTGCTGATGACCGAAGCGCTGGTGGCGGAAAAACCGGAAGAAGAAAAGAAGAAAGAACCGGCCATGCCCGCCGGGGATGAATTCTAATTCTGTCGGTCAGGCCCCTGCGGAGTCGGGTTCTCCTGGCGGCCTCCATAACCGAACCCGGTAGCTCTCGCAGGGTCGCCTGTGCCACCGTTGAAGGTAAAACCCTGGCAGTATCCCCGCCCCCGCGCGGGGATACTGTTATACTGGATGCTGGATACTGGTTTCTGGATGCTGGATGCTGGATACTGGATGCTGGCGCTTGCGCCCCGGCCGTGGTGGGGTCGGGGATGCTGGATGCTGGATTCTGGATGCTGGCGCTTGCGCCCCGGCGGCAGTGGGGTCGGGGATGCTGGATGCTGGATGCTGGATGCTGGTTGGGGCCGTAGAACGAGTTATTGTGAGACGGAGACTCCACCGTCGGTCGAAAATTTCAGAAGCTC
>CAYQGB010000166.1:2777-8857 GCA_964416895.1 uncultured Calditrichaceae bacterium
TATCATAAACCCTTAAATTCGTAACTCAACCAGGAATCAAGGCTTAAAAGAATCGAGGATTAAGAAAACGATGGAATTCAAAGACTACTACAGCATTTTAGGAGTGAGCCGGAACGCCACCACGGAGGAGATCAAAAAAGCGTACCGGAAGCTGGCGGCGCAGTATCATCCGGATCGCAATCCCGGAGATAAGGAGGCGGAAGAGAAGTTCAAGCTGATCAACGAGGCCAAAGAGGTGCTCACCGATCCGGAGAAGCGCAAGCTGTATGATCAGTTCGGGGAACAGTGGAAGCAGTATCAGGCGGCCGGCGGCAAGGGCGGCTTTGACTGGTCGCAGTTTGCCGGTGCGGGGGGTGGTGAATGGCAAACCACCTTTGGAGGCACCAGCTTTGAAGACCTGCTCAACGATCCCACCCTGGATCTGTTTGAATTTCTGTTCGGTCATCCCTTTGGCGGCGGGCGACAGCGCACCCGGCGCACCCGTACCCGGCAGCAACGGAGTAGCCCTTTCTCCCGCATGAGCCGGGGACAGGATCTGGCCACAGAAACCACCCTGTCGCTGGAAGAAGCCTACCACGGTACCACCCGGCAAATCTCCATCGATGGAGAAACCCTGAAAGTGAACCTCAAGCCGGGAATCCGCGACGGCCAGAAGTTGAAACTTTCCGGCAAAGGAGGATTCGGCGCCAACGGGAGCGCCCGGGGGGATTTGTATCTTACCGTGCGGGTGGCCGAGCATCCCCGCTTCCAGCGCAAAGGCGACGATCTGTACTGCGATCTACCGGTGGATCTCTACACCGCGGTGTTAGGCGGCAAGGCGGAACTGCAAACCTTTAAGGGCACCGTCAAAGTGGACATTCCTCCGGAGACCCAGAGCGGCAAGGTGCTGCGGTTGAAGGGGCTGGGGATGCCGGTGTATAACCAACCCGGCCGCTACGGCGACCTGTATGCCCGGATACTGGTGCAGATTCCCCGCAACCTGACCGACAAGGAGCGAAAGCTGTTTGAAGAGCTACGGAAGTTGCGGCAGTAAGAAAATGGAAGTATATTCCGAGGTGTTGTATTCCGGTTTACCGCGAAGCAACAAAAACGCGAAGGAAAAATAGAAATAAGAATGAAAGAGCAAAGAAGAGAAAGTAACTCCTTGTAAATAGCCATTCTGGCATAAAGTCTCCGAGGGAATCTATGATTGCGCTTAGAAGAATTGAGGAAGTAAAATCGGGTTCGATAACAATTAAGTTACCTCCCGATTTTCTTGCCAAAAAGGTGGAAATTATCATCCTGCCATTTGATGATTTCAAAGATAGGAAGCAAAAACTGCTGGACTTGCTTTTGGAAGCCCCTACATTAACAGAAGAGGAAGTGCAAGAATATAGAAGGGTAAGAGAGTGGATAACCCAATGGAACATCAAAGAGTTCTAATTGATACTTCAATACTCATCGACCACCTGCGGAAAAAGCAGACAAAAAACAATATTCTTCAAATTGGCCTATAATTTTGATTGTGTTATTTCTGCAGTTACGAAATTTGAATTTGCAGTAGGCACAACCCCTAGAAACCGCGAATTTGTTGAGAAATTGCTCGCATCTTTTCCGGTCTTACCTTTCGATGCATTGTGCGCTCAAACCGCAGTAGAGATCTACCACGGTTTGAAAGCGAAAAACAAACTCATCTCTTTACCTGATATATTTATTGCCGCCACTGCCCTTGCAAATGATTTAACGCTTTATACTCTGAACCGCAAAGACTTCGAGCGGATTGAGAATTTAAAACTTGGTTCCAAGTGGTGAAATATTCTTCTCGGTAGAAAGATTACGTTTCTTCAGATTTTTCTGATTTTTTTAGCTTCGCGTTTTTCCGTCTTGGCGGTGAGTAATTGCCATCCATCATCCCTCCACCACCCCGAATCGCCATCCCTTTTCCCGGCAAAACTGCACAAAGCGCGGAAGCACTTCCAGCAGGATGCCATCGGTGAGGGGGGAATCGTGAAACACCACGATGTCTCCCGGATGGACCTGATCCATTAAATACCGCAGAATCCGGGGCGGCTTCCACTTGAAATCGTTGGCCATCAGCGACCACAACACCAGCCGCTTGCCGGTGCTCTGTAAAACGGGAAACAACCGGGGGCTGAATACACCATAAGGGGGGCGAAACAACTGCGCCAGCCGCTCAAAATGTTTCCAGATCAGCCGGTCGGTGAGGTCGATTTCCCGAAGCAGCTGAGGGGTTTTGAGGCCGAACAGGGGAATGTGATGGAACAGATGACTGCCGATCTGATGCCCGGTATAATCCAGTGCCTCCAGCTCATGCCGATAGCGGCACAGGCTTTCTCCCGACAGAAAGAAAGTGGCGGGAATCTCTTGCTGAGCCAGAAACTCCAGCAGCGGCCGGGTGACCGGCGGATAAGGGCCGTCGTCAAAGGTCAGGTACACCGTGTTTTCGTAGGGAGGATATTGCCAGATCAAATTGGGGTAGGGCGCATAAAACCACTTCGCCAGTAGCCGATGGGCAATCATGGATCCCCTTTCCACTTAAATAACCGAAAGAAACCGGCGCATCCGGCCACCACGATGTAGGGCACCTGCAGGAGTTGGGCCAGGGGAAAATAGACGGCCAGACGGCGGTATCCCAGAATCGTCAGCCCCGGATACAGGATCAGAAATTCCGGCACCCACTTCAGCGCCAGGGCAAGGGCATAGAATTTCCATGAAAACAGCCCCGCCAGAGTGACCGGGGTCAACATCAGCAACAGCAAATAAAACAGATAAATGGCCGCCAGCAGGATGATGGTGGGAATTCCCGGATAGTGGGTGCTTTTGGAGGCCCACCGGGAACGCTGGTGCATAAACGCCTTCAGCGTATCCATCGGGCGGGTGTAGTTGATGGATTGGGGGTCGAGGTTGTAGCGAATTTTCCAGCGGGTGCGGCGATGGAGATTCTGCATCAGCAGGTCGTCATCGCCGGAGGGGAGGTGGTCGTGCCCGGCGAATCCTCCCACTTCCTCGAATGCCGCCCGCCGATAGCTGAGATTGCTGCCGTTGCAGATCAGGGGGTAGTGATTGCCCACCGCTCCCACTCCGGCAAACACCAGCCCGGCAAATTCCAGGGTCTGCAACTTGTGAAACAGCGTCTGCACGCTCTCCGGAGCAAAGGTCACCAGACCGGCCACCATTCCGGTGTCGGCGTCGTACCGGGCCACCATCGATTCCACCCACCGGGGCTGCACCCGGCAATCTCCATCCACGGTGAGGATGATCTCCCCCCGGGCGAACTGCATGGCGTGGGTAATGGCCGCTTTCTTATACGTGGGGCGGCTGCCATCCCGGTGATGGCGCAGTAACCGGAAGTGGGATAATCCCCGCCGGTCAATAAAGCGCTGCACCACTTCCCCGGTGCCGTCGGTGGAGTGATCATCCACGATGAGGATTTGCAGGCGGGAGGTGGGGTAGGTTTGACAGGCCAGGCTTTCCAGAGTGGAGTGGATGGCCGCAGCCTCGTTCCGGGCGGGAACGATGACCGTCACCAGAGGTTGGTCAGAATTCCGGGCGGGTTTTCGACGGCGTTCCCGAACAACTCCCAGGGCAAAGCACAGCATTACCGCCCCATAAAACAGGCTCAGGCCGACGAACAGGAGAGTCACCGTCATTCTATTTCCAGCATTTCCTCGGTCGATGGCGCCGCCGGTTCTCGACGCAGCCGTACCTGCCACAGGTAATACAGCCCCGCCAGGGCGGGAAGGCAAAAGTTGATCAAGAAGATGATCAGGGAAGCGTTAAGCACCGCCGCGGGGGACACCTGAAACAGGGCGTAAAAGAACACCAGAGTGCCCTCGCGGATGCCCAGATCCCCGAAGGTCAACGGCAGCAGGGTTTTGACAAACAGCGCTGCGGTTACGGCTAAAAAGGACGCTACTGGAGAGACATCCGTAAACGCCTGCATCAGCAGATGATATTGCAGCACGATGACCAGAATCCAGGCCAGGCTGAGTGCGGCGATGAAGACGGTATCCCGGGGAGCAAGCCCCTGATAGGCCGACAACAGGGAACGCAACCAGGGAAGGTGCCGCCAGCGGCGGGTCAGGCGGTACAGCCACCATCGGGAGCGCCGGGGATTGAACAGCATCGTCCACAGCAGCGCCAGCAGAAGGCCGCCGGGGATCAGTACGGGCAGGGCCTGAGGCAAAGACCATAATTTCCCCCGGAGTATCAGTACCAGACAGGCGATGACGCCCAGAGTGAAAAACACCATCTGATTGGCCGCTTTATCCAGCAGGTTCAATCCGGTGACGGCCATTTTGTCCCGCTCTTCAAAATAGAGGGCCCGCCCCAGCTCCCCCAGTCGCCCGGGGGTGATCACCCCCAACGCATAGCCCAACAGCAGCGATCCCCAGGCCTCGCCAAAGGTGATGTTTTGAAATCGCCGGCTCAGCAGATACCGCCACTTCCCATACGCCAGCAGCAGGTTGGGAACCAGCAACAGCCCGCTTAGCAGCAGATAATCCGGGCGGATACTCATCAGCACCTGCCACACCGATTCCCGGCGGTCGATTTCCAGATACAGCCAGCCGATCAGCCCCAACCCGATCAGCAGCTTCAGCCAGTGTAGCCAGCGATGGGTGCGCATTCCTCTTCCCCCACGTTCCCGTTTTACATTTCACTGACAGCCACAACAGCCTCAGATTTTCTGGCCCGGTTGGGTGAAACGTGATGACGTGATGCATGACCGGAGAGTTTGTTCACGTTTCCCGAGCGACATCAGTACGTTTGAAAGTCTGGATAACCCACGTGAAACGTGATGATGTGATGCGTGACCGGAGAGTTTGTTCACGTTTCACGTTTTACGTTTCACGCCCTTATATCTTTGACAGGTGTTTCAATGACAGGCAAGATGCCTGTCCTACCGATCAAAATCCAGCAATTTCAGCCCGGTCTCCTCATCCGGAGTGCGGCGAATGTTCCCCGACAGGCGGCGAATATACGCCTCCACCGTCACCGCCACAATCCCCTCGAAAAAATGCCCTCCGATGGGGCGGTATTCCGCGTCGCTTAACACCGCATGGGCGTGCACAAACGGCTTCCCCTCCACCCGGCTGATGTTCCCGGTGAAGGATACCAGTTCGTACACGCCGGAGAATTTCCGCCGCTGATATTCCCGTTTCTCTCGATGGAAGTACCCCAGTTCCACCGCTTCCAGTGCGCCGATGGCGGAGATGACTCCGCCGTATATCTCCTGCCGGGCCAGGAACGCTTCCAGGGTGTGCATCACGGGTGCGCCTTTCATCAGGCGCAGCAGATAGCCTCCCTCCACTTCCAGAAACGTGCAGGGGAGTTGCTGTTCCGAACTCATCAGGTGTCCTCCACGATTTCATCTTCACTGCCGCCGTCGGGATCTTCGATGCCCCGGTTGGCCAGGGCATCGGCCAGTTCGTTCAATTCCACTCCCGCATGGCCGGCCACTTTATGAAAGGTTACCCGGTGTTGTTGCAGCAACGTTAACAGCCGCTTCCACAAATCCTGATTCTCCACCGGCTGCTTTTTGGCCGTCTTCCAGCCGTTGCGTTGCCAGCGTTCATACCATCGCTGAGTGATGCAGTTGTAGATATAGGCGCTGTCGGTGTACACTTCCACCGGAGCGTTTTTCCACTTGATAGCCTCCAGCGCCCGGATGCAGGCGGTCAGTTCCATGCGGTTGTTGGTGGTATTGGCCTCTCCGCCCCAGATCTTTTTGAGGCGGTTCCTGTACTTCAGCACCGCGCCCCAGCCCCCCCGATTTGCCCGTTGCTGATTTCCGGCGCAAGCGCCGTCGCAGTAGATGATGATGGTATCCGTGGCCATGATGGGTGCACGCTAAATCGAATTCTTCGGTTTAAAAATATTGTCGCCTATCAACTACAACTACCAAACAGCGTAATGCGTATTGCGTAATAGACGGGTTATACTACACAAAATTCGGTGGTCTCCTTGATGAGTGTTGTTCATGTTTTAGCGGTCTTGTGTCGCCCTGATTCCGCCCTGGCGGAATCAGTATGGCAAACCAATACTCTCGATAGCAACAACACTCAAAAGGGAGACGACTG
>CAYQGB010000167.1:0-8836 GCA_964416895.1 uncultured Calditrichaceae bacterium
CCAAAAATTATAATCTTTGGGCCGGGTCAAATCAATGACTTTGCTATTCCGGTGTGAAAACGTGGTCTTAAAAATAGCCGTTGGTGTGGTGTTACCGGGACTTTGGCCCCCGCCTCCCCACCCACCGCGGCACCCGCCGGCAGTATTCCTCGTAGGCCTCTCCGAACATCCGCCGCAGCGTGGGCTCCTCGTAAATGATGATCCAGATGTGAAAGGCCAGAGCCAATCCCAGCGCGTACAGCCCCAGCAGATAGCTGTGGAACAGCAACGCCTCTCCCCCTGAAATGGCGATAATCCCCACATACATGGGATTCCGGGAATACCGATACAACCCGGTGATTACCAGTTTTCGGGGAGGATCGTGGGGAGAGGGGGTGCCCTGCCCGCGGGTGGCAAAGTCCCAGGCGCACTTGAGGTAGATCAGTACCCCCAGAACCACCAACAGAACGCCCCCTACAGTGAATCCGATAAAATCCACCGCCCATTTCCCCCTACCGGTTTTCAGCAACAGGTAGGGAATCACCCCCAGGGTGGTGCCCGGAACCAGAACGGTAAACAGCAGGGTTTTGAGCAGGTTCATAAGCCCTCCTGCGCCCGAAGTATTTTGATGTACCGGGGGAACTTCCCGGTGCTCCGGGCGTAGTTATGCCGAATCAAAAGGAATTTTCCAAATACATTCGAAATTTACCGAAACTATAGTACATTTTGAACTATCTAAGTCAACACAGAACAATTTGAGGAGGGAAGTAGAATGTTTTTCTGGGATCCGACGTTTATCTTGCTGATTCCGGCGCTCCTGCTGGCTTTCTTTGCCCAGGCCAGAGTGCGCTCGGCCTATCGAAAATACAGCCAGATTCGCAATGCCCGGGGATTGACCGGCTACGAAGCCGCCCGGCATCTGCTGCGGCTCAACGGCATCCAGGATGTGGAGGTGGAAGAGGTGCCCGGCACCCTGACCGATCACTACGATCCCCGGGATAAAACCGTGCGCCTCTCCAGCGACAATTTCCACAGTTCCTCTCTGGCAGCGCTGGGCGTGGCCGCCCACGAAGTGGGACACGCCATTCAACACGCCACCGGCTATATGCCCCTTCAACTTCGCCATGCCATCCTGCCGGTATCCAATATCGGCTCCATGGCCGCTTTCCCCCTGTTTTTCATCGGATTTCTGTTTCAATGGCCCCCGCTGATGGATCTGGGCATTCTGTTCTTTGCCGGCGTGGTGGCCTTTCATCTGATCACCCTGCCGGTGGAATTCAACGCCAGCAGCCGGGCCTTGCAACAGTTGTATCGCCACGGTCTGCTCACGGCGCAGGAAACCTCCGGAGCGAAAAAGGTGCTCAACGCCGCCGCCCTGACCTACGTGGCCGCCACAGCAGTGGCCGCAACGCATCTGATCCGACTGCTGGTCTTGAGAGGCATGGTCAGTGAGGAATAACTCCGGAAACGGCGGTGGAAAGCGTATCCCCGGAATCGCGGGGGGATCATTCTTTAGCGCCCTTCAGGGCGCTTTTTTTGCCGGGGGAATTGGAGCAAGCGGGGATGGTGTAGCGCCCTTCAGGGCGCTTTTTTATGCCACCCCCGGCCCGGCACTCCCTGCCCCCATGACAATCCCCCGAATGTGATGAAGAACATCGCCTGTGCCGGAAAGATTACTCAATTTTAACCCGTTGATTGGCCAGAATTCAACAAATAAAGCGAGTCCCACCTTGCATTCCCTGCGGGTCAACGATATATTTAGAAAAACGATCCTGTTCATGTCTCTATACAGGCAGCATCGTTCTTCGGAAACTGAATTTCCTGGGAGCATAAGGAAAGCAAGGAACGCAATCCAATAATGTGGCGGCGGAGATGATCCGGGTTTATGCGCAAACCGATGTTGGCCGGGTTCGCCGGGGCAACGAGGATAATTTTTTGGTGGGAGAAACCACCAGCGAGAAAATCGACCGACTGCCCGGAGTAGAAGAATTTTCTTCCACCGAACGTGGGCTGGTGTTGATGGTATCCGACGGCATGGGAGGGGCTGCTGCCGGAGAAGTCGCCAGCCGTCTGGCGGTGCAGGTCACCCGGGAGGAAATGCGATTTGAGCATGCTCCGGAAGAAACCGAATTTCGAGAGCGCCTGGAAGAAGCCCTTCAGGAGGCCAACCGGATCATCGCCGAAGAGGCCCGCCGCAATCCGGGAATGCGGGGGATGGGCGCTACCGCCACCACCGCAGGAATTCTTCGCAACAAAGTGTTTATCGGTCAGGTGGGGGATAGCCGGGCCTACCTCCTCCGGGGCAACGATATGCAGCAGTTGACCCGGGATCAGTCCTTCGTGAATCAACTGGTAGAAGCCGGAAAAATTACCGAAGAAGAAGCGGAAGTTCATCCCCGCCGAAACGTTATCTTGCAAGCGTTGGGCAATCAGGCCCGGTTAAATGTGGTGATGACCACCTACCAGGCCCTGGAAGGCGATTATCTCCTCCTGTGCAGCGACGGCCTTTCCGGATTGGTGAAAAAAGAGGAGATGGCCCGGATCATCCACGCTTCGGGGAATATTCAGGAAGCCTGTCAGCAGATGATTGCCCTGGCCAACAACCGGGGCGGCCACGATAACATTACCGTGATTCTGGCCCATTTTATCGGGGCAGAATTCCGTTCTTCAGAAAGTGATGAAACCGTGGAATTGCTGAACATCGATTCGGAAATCTACCCCCCGTTGCTGGAAGGATAACAGAACCGCCGGGAACGTTCCCGAAAAGTTCCCGCCCCGAAAACCCTCCCCAGGTACCGGTTCTATTCCCCAGCTTTTCTCAAAGCTCTCACCTGCAATGGGTTGCCTCACATTGGTATTACCTGCCCCAACACCTCCACAAAGACAATTCCTCCAGACCGGAGATTCTTGCTCGCTTTTGGCCGCAGCCCGGAAGTTTCGGCAGCGGCATCTTGGCATTGCGGTAGTGTCATGCGCAGAGCTACTGAAACGGGTCGGTAGATCCCCTGATGCGGAACAGGGGATGCGTCTCCCGCCTCGGTACAGGATAAACCATTACGCACTACGCAATACGTTCCCCCACATGCCATCCCCCGACACCGTTTGTCAGGTGTGCTTCCCAAAATCCCCTGAAGGGGATCATCCACCAAAAGGCCGGATAAACTGTTGTCAAAGACCGCAAATTACTGTACATTAAGTAAGCCTCAGAGATAAACCGGATGTTCCTGCGATCCGCGAATCTGCTCGACCGCAACCGGCGCGATTTCCCTCTCCTTCGTTCTGCGACATAACCGTTTTTCATGCAATCATGCAGGGGGGACTGCCATGTCTGTGTTTTTCATGTTTGGAAAGTACACCTCCCGATCCGTGCGGGAGATTTCCCCGGAGCATACCCGCAAGATTCTGGAAATTGTGGGGGACATTGGGGGTAAGGTCAAAGAGATGTATGCGGTGATGGGGGCCTATGATCTGGTGCTGGTAGTGGAATTCCCCAATCTGGCTCAGGCCCTCCAGGCCTCGGTAAGCATTTCCCGGGAACTGGATATTTCTTTTTCCACCATGCCGGCCCTTCCGATTGAGGAGTTCGACCGGCTGGTGGGTAAATCCTGAATACAGGGATGACACAGGGGAGGCAGGCCGATGTCTACGTTTTTAATGTTTGGGAGTTACTCTTCCGAAGCGCTGCGGGAGATTTCCGAACAACGTACCCGCCAGGTAATGGAAATGGCCCGACAGTTTGGGGGAAACATTACCGCCATGTATGCCTTGCTGGGCGCTTTTGATCTGGTGCTGATTGCCGACTTCCCCACCAACGAAAGCGCAGTGCATTTTTCTACCGTGGCTTCCCAGGCGCTGGGAATCTCCTTTTCCACCATGCCGGCAATTCCGGTGGAAGAATTCCTCCGAGTTGTAGGAAGAGGTTAAATAGTGTATCCCCTTCTGTATGGGAGATCCGACATGCGCGTCCATCCAACCCCGGAGCCGGGCTATATTCGGTTATATGAATCCGGAGAATTGCAGCGCCGGGTAGAAGAGGCCCTGGCAGCGCTGGAGAACTGTCGGCTGTGTCCCTGGGAGTGCGGAATTAACCGCCTGCACGACGAGAAAAAGGTGTGCCGCATCGGGCGGTATGCCCGGGTGTCCAGCTATTTTCCCCATTTTGGAGAGGAAGATTGCCTGCGGGGCTGGCGCGGTAGCGGCACCATCTTCTTTGCCCGGTGCAACCTGCGATGCGTGTTCTGCCAGAACTTCGACATCAGCCAGCAGGATGCCGGGCACGAGGTAACTCCTCAACGCCTGGCGGAAATGATGCTGGAATTGCAGGAGATGGGCTGCCACAACATCAATTGGGTGACCCCGGAGCATGTAGTGCCCCAGATTCTGGAAGCGCTCCCCCACGCCATCGAAGGCGGCCTGCGACTGCCCATCGTGTATAACACCAGCGCTTTCGATTCCCTGCACAGCCTGAAGTTAATGGAAGGCATCGTGGATATTTACATGCCGGATTTCAAATACTGGGATCCGGAAAAAGCCAAACGCTATCTGAAGACCCCGAAGTATCCGGAGACGGCACGAACCGCCATCAAGGAAATGCATCGGCAGGTGGGGGACCTGACGTTTGATGAGCAGGGGCTGGCCGTACGGGGCCTGCTGGTGCGCCACCTGGTGATGCCCGATGGCCTGGACGATACCCGGGAAATCATGCGCTGGCTGGCCCGGGAAATCTCACCCCATACTTACATAAACGTGATGGGACAGTACCATCCTTCAGGAAAGGTGAATGAGAAGCGTTATCCGGAACTGAACCGGCGCATCCGGGCCGAGGAGCTAAAGGAAGGGTTCCGGGCAGCCCGGAAGGCCGGATTGTATCGGTTCGATACCCGCAGACCGCTGTCGTTTCGCTGAGATATTTCCCTGAAGCAATTCCTAACCCGGGAGGTACTCATCTCATGCGAGCCCAAATTTTTAAACTGGCTTTACTCATCGGTATTATTGGTTTCACAGCATGCTCAGGAGGTGAACCCATGAGCATTACCTTGAAGAGTTCCGCGTTTGAAGACGGGGGCATGATCCCCGCGAAGTACACCTGTGATGGCGAGAACGTCTCTCCCCCGCTGACCTGGGAAGGCGTTCCCGATGAAGCCAAAACCCTGGCCCTGATCTGCGACGATCCCGACGCACCCATGAAAACCTGGGTGCATTGGGTGGTGTTCAACATCCCGACATCGGTGAAGGAGTTGCCGGAGAACACCCCCGCCATCCGCACCCTGGCCAACGGCGCCCGCCAGGGGATCAACGACTTCCGCCGAATCGGCTACGGCGGCCCCTGCCCGCCGGGAGGCACCCATCGGTACTTCTTCAAAATTTACGCCCTGGATACCGAGTTAAATCTGGAGCCGGGAGCCACTAAAGAAGACCTGTTGAAGGCCATGGAGGGGCATATCCTGGCCGAAGGACAGTTAATGGGCAAATACTCCCGGCAGCGGTGAGGAGCCGGGCGGCGATTGCTGATTGGTGGAGTGATAAGAAAAGCCCGGTATCCTGCGTGTTCGGGTGAAACGTGAAACGTGATGCGTGAAACGTGATGACGCTTTCTTAACCTAATCCCATGAACGTTACGCACATACGCAATACGCAATAAGAGATAACCATTCCGGATCGGGCCTTTTTTGCGTTTAGAACCTGGGTTTATGTTTAATTGAACTCGGCACTTTAATCACACGGAGGTATTCCCATGCCCACCTATATTTTGATGACCAAGCTCTCCCCGGAGACGGCCAAACAGGTGAAGAGCCGGGCGGAATTAGGCCGGGCCTGGCTGGATCAGGTAAAAGAGCGGTGCCCGGAAGTGAAGTTTATCGCCCATTACGCGTTGTTGGGGTCGTACGATTTCCTGGACATCTACGAAGCGCCCAACGAAGAGGTGGCCGCCAAAGTCTCCATGATCAGCATGGCCAACGGCGCCCAGCAGGCGGAAAGCTGGACGGCCATCCCCTATAAGCGATTCGTGGAGCTGACCAAAGAAATCTGAGCGATTCGGGGAAGTTTCGTTATCGGCATCCGCGGAGCCTTCCGCCGAACTGTCGGCCCCGATGCACCTGAAAAAACCTGCGCGAAAGGAAATGATATGGTTAAAAATACCCCCTCGGTGTTCTGGTTCCTGATGTGGCTGCTGACAGCGGCGGGATTGGCTCAGGAGGATCTGACCCTCACTGCTCCGGACGGCACCCCGGTGACCATCTTTCGGGATAATTACGGCGTCCCTCACATCGTGGCGCAGACCGAAATCGGTGTCTTCTTCGGGCAGGGATTTGCCGCTGCTCAGGATCGCCTGTTTCAAATGGAGGTGAATCGCCGCGCCGCGGAAGGAAGGCTGGCGGAGTGGTTCGGCCCCTCGCTGGTCGATTCCGACAAGGATGCCCGGGGGATGTTCTACACCGAGCAGGAGCGGATGCAGCAGTTTGCCGGCCTTCCCCCTGAACTGCAATCGGTGTACACGGCCTACACCGCAGGGGTAAACACCTATCTGGATTCCATGGCCGCCAATCCCGCCCGATATAAACCGTATGAATTTACCCAGCCGGGAATCACCATGGAACCCTGGACGGTGTATAAATCCATCGCCGTGACTCAGTTCTATATGCGAATCTTCGGACAGTTTGGAGGAAAGGAGTTAACCCGGCTGGCGGAGTTGCAGGCCAACGGGTGGGAATGGTTCAACGCCAACCGCCCGATCAACGATCCCTCGGCCCCGACGACCATTCCCGGCGGGGGAACAGTTCCCCGAACCCAATGGCACTACTCCGGCATGACCGTGCGGCCGGAGGTGGTGCAGGCCATCGAAGAAAAGCAGACCCGTATTCGGGCCGCCCGACAAAGCCTGGGCATCCCCCTGACCTTCGGCAGCTTCGCGGTGCAGATCATGGGAAGCAAGTCCAGCACCGGTAACGTTATGCTCCTGGGCTGCCCCCAGATGGGGACGCCTCAACCCAATGAACCCAACATTGTCCATGAAGTGGAACTGGATTGCCCCACCTTGCACGTGGGAGGAATGACTATTGCCGGTATCCCGCTGGTGGCCATCGGGCACACCGAACATCATGCCTGGACATTTACCAGCGGGATGAGCGACAACAGCGATGTGTACATTGATTCCACTTTCGATGCTTCTTACACCAGTTATTACCACAACGGGCAGTGGCTGCCGTTTGAGGTGCTGGTGGATACCATCCATGTCGCCGGGGGAAATCCGGTGGTGTTTACCCACTACCGAACAATTCACGGGCCGGTGTTCGGCGATGATCTGCCCAATCATCAGGTGTATGCCCTGAAAATGACCTTCTGGAACGAAGAATTACACATGGCCCGGTTTCTCTATAACGCCATCAAAGCCACCGATCTGGCCGGGT
The DNA here is from genome assembly GCA_964416895.1 of uncultured Calditrichaceae bacterium. GTDB lineage: Bacteria > Calditrichota > Calditrichia > RBG-13-44-9 > J075 > CAYQGB01. The sequence continues at coordinate 7,389 of CAYQGB010000167.1, forward strand.
TTGAGGCGGCCTTGCAACTCAATCCCATGTCGTTTAACACCTTTTACATCGACAGGAATCAGAACGTTAAGTTCTGGCACGCAGGCAAATATCAGGATCGCACCGATGGCGTGGATCCCCGCCTACCCCATCGGGGAGACGGCAGCGAAGAGTGGGGAGGGTTCATCCCCTTCACCGATTTGCCCATGGCCGCCAATCCGGCTCAGGGCTATTTCGTCAACTGGAACAACAAGCCGGTGAGTTGGTGGAACAACGGGGATAATGTTCCCTGGTACGATAATACCTGGCTGACCATCCGGGTCACCCTGATTGATGATTACGTCTCGCCTATCGGCAGCTTTACCTACGAAAACCTCAAGAACGTGCCCTTTGCCATTCAATCTCACGGCACCTATCAGCAGGCCATCGAAATATCGCCCACGGATATTATCGACGAGAATATTGTCCCTCCGGGCCAGAGTGGGTTCATCGACATCAACGGCGTGCCCAGCCCCCATTTTTCTGATCAATGGCCCTTGCATGTGAACTGGCAGTTCAAAGATCAGTTGTTCGGGGTATTTCCCACTGCCCTCCCCCCGGATGACCGGACGCTTCCCGCCCGACCGGAATTGTATCCCAACTATCCCAATCCCTTCAATCCTGCCACCTATTTCGAGTTTCGGATTGCCGATTTCGGATTTGTGGAGTTGAAGATCTACAACATCATGGGGCAGGCGGTGAAAACGCTGGTACGGGAAAAGCTGGCCCCGGGCCGGTACGCCGTGCAATGGGATGGTACCGACGATGCCGGAAGGCAAGTCGCCAGCGGAATCTATCTGTACCGCCTGAAAACGGGCAACTTCACGGCGACGCGAAAGATGGTTCTGCTCCGGTAAAGGCCGACGAGTGCAAATCCGTTTCACCCACGGTATCTGTATTCCATTCGGTTGCCGACGAATTGTCTGCCGGAAATTTTTGCATATTTCCTCCTCAAACCATAACTTCACTTGCTTTTTCTAATGGACTTATATCATTCACCGTCATCGGAGGTGTGCCATGGGTAAAATCAATATGACCCGAGTGTTGGTGGGCGGTCTGCTGGCCGGCCTGGTTTTCAACATCGGTGAATCGGTTCTCAATATTGTGGTGGTCGGGAAGCAGTGGCAGGCGGTCATGGAAAAATACGGGATTCAGGAGAGCGCGGGAACGATGGTATGGTATTATCTCTGGGGCTTCCTGACCGGGATCGTAACCGTCTGGATATATGCGGCCATTCGCCCACGCTTTGGCCCCGGCCCCAAAACGGCCATTTTCGCCGGATTGACCGTATGGGTGCTGATGTGGTTTCTGAGCTTCTTTGGCTTCGGCATCAATGGAATGTTCCCCATGGATCTGGTGTTCATCAGCCTGATCTGGGGACTGGTGGAATCACCGGTAGCGGCTCTGGTAGGGGGATGGTTCTACAAAGA
>CAYQGB010000168.1:0-8783 GCA_964416895.1 uncultured Calditrichaceae bacterium
GCCGGAACCCGGCAGCGGGTGGAAATAAAATTCTAAAAAAATGCTCATCTCCATCGGGAGATGAGCAGCAATGCCGGAACCCGGCAGCGGGTGGAAATAAAATTATAGAGCTTCCGAAGCACCGCCGGAAAAAACGGAAGCGCATGCACGTAACCCCGGGAATTTTCCCTTGCATCCACCGGGCAATCGGGTTAACATTTGTACGTTTCAATCAGGTCGGTAAAGGTGAACATGCGCAGCCTGAACGTTCACATCCTCTTTTCCGTTATCTTTCTGCTTATTTTGCTGCCGGGCCGGATATTTTCCCAGCAGGGCTTTACCGAAGCGGATCGTCGCCTGCTTCTGGAGATCAAGGCCAAAACCGAAGCCAACGAAAAGCGCATCGAAGATTTGCGGGCGGACATGAACGAACGCTTCCGCCTGCTGGAGAAGCGCTTTGAAGACCGCTTCGAGCAGGTTGACCGAAGATTTGAAGAAATCGACAAACGCTTTGAGCAGGTCAATCAGCGCTTTCACGACATGCTGGTATTTATGCAGATTCTGGCGGGAATCTTTGTGGCGCTTGTGGTGGCGGTAATTGGATTTGCTTATTGGGATCGGCGCACGATTATCCGCAAAGCCAAACAGGAAACCATTGAAACTCTGGAAAGCTCCGGGCGGCTGGTTCCTCCAGATCAGAAAATACATAACGTTCTGAAAATCCTTCCCACATTACAGGAAAAAGCGCCTTCGGTGCAGTGGTTGGAAAAGCTGCTGCGAGAGCATCATTTGCTATAATCCTTCCATCTCCCCTCCCCCCTTCCGGTTCTGAAGCCTCACGACATGGTGGCGTGTAATTGCGGGTCTTCCACCGATACAGGTGAGACCAATTGCGCCAGCGCCTGCCGCAACGCTTTCTGTTTCAACGGCTTGGTGAGATACCCATCCATCCCCGCCTCCAGGCAGCGCTCCCGATCCCCTTTCATGGCGTGGGCGGTCAGGGCGATGATGGGCACGTGTTTGCCGGTCTCTTTTTCTCGCTGCCGGATGATCTCCGTGGCGGTAAACCCATCCATTTCCGGCATCTGCACATCCATCAACACCACATCCACGGATTCTTTTTCCAGCAGTTCCACCGCCTCTTTGCCGTTTGCGGCGATGATCACCTCGTGCCCCATCTTTTCCAGCATCCGTTGCGCCACCCGTTGATTGATCCGATTGTCTTCGGCCAGGAGAATCCGCAACCGCGAGGGGGAGGGGGCCTCCCGGGACAGGCGGTCTTCTGGAGGAGGATGTTCTTCCGCCTGTTCGGCCACCGAAGCGGCGGTTTCCGGAGCAGCGGATACCGGATGCGACCCGTTTTCGGCGTCTTCAGGTAAAGAGGCTGCTTCTAACAGCACGGTAAAATAGAAAGCGCTTCCGGGCCCGGGGAGAGGAACGGTCTCCTCCGCCGAAGGAGGCTGCCCGGTCGGGGGCGCCGGACTTTCTGCCCAGATGCGCCCGCCCATCATTTCCACTAGGTGTCGGCTGATGGCCAGTCCCAGACCGGTGCCCTGGTGGGAGCGGGTCAGGGAATCATCCACCTGCTCGAACCGGTCGAAGATATGCTCCAGCTTTTCCGGAGGAATGCCCACCCCGGTATCCTGCACCACGAATCGCAGAGCAACCTGCCGGGCGTCCTCGACATCCTGCTTCCCGGCTTCATCCACCGAAACGCGTACGGCAACACTGCCTGCTTGAGTGAATTTGACCGCGTTTCCCACCAGATTCACCAGAATCTGACGCAGGCGCAGGGGATCGCCGACCACATACTCCGGAACGCCCTCGGCAACTTCGCAAACAAAACTCAACCCTTTTTGCTCCGCCGAGGCCCGCAACGGGCGCAGGGACTCTTCCAGCCAGCGGCGGAACTCAAACCGTTCCGGAGAAAGGGTCACCTTCCCCGCTTCAATCCGGGACAAATCCAGAATATCATTAATGATATGCAACAGAGTCTGGGCGGAAGTTTCCGCAATACTCAGGTACTCCTGTTGTTCTTCCGAGAGATCGGTATGCTTCAACAGTTCCAGCATCCCGATAACCCCGTTCAGCGGAGTGCGCAACTCGTGGCTCATGTTGGCCAGAAAGGCCGATTTGGCCCGGCTGGCATCCTCGGCGGCGGCAATGGCCCGGTGCAACTGCCTGGCCTGCTCTTCCAGTTGCTTATTCTTGATCTTTAACTCCGACTGAACTTTCAACAGCTCCCGATTCTGGGCCACGGCGCTCTCAAAGGTGGAAATGAGCAAATCCAGAATCTGTCGCCGGTCGGCGTCCACCACATATTCCTTTCCCCCGAAGTGCAATTTAATGCCCAATTGCACTCTGGTAGAATTCCGCAACCGCTGGGTGAGCAGCAAATCCTTGACCCGCGTCAGAAGATATTCCGGCTGATAGGGCTTGCGGATAAAGTTGTCCGCCCCGCACTCCAGTCCCCGGATAACATCTTCCGGTTCCGATAACGTGGTCACCAGGATCACCGGAATATGGCGGAGCTTCTTATCGGCCTTGATCCGCCGGCACAGTTCATACCCATCCATCACCGGCATGATGATGTCGCTGATGATCAGATCCGGAGGATCGCGCCGGGCGGCTTCCAGTCCTTCTCCGCCGTCATGGGTTACCCGCACGGTATAACGATGCGCTTCCAGAATATACTTGAGCAATTCCGCCTGTGTATGGCTGTCTTCAACGATCAGAACGGATGCGTTGTCGGTCATCACTGTTTACCAGGGTTGATAGTTTGAATGCAATGGAGGACAGAGGCAACACATATCGGGCCCCGCCCAGGCGAATGGCTTCCCGGGGCATTCCAAAAACCACACAACTGCCTTCGTCCTGGGCGATGGTGATTGCACCTTTGTCCCGCATCAGTTTCAGTTCTTCGGCTCCGTCTTTGCCCATGCCGGTCAGCAACACTCCCACCGCATGGGGCCCGTAGGCCATCGCGACCGAACGGAACAGCACCGATACCGCCGGGCGAAGGCCGTGTTCCGGCGGCTCGGCGCTTAACCGCAAAACGCCTCCGGAATCCACTTTCATGTGCAAACCGTCCGGGGCAATGTAGCAGTAGCCGGGCTGTATGGATACTCCCTGAGCGCCCAGCACAACTCTCAGAGGCGAACTCTGATCCAGCCAGTGCACCAGCCCCTCCACAAACCCCCGGGTGATATGCTGCACCACCACCACGGGCACGGGGAAATCCTCCGGCAACGCCGAGAGGAGGGTATGCAATGCCCCGGGCCCCCCGGTAGAAGCCCCGATGGCCACAATGCGGATTTTTCGAGGGGAAGGCTCCGGAAAAACTACATCTCTGGATGCACGGCTCTCTCCGGAATCGGCGGACGCCGACAGAGCCGGTCGCCGCCGCACCAGCCGCACCTCCGACATCGTTTTCAGCGTTTGCAACAACTCCCGGGCCTGCCGGTCGAAGTCCGGGTGGTTGAGGCGACCCGGCCGGGCGACCACCGCCAGCGCCCCGGCCTGCATGGCCCGGAAGGATACCTCCACATCGGCGGGATCGGTGCTGGCGGTCACCAATACGATGGGCGTGGGGTGGGTTTCCATAATCTTCCGGGTGGCTTCAAAGCCGTTCATCCGGGGCATGTGAATATCCATGGTGATCACATCCGGCCGGGCCCGGGCCAGCATCTCCACCGCCTCTTTGCCGTCCCGGGCAAATCCGACAACTTCAAATTGAGGATCCCGGTTCAGAATGTGGAACAAAATCTCCCGGCCGATTGCCAGATCATCCACTACCAGAACCCGAATGGGACGTTGAACGGTATCCATTACAACAACCCCTCGATTACCTGTAACAGATTCGACTGATCGAAATCACTCTTGACAATGTAAGCGTCGGCGCCGACTTCTACTCCCCGCTCTCGATCCTCCGGAGCACTTCGGGAGGTCACCAGCACCACGGGCAGTTCGCGCAGTCGGGCATCCCGGCGAACCTCGGCGGTCAACTCAAAGCCATCCATCCGGGGCATTTCGATGTCGGATACCAGGGCGTCGAAATGCTCCTCTTTCAGCCGGGCCAGGGCTTCGGCTCCATCCACCGCCGTTTCCACTTCATATCCGGCGGTTTCCAGAATGTGTTTGAGCAGCGTGCGGGTGGTGATGGAATCTTCCGCCACCAGCAGGCGCTTCCGGCGAGGCCGCTCCATTTCCGCCGAACTCCGAGAAGGCCCTGACTTTGACAGCGCCATCGCCGAACGGAGCACATCCAGTGGATTCAGGATGGGAACCGCCTTTCCGGACCCCAACACCGTGGCGCCACCGATGTTGCGCACCCGGAGCAACTGCCTTCCCAGGCTTTTGACCAGCACCTCCTGCTCGTTGAGGATACGATCTACCGTGAAGGCGATGGCCGTGGAACCGGAGGTCAGCACCAGAACCGGACGACAGGCTTCCGGGGAATCCACCGGATGAGGGGGCAATTCCAGTATCTCCGCCAGGGGCACCAACGGTAACACCCGCCCGTTGACGGTAATGGTCTCTCGATGTTCCACGGTTTTGATCTGCGAGGGGAAAACGCGCAACACCCGCTCCACATGGCCAGAAGGCACCACAAAGAGTTGCCCGGCCACTTCCACCAGCACCCCCCGGAATCGGGCCAGGGTCAACGGGAGGATAATCCGAAAGCGGGTGTATGCTCCCGGTTCGGTTTCCACGGAGATGGAACCGCCCAGGGCTTCCACTTTTTCCTGCACGATGGACATTCCCAGCCCCCGCCCGGACAGCTCGGTGATAATGGGGCTGGTGGAAACCTGAGACCGAAAGATGAGCATCAGGGCTTCGCGATCCTCCATCTCGGCGGCTTCCTGTTCCGTGAGGGTACCGGCCCGAACGGCCGCCTGCTTGACCTTTTCCACATCGATGCCGTTGCCGTCATCGGAGATCAGCAGTTCCACCTTCCCCCCGTCCAGTTGAGAGATGGCCACGGTGATGGTGCCCCGGGGCGGCTTGCCTCGCTGCTGGCGCACCTCCGGGGTCTCCAATCCGTGATCCAGACAGTTTCGCAGCAGATGAATCAGGGGATCTTTCAGTTCCTCTAAAATGCGCTTGTCCATCTCCACTTCGCTGCCCTGAATGATCAGCTCCGCCTCTTTGCCCAGGGAGCGGGAAATATCCCGCACCAATCGGGGGAATATCTGGGTCAGGGTAGAGAACGGGAGCATGAGGATCTTCTGGGTATCCTCCAGCAGGCGATCCACCATCCCCTGCAAGGTATGAAAATCGCTTCGGCTGGCCCGGGCCAATTCCCGCAGCCGCTGATGGATGCGATTCAGAAAGGCTTCGTTACGCTCCAGAAAATCCCCGATCTTGCGCCAGTGGTGATTCGATGCCTCCTCTCCGGAATGATTCCCCGGAGGGCGCTTCTGCCACAGCCGCTGCACCTGAGAGCGCACCCGATCCCATTCCTTCCTCCACAGATCCATTTGCAGCAGGATTTCCTGAATTTCGGCGGCCTGCTGTTCGGCATTCAGTCGGGCGGCCAGCATCTCCTCGCTCTGAAACAGGATGGCGTCCAGCTTTTCCGCCGATACCCGGGTGGTACGCCCGGAGGATTTGCGCCCGGAACTTTGAGCACTCCCGGAGGCTTTGCGCCCGGCAGGTTTTTCTTTCTCCTTCTCAGGAGGCTTCGGGGAAGCGGGTGAAGCCGGGGCGGCGCCGGAAGCGCCGTTGGGGCCTGCCGGAGGCCCGGGGGGATTCGCGGGAACCTCTCCGGTCGCCGGAGCTTCCGGAGCCTTTAGCCGTTGAAGTGTGCGGCGGATTTCCTCTGGAGGAGGCGCTGCCTCGCTCCGGTCGGCGGCGGCAATTTGTTTTTGTAGAAGACTCAGCGCCGCATTCAGGGCATCGATCACCGGAGAAGATGGGGGTTGTCGCCCCTGCTGCATTCGGGACAGAACATCTTCCAGCGCCTGGCACACCTCCACAATTTCGGGCAGTTGCACCGATCCCGCCGCTCCTTTCACGCTGTGCACCTCTCGATACATGGCTTCTATCAACTCGCTCTGCTGCCGGGGATCGGCTTCGGTTTCCAGCGCCAGAAGGTTTTCCGAGAGGGTTTGCAGGCGCTCCTCTCCATCGGTGCGGAAGGCCTCCCGCATTTCTCTTAAAAAGGCTTCGTCCTCCTCGGTAAGCGGCCGGTTGGGGGTGGGCGGAACGGCCGCAGGTTCGGGGGAGGTTTCCGGGGCCTCGGTCCGGGAAGGCGGCGCCGAAGATGGATCCGCAGAAGCCGGGCAACCCTCCGGTTGCGGCGGCGAGGCCATTACCGACCCGGGGGATTGGGCGGTTTCGTCCAGTTCCCGAATCAACTGCAACAGTTCCAGAGAAGTGGGGGCATTTTCGGCATCGAACAACAGTTTTTGAAGGGTATCCACGGTGTAATGCAGCAGATCGAACAGAGGCGGCGAGAAGGCGATTTGTTGTCGGCGAAGGGCGGCCAGAACATTTTCCAGCGCCTGCGACAGGGCTTCCACATCGCCTTCATCCACCGCCCGGGCGGCTCCCTTCAGGCTGTGGGTTTCCCGAAAAATCTCTTCCACCACCGGCTGCTGCTGATCGGGATCATCCCGTTTTTCCAGTTCCAGCAACCCGGCGCTGATATTGCGGAGATGTTCCTCCGCTTCCACCGCGAAAGTGTCTCGCAGCTTTTGCAGTAATTTTTCGTCAATTGCGCTCATGCCGGCTCCACCTTCTCCGGTGCCCGGAGTTGTCCGTTCAACTGGTATCGGGCAATCAGGCGTTGCAGGCTGGCGGCCACATTCTCCAGATTCCGGGCCGCTCGCTCCAGTTCCTGCATACTCTCGGCGTTTTGGGTACTGGCCAGTTTAATGTTCTCGATCGCGCGGGTGATCTGTTCTACCCCGGTCAATTGCTCATGGCTGGATACGGAAATCTGGGCCATGGCCTGGGCCGCCTCGGAGACGGTTTCTCCCAGTTGCCGGATAGACACGCCCGTCTCCTCAGACTGCTGCACCCCGGCATCCACCGCCTTGCTGCCCTGCTCGGTGGCCATCACCGCCGCACTCGTGGCCTTCTGAATGTCGTTCAATATCGCCCGAACCTGCGCCGTGGCCTGCTTGCTCTGCTCCGCTAAATTCTTCACCTCCATCGCCACCACTCCAAAACCCTTCCCCTGCTCCCCGGCCCTGGCCGCCTCAATGGCCGCATTCACCGCCAGCAGGTTGGATTGCTCCGCCAGATCGTTCACCGTGGCGATGATCTCCCCGATGGCCTGGCTCTGCTCGCTCAACTGCACGATGCTCTCGGCGATGGATTCCATCTGCTCCCGGATGGCCTGCATCCGCCCGATGGTCTCCTGCACCGCCCGGGCGCCGTTATCGGAAACCTCTCTGGCTTTGGTGGCACTCCGGGAAACATACTGGGCTTTCTGATGGGAGAGTTCGGCGGTTTGCCGCACCTCCTGGATGGTGGTCACGGTTTCCGTGACTGCGGTGGTCGATTCCTGCGCCGAGGAAGAGAGCTGGCTGATGGTGACGGAGATCTGGTTGGCCGCGGCGGTGAGTATACTTACCCCGGAAGTGATCTCCCGAACCTGTTCCCGCAGGCTGACCACCATCTCCCCCAGCGCCTTTCCCAATTGATCCTTTTCCGACCGGGGTTGAATATCCACCATCAAGTTTCCCCCGGCGATGGTGCGGGCAAAGTCGGTCATGCGTTTTAGCTCTTGCACCATGCACCGAAAGGCCGCTCCCATCTGATCCCGTTCCGAGCGCCGGGGAATCTCCACCTCCACATTCCCGGCGGCCACCTCCCGGGCAATCCGGGTCATCTCCCGCAGGCTGTTGACCATCCTCTGCACCGCCAGCCCTATCTGATCCCGGGAGGAATGCACGGTGACCTCGGTATCCAGGTTGCCGGCGGCGATTTCATCAAACTGGGTCACTTTGGCCCGCAGTTCCCGGATCATCTGCGCCAGCGCCATTCCCAGCCGATCTTCCTGACTCCGGGGCTGAAAGTCCACCTCCAGATCCCCTCCGGCGATTTTTCGGGCTACTTCCACCACCTGCCGCTGGCTGCGCACCATCTCCCCGATGGCCGCTCCCAGTTGATCCCCTTCGCTGTATAGAGCGGCTTCCTCATCCAGATTCCCCCGGGCGATCTGCTGAAACCGTTCTATTCGCCCCTGGAGCATTTCCCGGAGCCGCTCCAGTTTTTCCAGAAGATTCTCTCCGGAAGACGTGGCGATAGAGACATCCAGTTTCCCCTCCAGGATTCGGTCAATCGCCTGAGACACCCGGCGCAGATAGTTGCCCAGGTGCTCCGCAGCGCCTTTCAGGGCAGTCGCTTCATCTCTGGTGGAGAAGGGGAGCTTTTCTCCTCCGGCGGGAAGTTGCCGGTGAAATTCGGCCAGCGCTTGATGAACAGCCCCGGTGACCGGGCGGGCCAGAAACAGGGCCAATCCCGTGGCGCCCAACAGCGACAGGATGAACAGAAACAACAGCGTGCTTCCCGAAGGCGGTGTACCGGAACCCGCCCATTGGAAAGCCAGCAGCACACTTCCGGTAAGGAGCACTCCCCCCACCCCGGTGGCAATGAACCGCTGTTGCAAAGTGAGTTGTGTGGTCATATTCCCCTCCCAACTGCCGGTTTGGATGTGATGTAAAAGGTATTGGGGTATTCGGGTATTAGGTTATTGGGTTATTCGGGTATTGGAGTATTTTAGGTGTACCTATTGCATCCCGGTAACTATCTCGACAATGTCAAATTAAACCGCCCTCACCCATCCCCACCCC
>CAYQGB010000169.1:0-2066 GCA_964416895.1 uncultured Calditrichaceae bacterium
CTAAGTTGTTCCTTCAGTGATCGGTTCCTTGTGCTCCACCGGCTCAAATTCCAGCCGGGTATGCTCGATGAAGGTGCGGGCGGCCTGCACCGCCTTGTGGGTCTCTTCCACATCCGGTTGATATTTGGCAAACTTCACCAGATCGCACTTGCTCAATACCGACTGGATCAGCATCATGTCCTCCACCGACAGGTTGGCTTCCTCCAGTGAAGCCATCAGTTCGGTGGTGGTTTCTTCCAGCGCCTTTATGAAAAAGCGCCCTTCCACGTAGCGGCGAAGCACCAGGGATAGCCCGGTGTAAAACGCCTTGTATTCTCCGTTTTCTATCCATCCCTGAGCCAGCAACCGCTCCAGTTCTTCCAGAGCAATTTCGTGCGCCGGGCGGATAATTTCCTTGCGGAACAGCGGCGCCCCCTCCTGGCGCCGACGATAATACCAGTATCCCACTGCCGCCGCGCCGATCAAAAGCAGCGCCAGCGCTCCCAGAAGTATCCAGCGGCGGTAATCCACCGGGATGCTCAGCGGCGGCTTGATGTCCCGGATTTCCCGATCCTCGGCGGTGAGCACGCTGCGCACATAGATGTCGATGGGTTCCGAAGAGATAAATTGATAGGCGCTGCTGTCGTTGACCTGGAAAGCGATGGTGAACGGAGGAATGACATAATGGCCGGTATCATACACGGAGATAAAGTAGTCGAAGCGCTCGAGGATACGCCCCTCTTTCTCCTCCGGGGGGTACACCCGATAGTCCCGAATCTCAAACATTCCCAGGTTGGCTCCCTTTCCGGGGCTTTGGATGTTCAGGTCTTTCGCCCGGTCGATGATCAGAGTATAGCGGATGGGATCGCCCACAGTGATCTCCGATTTATCCACTTCCGCCCGGACTTCGATCAAAGAGGATTGGGCGAAGAGGCCTGCTCCTCCCAACATCAGGAACCCTGCCAGAACAATGATCCACCGGGAAGACCCCTTCCCTGCGCTTTTCTGTATCCACTTATCGAATGCGATCATCATAGATCACTACATGTTCCGCTTTCATCAACCGTTCGATAATTCGCTGATAGGCGGCCTGTTGCTTTTCCTGGATAAAATCCTGGGCCACCCGCTGAGCAACTTCCGCAAACGGGGGAATCCGGCGAATGTTCCCCTGATCATCCCGTTCGGCGTAACGCTCTTTATGGGCTTCGTAATAGGTTTGCACATCGGAGTTATCGTATTTGTCCAGGGAGATCTCCTGCTCAATTTCCTGCTGCAACAGCTTTTCCACCATCAACGCCTTTTTGGCCTCGAACATTCCTTCCAGCACATCCTTATCCTGATCCAACCCCTGGCGCAGGGCGGAGTTGTAGAGCAATTCCTGAGCGATATACTGGCGGAGAATGGCCTGCTTCTGCTCCGGGGTGTCGATTTGCTCCCGCACCATCTGGGGAAGGCGGGAAATGTAGTACTCCAGATCGCCGGAAGTGATCTCCCGGTCTCCGATTTTTGCCAGCACCTCACCCGGTCGAGAAGGGGGCGCTTGAGAAGTATCCAGCGCCGCCGACTGTTTGATGACCTGCCGGGCGTCGGTGGAGCGGTTCAACCGTTCCAGGCATTCTACAATGCGTTTGCTGAGCTGCTTCTGTGCCGGGGATTCCGGATTGAGATATTTGGCCCGCAGGTAGTAGGCCAGAGCATTCTCGTAGTCGTGGAGACGCTCAAAATAGATGTTGGCAATCTGGTAGGAAATGTTGGCCTGTTCGGCAATTTCCAGAGGATAGCGGCGGAGATAGTCTTTATACTCCTCAATGGCCTGAGCATACAGTTGTTGATTGTACAGAACGTTGGCCAGTTCGCGCTTCTTTTCCGCCGGAAGTGGTGGAGCCGATTTTTGCCCGCAGCCGGAGAAGAGCAGCAGTTCCACCAAAAGGCCGACGATCACCATCCATCGAATGCGGGGCTGCTCTATGGGATGTACCGAAAATTTATAACCGATATGGAATATCTCCATGCCTCCTTCCCCGTGGGAATTCCCAATTTACATGAACCTGCTCGTGGCGTCGTAAAGGTTATTCCGGATGTTTGGC
>CAYQGB010000169.1:2166-8751 GCA_964416895.1 uncultured Calditrichaceae bacterium
AGCGCCAGGCAAATCCCCTCGATCAATCCCCGTACCTGCCCCTGAGAAACTCCCCTGCGTAGGCCTTCCTTTATCCCTTCCTTTAGGCCTTCCTTTATCCCAACTGCTTTGCCCTGTTGGAAAAAATGGGAAGCAAACGGACTCATTTCGACGGTCAAGCCCATGCGCTTTCTCCTCTCGACCAATTTTTTCACTTCTTCCCGGAACTGATTTTCCAGCGGCTCCGGCAAAAATAATAAACCGTCAATGAAGATCAACAGTTTCCAGATGCTTTCCCGGGAATACCCCCGCTCCATCAGTAGCCGGATCAACTTTAGCTTAAAACGGAACCGCCGTTCATCATCTCCTTTGTATTTGATGGCGTACAACCCGGCCAGAACCACCACGGCAAACGGATTATCGCTTTCCATCAAGGAGCGCTGCTTTTGCTCCAGCAGTTTATATACCCGATAAGTGTAAATCAACTCAGTTCCGAAAAAACGATATTCAAACCGCTGTGGCTTGAACCTGCGGTTGGGATCGGTAAAAATAGCCAGCGCCACGATCTCCCGCCCGTACTTGTCAAAAATTCGGTAAAAATATGTGAACATCCGCCGGGAGAACTCCCGATCCTCATATCCCTGAATCTCCACATGGATAAGAATCCACCGCTCTTCCCCATTCCGAAGAAAGACTTTGACCAGCCGATCGGCGAAGCGTCGGTCGCCTTTTTCTTCCGGGAAGAGATTGGCCAGCTCTTTATCCAGAAACTCATATCCCTTCTTCAAATTCAGTCGGGGATACAAATCCGGAAGAAAGAAACGGCAAAAATCCTCAAACAGGTCTTCGATAATGCTCTTCCACAGCACATCCGGAGGAGTGGGCGTAAAAGGTTCCATAACGATCCGCAACTGTGAGCATCGATCCGGCGCTAATGAAATCGCTTTGCCCGCATACGGAAAAACCGGGTCAGCGGTTTAACATAGGGGCGATCGGTATAAATATCGATGTAGTCGATACCGATGGATTTGAAGAAATGCTCCAGCCGGTTCTTCTCCGCCAGGGCGTTCCTGGAAACGGTCTCCCGGATCTCCCGGGCTGCGGTATCCACCAGAAACACTTCCCCGGTCTCCAGATCCTCCAGTTCCAGCAGCCCCACGTTGGGCAACCGCTCTTCCAGAGGATCAATGATGTGGATGGCCACCAGATCGTGGCGTTTATTGGCGATTTGCAGGTCCTTCTCGAATCCCTCGGCCAGAAAGTCGCTGATTAGAAACACGGTAGCCCGGCGTTTGACGATCTGATTCAGATATTCCAGGGCCACGGCGATGTCGGTTTGGGGGGAACGCCGCCGGGTTTCGTCGTATTCGATGAACAGCAGTTCCCGGATCACCCGCAGCACGTGCTGGCGGCCCTTTTTGGGGGGGACAAATTTTTCGATCTGATCGCTGAAGATAATCAGCCCGACTTTATCGTTGTTCTTGATGGCTGAAGAAGCCAGCACCGCGGCGATCTCCGTGGCCACCAGCCCCTTCAATTGGCCCCGGCTGCCGAAAATCTCCGAGGCGCTGCTGTCGAACAGAATCATCACCGTCAGTTCTCGCTCTTCCTCAAATACTTTTACAAAGGGCCGATTCATCCGGGCGGAAACATTCCAGTCGATGTTGCGCACGTCGTCGCCGAATTGATACTCCCGCACCTCGGCAAACTCCATCCCCCGGCCTTTGAACACCGAGTGATATTCTCCGGCAAATACCTCGTTGACCATCCCGCGAATGCTGATCTCCACCTGCCGAACTTTCTTGAGCAGTTCGCGGGTATCCATCGCCTGGTTTCGACTGTTATTTCCGGGAATATCCGCCATGTGTTCTACCAATCATTGCTATAGTGTTCTTTCAAGGTTTATTTGTCGGGTTTCTGTGTCATTCTGAGGGCTGCCGCCGGGAAAGTGCTGGCTTCATGTTAAGAGTTGTGGCTTCAGAACCACTAATCTCATTTGCAAGAGCGGTGTCGAAGCGGCAGCCCGAAGAATCTCTATAAATTGTGTCCAGGATAGCAACCCGTCATCCAAACTTTGAAAAAGCAATAGCTGCGAAATTGTGAACGGTAATTTGGCAGGCTGGAAGCCTACAAATCAGGGCACTTCCACGTGATTGAGCACCCGCCGCACCACATCTTCAGCGGTGACTTCTTCCGCTTCCGCCTCATAGGTCACGATCACCCGATGCCGGAGCACATCCATGCCGATGGCCTTGACATCTTCCGGGGTCACGTATCCCCGGCGGCGCAGAAAGGCGTGGGCTTTGGCGGCCATCTTCAGGCTGAGGGAGGCCCGGGGAGAAGCCCCGAAGGCGATCAGCGGTTTCAGGTCTTCCAGGCCGTACTCCTCCGGTTCCCGGGTGGCAAACACAATATCCACGATATAACGCTCGATCTTTTCATCTATATAGACCTCGTTCACCACCTCTCGCGCGGCCACAATATCTTTGGGCGAGACCACCGCCCGGGGGGTTTTCGGCGCATTCCCGGCCATCCGACGGATAATTTCCAGCTCCTCCTCTTTGGAAGGATACGTAATCTTCAACTTGAGCATAAAACGATCCACCTGAGCTTCCGGCAAAGGATAGGTGCCTTCCTGCTCGATGGGGTTCTGGGTGGCCATGACCAGAAAAGGGTCTTCCAGAGGATAGGTTTCATCTCCGATGGTGACCTGGCGCTCCTGCATGGCTTCCAGCAGGGCGCTTTGCACTTTGGCGGGAGAACGGTTGATTTCGTCGGCCAGAATGAGATTGGCGAAGATGGGGCCTTTGTGGGTGGTAAATTCCCCGGTGCGCTGATTGTAGATGAGGGTGCCGATTAAGTCGGCGGGAAGGAGATCGGGAGTGAACTGAATCCGCTGGAACTTGCACATGATCGCCCGGGCCAGGGTGTTCACCGTGAGGGTTTTGGCCAGCCCCGGTACCCCCTCCAACAGCACATGTCCGTTGGAAAGTATGGCAATCAGCAGGCGCTCGATCATATACTTCTGCCCCACGATCACCTTGCTGACCTCATTGATAATCTTCTCCACAAAGGCGCTCTCTTTGTGAATCTTCTCGTTGATGGCCTGAATATCGACTTGCATCACACCTCCTTCATCTGCGCTTGTTCCGCTTCCCACTGTTTCTTTCGGCGAACGAGAAACGCTTCCACGGTGCCGTAGATCAGGGAAAACTCCGCCGGATCGACTTCGCCTCCGGCAAATTTGATCACATCCAATTTATTGAACAACTCTCGAAGTTGCTGAAGATCGTTTTCCTCCACTCCGGCGTCGGAGAGATGCCGGTACAGCTCTTCCGAACTGGCCTCCCGCGCCGGTATGCGAAATTCTCTGGCCAGGTACTCCCGGAAAATTTTGGACAACAGCACCACCATCTCGTTCAAGTTGGTGCCTTTGGGATCTACCTCCTGAGCCAGCCGTTTGAGATACTGCTCCGCCAGGGAGACCTTCGGTTGCCGGGCTTGCCGGGCCTCTTTCCGCCGCTTGAAATACAGCACTCCAAAATACAGAATGGCGACGGCAAATATACCCAGCAGCACCAGATAGATGGCCGCCCGAACCCCGCCCATGGAACCATCCGGCACCGGATCGATGACCTCCACCATCACCCGCTGAGAATGCAAGGCGTCGGTTTCACCGGTCATGGTGTCCCGGTACTTGATTACCAGCCCGTCGATATAGGCCATGCCCAGTTCGATGGGTTTGAGCTGAAAGGTGAGGGATTTGGTGGAACGAAATCGGCCATCCGGGAGGGGTTCCAGCCGGTTGGAAGAGCCGCTGCCCTCCAGCAGCAGGTTGGTCAGCACCGGCTGGGGAATCTCCATGATCTGATACCGGCTCATGTCACCGATCCAGGATAGCTCCACGTGGAAGACCACCGCCCGATTGAGAGGCACCCGGGGGCTATCCAGATAGGTTCGCAACTCGATGGTGGAAGCTACCGGCGGGGTCTGAGTGGTATCTTCCGGGGTGGCCAATGCCGGGATCGTCAGCCACAGCAAAAAGCCCATATAACCCAAGACTGCTCTAAAACTCATCGATGTTCTGCGTTGGCTATGGGTTTTACCGATAAACCGTATTCCCGCGAACAAAGGCATCCTGTTACGGAGCCGGTGCCGGGGAAGTTCCCCAAATCCGGATAGCAAAAAAGGGTGAAGTTTTGGTAACCACACCCTTTTTTGCTCCGGAGAATTGTGGATATAGCATCAATTGGTGGCCGGAACCGTATTTTGCTGGCCACCGGAGGATTCCTCCTGCCCGGTTTCCTGGGGTTGATCACTCATTAAAAAATCCAGCTCCTCCACATTCTTGCCCAGATGATCCAGTTCATACCGGGCATCATCGGCCAGCTCGTGATCGGGGTACTTCTCCAGAAACTCGGTGTAATACCGGCGGGCTTTTTCCAGATTGTTGAGATGATTGGCGTTGATATACCCGATCATAAACAGCGCTTTGGAAGACAGCACTCCATTGGGGTATTCTTCGTATACCTGGGAAAAGTATTTCTCCGCCTCCTGATAATTTCCCTGCGCCATGTACTGATAGGCCAGATCGAAGTATTCTTTTTCGCTCATCTTTTTGGAACAGGAAATCCCGGCAAAAAGCACCGCCAGAACGATCAAAAGCATACCTGTCGGTTTCATACATTCTCCCCTGATTAGTTCCCACCGACCAAATTGCGGCATAATATATCGGGCGGGTATGGAAAATGCAAGTTATAAAAGCCGTGCGGCGCTCCCCTCCCTTCCCACGAAAAACGGGCACAAGAAACGGGCAATGTGCCGGTTTGGCATTTCCGGCGCAGTCTGAGTAACCCGGGCAAACGTATTTTTTCCGGTTCTGGTGAGAAAAAATTATCTGTTGAGCTATCCTCATATAAACAGGGGCAACAAAAGCACCCTCAGTAAAACCGTTTGGGAAGGGAGGAACTACCATGCGTAACGTATTAATTTCCATCATCATACGATGGCTGTTGCCGGTGCAGATTCTGCTCGGCGGATTGATTCTATCGCAGGAGATCCCCCGCGGATTTGTTCTCCCGGTAGAATTTACCCAGGGATTTCGCAGCGCTCATTCCCGTCTATACCTGGCCTCGGTGCGGGTGGAGCCGGGACATGGCTTTGCCGGAAATCGGCTGTTTGTGGGAGGAACGGCGGCGGCCATGTTCACCAATCCTCGCCTGGATATAGTGGTTGGCCCCCGGGTAGCCCTGCGGATAGCTCACCTGGATTTCGATGTAGCCGGTCGGCTAATGAACCTGTATATCTC
Source organism: uncultured Calditrichaceae bacterium (assembly GCA_964416895.1). Classification (GTDB taxonomy): domain Bacteria; phylum Calditrichota; class Calditrichia; order RBG-13-44-9; family J075; genus CAYQGB01. Next base: position 7,454 of record CAYQGB010000169.1, read on the forward strand.
CGGGGAACTGTTATGGGGCACCCACCGCCGAAGGTTATGGAACGGGGGGATTGTGGCCGAGGTCAGTCCGTTTCTGTTTACCGCCCGAGTGCATCGGGAGTATCAAGCCAGGCAGTTTTGGTTTGACCTGGGCATCGGGATAAATCTGGATACGCTGCTGAAACGCGGCGAAGACATCTCATTTGACGACTAAATGGGGAGGGAATACACTATGTCAAAAACAGCACTGGTGATCAGCGGGGGAGGCTCAAAAGGGGCTTTCGCCGTGGGAGTTCTCAAATGGCTGGCAAAACACAGGCCCGAAGTCGATTTTGATATTATTGCCGGAACCAGCACCGGCGCATTGATTGCTCCGCTGGCGGCGTTAAAGGAATTTACCCTGTTAGAACGGGTATACACTTCTGTCAACACCGAAGATGTGATCCTGAAAGGGAATCTTGGGGAGCGGTTTTTGCGGCACACTTCTTTATATAGTGTGCAGCCTCTGATTTCTCTGGTCAAAAGGGAATTTACTCCGGAACGGTACAACCGCCTGATGGAGTCGGGAAAAGAGGTATTCATCTCCACCGTATGTTTGCAAACCCGACGAATCACCTATTTTACCACTTCGGATATGCCTGCATCTCAGCACTACGATGTGATCAGGATCGCCAATTACCAGGAGATGGTAAGGGCCATCATCGCTTCGGCCAATCAGCCGGTGTTCATGCCTCCGGTGGAAATTCGTTCCACCGAGGAGCAACCTCGCCAGTATGTGGACGGGGGGGTGATGGAATATGCTCCCATTCAGGTGACCATCGATGCCGGGGCCACCGATATTCTGGCCATTGTGCTCTCGCCGGAGCAATCGGAACCGAAAAACCAGAAATATGACCGATTGGTGGATATCCTTTTGCGCACCATCAGCAGCTTTTCCGAAGAAGTGGGAACCAATGACATCAGGATTCCTCGACTGTACAGCGAGGCAATTGGATATATCAACTCCCTGAAGCGGCAGGTGGCGCAGGAAACCCACCTGGACATGGCCGAGGTGGATCGAGTTTTCGGAATGGAGCATTCCCCGTTTGCCGGCCGCCGGGAGGTCAATATCCACATCGTTCGCCCGGAGAGGGAATTGCCCACCAACGGATTGGATTTCGATCGGGGAATAATGCGGCAAATGGTCGAGATGGGATTTCAGGCAGCCGCCGCGCTGGAAGCATTACCTATCCCGGCAACAGCCCCCATCGCCTGATCCTCCGGAAGATATTCACGACCTGTAGCTAAGTGGTCTGTTTCAGAAATTCTTGTAGGGTTAG
>CAYQGB010000170.1:0-8702 GCA_964416895.1 uncultured Calditrichaceae bacterium
TAGTTTTTCTACATTCTGCCTTACCTAACTATACATTGACACCAGCCCCCGATACAGCGCCACATATTTATGCACCTGTTTCTCCCAGGAAAAATCCTGCGCCATGCCGTTGCGCATGAGCTTGCGCCAGGCATCCCGGTGGAAGAAGGTGCTGTAGGCGTGATCCATGGCCCAGCGCAGCCCTTCGGGGGTGAAATGCTCGAACACGAAGCCGGTGCCGGTTTGGGTTTGCCAGTCATAGAGTTGCACGGTATCGGCCAGGCCGCCGGTTTTGCGCACAATGGGCACGGTGCCGTATTTCAGGCTGTAGATCTGGTTCAGGCCGCAGGGTTCGTAGCGGGAGGGCATAACATACATGTCTGCGCCGGCTTCAATCCAGTGGGCCAGCTCCATGTTGTAACCGTTGTAAAAACACACTTTTTCCGGGAAGGTGCGTTGCAGTTCCTCAAAAAAGTGCACGTACCGATCCTCTCCGCTGCCCAGGGCCACAAAGCGCATGTCCCGCTGCCCCAGAAAATCCGGCAGCACTGCTTGCAGCAGATCCAGCCCCTTCTGGGGGGTTAGCCGGGAAATGATACCCACCACCGGCGTTTCCGGGGAGTAAGGGAGGTTCAGACGCTCCAGCAGCGCTTGCTTGTTCTTTTCCTTTCCGGATAGATCTTGGGTCGAGTAGTGATAGGGGATGTAGGGATCGGTCTCCGGATTCCACTCCTCATAATCCACCCCATTGAGGATTCCCACCAGGCGGTCGCTACGGAGGCGCAACAGGGTTTCCAGCCCGGCGCCGTATTCCGGGGTCTGAATCTCCCGGGCGTAGGTTTCACTGACGGTGGTGAGCATATCCGCATGAAGGATTCCCGTTTTCAGAAAGTTGATGACCCCGCCCTGCAGATCTTCCTGCGGCAGGAGGTCTCGATGGGCATCCAACCCCAGGGGGGAGAGGACTTCTGCCGAAAAGACGCCCTGGTAGCCGATGTTGTGGATGGTCAACACGGTTCGGGAAGCGTGAAACAGGCTATCCCACCCGTACACGGTTTTGCAATACAGGGGAATGAGGGCGGTTTGCCAGTCGTGACAATGGATGATGTCCGGCGCCCAGCCCATTCGCTGGCAGCATTCGATGACCGCCCGGGAGAACAGGGCAAAACGGAGGTATTCGTCGGGGTCTTCGGTGTAAATGCGTCCCCGGTTGTATAGCCCTTCGCAGTGGATGAAATAAATGTCGGCCTGAGAGCGGGGGAGGCGGGTGGTTAACGCAGTGAAGTGGAGGGTGAATCCGCCAAAATGCACCGGCACGTTTTGAATGAAATCCACCGGGTGAATTTCCATGCCGGCGGTGTTGACGGTGGAGTAGAAAGGCATGAATACCCGCACATCGTGCCCCAGGTGACTGAGATATTTGGGGAGGGCGCCGGCGACATCCGCCAGCCCCCCCGTTTTGGCAAAGGGCACCACTTCGGAAGCTGCAAAACAGATTTTTAAGGGCGACATTAGGAAGGCACCTCAGTTGCGCACTTCGGTTTGAGCCAGAAATTTTTTCAGGGTTTTGAACAGGTTGTCGCCACGAAGTTGACTGTCTATAGCCAGGATGATTCCCTCCGGCGATACCAGAATGGGACGGGGTATTCCCTGCACTTCAAAGGCTTTGGCGACTTCATTGTCGAAGGCTTTGGGCAAAAATGCATGCAGCCAGGGCATTTTCCATTCGGTGGTTTTTCGGAATTCTTGAACAGCTTCCGGTTTACTATCCAGGGAAAAGCTGAGAATTTGAAAGTTTCGGTCTTTGAATTGCGCATACGCTTTGTGAAGATTGGGCATTTCCTCAACACACGGGGTACACCAGGTGGCCCAGAAATCCAGCAGGTAAAATTTCCCCCGGAGGTTCTGATTGGAGAAGACCTCGCCGCTGTCCAGCAGTTTTACCTGAAATTGGGGAATGGGATTTCCCGGGTTGATCCGCCGCCCGGGATCGTAGCGACTGAGGAAGAATCGCACAATGCCTTCATCCATATACCCGGCGCGCAGGCGCTCCGCCCATTGTTTTTGGCGCTCCCGGTCGCCGGCCCGGGCGGCCCGCTCCAGTAGCAGGCACAATGCCATCGCCCGAACTTTGCGGGAAGGATTTTGCTCCGCAGCGACCAGAAATACCGAATCTGCTTTTTCGGCCCAGGGAGTGTGGGCAATGGTGCCCAACTGAAACGGACTGTGCTCCCATAAAGGAGAAGTGGAGGTGAGAATTTCCCAGATCCGGGTGATTGTGGTACTATCCAGCTGGACTTCCCGATATCCGTCCAACCACGCTAAATAGGCCGCGGCATATTGGCGCACTAAGGGGGATTCGTGAGACAGGGTTTGCCGCAATCGCTCGGGAAAGTCGCCAAAGTCAAAGGCAAAGCCTTCCCTGGTGCCATGCTCCTGACGATAGGCAGTCACGGCCTGTATGTATCGATGTAATGTGCCCACGGCTTCCTGATAAAAAGTGTTGACCAGCTGAAGGTCGGGATTCTCCGGATGAAAGGTCACCCGAGGAGGGGTTGTGCCCGATCCCCGGAATAGTTTGGCCGGATCAAATACGATGGTGACCTGCTGCCCCGGCTTTACCCGCAGGATGCTCCGGTAATCCCCTCCACCATCATAACGGAAGTAGTCACTCATGGTGCCGTTTATACTGCGGGTGGGATCTATTACCCCAAGGAGCTGATACCCCAGGGTGTCGGCGGTGGCGGTACGGGTGTAGGTGAAGGTGCCGTCAGGCTGAGGGGTCATCGGCTCGGCTTCGCTGAAACGATAGTTGTTCCAGTCCCCCACGATTTTGATCCGGGAAAATGTTTCCGGATAGTCGAACGGCGCCAGGGTTACATCCACTCCCAATTGCAACTGATTTTCCGACAAGTAGATGGGCACAGCCATACCCGGATGATGGGCGGCGGTGAACCAGAGTAGATAATACCCGCCTTTTTCAACGATCAGCCGGTAGCGACCTTCTTTATCTACGGAAACGGTTTGTAAGGATGTGCGAGGTAAGAGCTCCGGCCCGGTCAAATGCACATGGGCAACCACGGGAGGGTTTCCATCCGCCCCCCGGACGGTTCCGGAAATTTGCCACCGGGCCGGTAAATCCACAGACGCCAGCAGTAAGGCGGCGATGATAAAAATGGCTCGGCTCATGGGTTCCTCCTGGGTTTGAGGTGATGGCGGTGTGCCGACCGCTAAAAGCGGTCGGCGCGAGAACATAAGCCCGCTTAAGCGGGCTTCCGGCTTTCTTTAGCCCGCTTAAGCGGGCTGAAAGCAGACCCCGCTGCTTTAGCGGGGTTTATCGTCCTGAGCGGCGGGGTTTAGCCCGCCGCGGGGGTGGGGAGGTCTTATCAACCCTCAAACTCCGGCGTCTTTGCCGGCAGAATCTTCCCCCGCAGTTCTCCAAATCCCACTCGATAGCCGTTTCCCTGTGCCCATCCGGTCATCACCACCGTATCACCGTCGTGCAGAAAGCTCCGGGTTTCCCCGGGGGAAATTGGTACCGGGCGGGTGCCTCGCCAGGCCAGTTCCAGCATACTGCCGTACGAATCGGGGGTAGGCCCGCTGATGGTGCCGGAAGCCATCAGATCTCCGGGGCGGAGATTGCACCCGGTGATGGTGTGGTGGGTTAACTGTTGAGCCATGCTCCAGTACATATATCGAAAATTGGTCTGGCAGATGCGGGTGGGGCTGTCCATGCGTTCACTCTGGAGATACACCTCCAGATGAATATCAAAAGCCCCCGGTTGATTCTGGCGCAGATAGGGGAGTGGTTCCGGCTCCTGGGGAGGGCCGGGGCAACGGAACGGCTCCAGCGCATCCAGCGGTACGATCCAGGGAGAAATCGAAGTGGCAAAATTCTTGGCCAGAAACGGCCCCAGAGGTTGGTACTCCCACTTCTGAATATCCCGGGCGCTCCAGTCGTTCACCAGCACCAGTCCGAAAATGTGCTCTTCGGCCTTCTCAATGGGGATCGGTTCCCCCAGGGCATTTCCCGGCCCCACGAAGAAGCCCATTTCCAGCTCAAAATCCAGCAGGCGGGAAGGGCCGAACACCGGATGGTCGCTGTCTTCCGGTTTTGTCTGCCCCACCGGGCGGCGGATGGGAGTGCCGCTGAGCACCACCGAACTGGCCCGCCCGTGGTACCCCACCGGAATCCACACCCAGTTGGGCATCAGGGCATTCTCCTTGCCCCGGAACATGCTCCCCACATTGGTGGCGTGTTCTTTAGAAGCATAAAAATCCGTATAATCACCGATATCCACCGGTAGCTGTAACTCCACCTGACCCATGGGAAGCAGTGCGGCCTCTCGGAGCGCCGGATCATCCCGCAGAGTAGGTTCATCGTGGCGCAGCAGGCGGGTGATGACTTCCCGGGCCTCTCGCCAGGCCGGTCGCCCGGCGGCCATAAACCCATTCAGCGTCGATTGGGAAAAGAACCGTTTCCCCTGCAGATGGGGCGTATCCAAAAAACCTTTTTCTTCCAGAACCGACAGATCCAGCACATAATCCCCGATGGCCACCCCGATCCGCACCTCGCCCCCTGAGATGGGCCGAAAAGCGCCGTAGGGCAGGTTTTGAATGGGGAAGTGCGATTCCGGGTCTATCTCGATAAACGACCTCAGCGACGGATCGGTCATCTGCATTCTGATTACCTCGTTTTTCTCCTCATGTTAAAGCAGCCCCAGCGCTCGCAAATCATCCCGGGGCTCCTCAAAACTGCAACTGCCGAAGGAAAGCATCAACTCCCGTCGGTATCGGGAAATCTGCTCTGTATTGGCCGAAAAACCTCTCCACTGAAAGGAATTCGCTTCAAACTGAAAATGCTTTGGATGTTCATCTTCGATAATCTCCTGCACCGTGGAGGCCTCCAGCGAATGCGCCGCCGCCAGAATGGCCGCCCCGAAGACGTTGAAAAATCCGTGCATGGTAACCTTTGCATCGGCATTGTAATGCCGCACCGGATGATGCAATCCGGCGGTGGCCTTGAGGGGAACCGCCGCATCCCGACAGCTCAGGATCACTTCGGCTACCTGCGCCGATGTGGGATACAGATGCGGTTCCACGCCCCCACAGCGCAGCTTCAGTGCCGGGGAGCGATAATATTGGCTACCGCTTCCGGCAACCACCTCCTGCCGATGTGCTGCAAAAATTTCCACCGCCCTGGGAATCATCCCCGTTCCGGCCTTCAGGGGAGGCAACTCATAAAACGGTTGTACCGGCGCTATCCTCGCTTGCTCGATAACCTCAGCCACCTCATCGAGAAATTTGCCCGGATCGGCGCCGTCAAGTATTTCCGGCCATTTGGGAGGGAGCTTGAGTTCCAGTGCCTCCACCCGCACCCGATCGCCGTGGCGTTCCACAAAAGCAGCGATCTTTTGCAAATCTTCTTTCACCGCCGCTCGATACGGATCGGGAGGAAAAGCGGGGCGGATTAGCACCGAAAAACGGAACGGTTCCCCTGCTTCTGCAAATAGCGTTTCCCCGTACGAAGATAAGTCATCCAGCCGCCCGGCAGGACAAATGAACCGACCCAACATCCAGGCTTCCGGCCCGGTGCGATACCGGGCATAGTTGTGAATGGAGGCTTCCAGAGAAAGGCTGGCCGGAGGAAATATCCCCGCGTAGTCAATAATTTGTTCCATGAACGCCCGGAAGGCGTGTTGCATATTGGATCCCTCCAATTTCCCTATTGGATTTCGGTAGTGCGATAAGCGGGCAAATTTACGGAAAATTCCCCCCAAAACCAACGCCCGACGCCGAAAAACTCTGAACACTTCAGCTTCCTATCCGTGTTCTTCAACAAAAGTGACACCGTTATCAATTTTTTGACTTATATATTTAATTCTACAAAACTTGTGAGACATTTCATTATCGGCATGGAAGCGGGAGCCTATCTTATTCGCGTCAATGGGAACTTGCTCTCAGGAACGGTTGTGGTGGATGAAAACGGAATCCTCTATTTCGAACACCGCGGTGATGGCAATATCTCAATTTCCAAATCCGGTGACACCACTCCACCACAACCCCCGGCCGGCCTGAGAATAAGTCCATGAGGAATTCAAGGGAATGGTTTACTCTTATAAGGAGGTAAGACCGATGAAGATCACCAACATGAGATGTGAGTATTGTGGCGGCTACCTGGTGGAAGCCTCCCGTTTCGGCTGGAAACGCAAAAAATTTGTCTGTAAAAACAAAGCCTGCCGGGAGAAAAAGCGCCGTGCTCGCGAGTCTGGAAATGGGGCGGTTTCCCGGAAATATGAAGTGCAGTTATAAGCCAGTTTGGATTTTCCCTCCCGATCCACGTAAAAATCCGTAAACCAGATCGAAACTCGATCTATGGGTAGCAAAGCCATCGGTTTTTATCTCCCGACGAACCCAATTCATTTTGGGGAGATAAAAATACCGGTTGGCATGGCGGTGATTGCCTCAAAAGGGTAATCTCGGAAGAAAGTCGGTGAAAATAGCTTACCGGTGCATTGCCGTCGAAGTGCATTCCTCCGATTTCAGGAGTTGAGTGCGATTCGGCGGCTTTGCATTTCTTCCCCATGCAATTGCCCTGGCGACAATGTATAGACCACCGGCTCCGAAAAATTTCCCCGGAGGGATTCATTCGGAAAAAACGAATCTGGATGGTGGGAACGCTCAGGGACGCAGGTATACTTCCCGATTTTCCCGCTGCGGGGAGAAATCAGGAAATAATTAAATCGGCGACCCTTACTTTTGGGACGACTCCCTGTTCCTTCGATTCTTCACCGCCCGGGTGGTGATCAGTAACAGCCCGAATACCACCAGAATGGCTACGATGATCAACAGAGGATCGGCCATGATGGTCTCCTTTTGAGAATTTATCGCACCAGGGGATACGAGTTTTGCCAGACAAGAGAAGTTAGGGTAGGGTAGGGGATTATCCAAACAGATTTATGGAGGAAACCGAAGCGCTGCCGGGAAAGCATTATTCCGGTTGTGGAGCTTTCAGCAGGTGTGGATGCCGGCGTTCGATTTCTTCCCGGAAAAGAGAGTCCAGTTGGGCCTCGTGAAGTGTCTTTGCGGAGAGCAGTTGATCCAGAGTCAGATGCCGGGCGGTGAGCAGGTTGGCCCGGGAAAGCACTGCCCCGCTCAAGTTCGTTTCCAGCAAAAAAGCCTCCGTAAAATCCGCATTGGTCAAATCCACCCCGGAAAGATTGGCCTGAAACAGATTGCTCTCCCGCAGAATGGCTCCCAGCAAATCGGTGCCTCGAAAATCCACCTGTTCCAGATGAGCGCCCATCAGGGTAGCCATGCACAGATTCGCCCCGGAAAAATTCACTCCCTGAAGCGCGCATAAATTCAGGTTCGCTCCGTATAGATTGGCGTCGGTGAGATCGGCGCCGGTAAGATCAGACCCCTGCAGGTTGGCTTTGTATAGATTTGCCCCTCGCAACTTCGCTCCCCGAAGCTTGACCATATAAATGCTGGCTTCGGCCAGATCCGCACCCTCCAGATTTGCCCCACTGAGATCCACCCGCCGCAAATCCGCCCCCGACAGATCCTGTTCGGATAAATCCACTCCTTGAAAATTAATTTTGACCTTGCTCTCATTCCGCCATCGATTCCATGCCGGCAGGTCTTCTATCAACATGCGAAGATATTTTTCCCGGTGGGAGAACTGGGTGGTTTTCTTTCCGCTTCCTTGCAAAACCCCTTTAATTCGGCTAAACAGAGCCATGGAATCATCCTCCTGTGCTTTCCAAACCTCGCTTACCCGGCCGGGAACGCTTCCCTGCTCCCGGGGTCATCCGCAACTTGAAACTCTCCCATCACGGATGGGAATGAAAAAGTGTAACCGAACAATGTTTGCCGGTTTGTGCTACAACCGACGTGACAGGGAAAAAATTTTATAACCATTCCTGACCGTGACTTGTTGCCGCTTGAAAATCAATTCGGGAGTGACTGCTAAAAGCATTGCCCTCTTATTTTCGGGGAAAATCGAAACGTCTCCCTGTCCGGCAGGTTAGCATACAGATGTAAACTTTGTTAGCAATCAGAGGAGTTCCGAAACAGGATGTGTTTCTTGATCAGAGGCGTAATCAATATAAAAAACAAGATATTACGGGTTAATTCGGAGTGAGGAGCTTTTTTCGGCATTCCGTTTGAGGCATGGTGACCGGGTTCAGAAAAAGCGCCACAATTGGGAAAGGAGTTGCCCATGAAACGAGTAATCTATCTGATTTTCGTCCTGATGGTGATGCTGCTGCAAATTCCCCGGAGCGCTGCGGCTCAGGGGTTGGTGTGGGAGGTTTATGAGGAGTATCCTCCTCCCCCTCCAGTTGATTATTTTCCCCCGTCCGTGGTGGATGTTTATGCCCCGGTGTATCCTCCTCCGGTCACAGGGGGCATGTCCCTGATCTTTACGGATTACGGGTTCTCAGCAGCAGGGCTGTGGATCGGTTTTTATCCCCGCCGGGTGCGTGTCCGGCGAATTGTCTATGCGCCGGTGGTCTATTATCCCCCTCCGGTGGTGGTATATCGCCCCTATCCCTATTTTCCGGTATATCATCCGTACCACCGGATCGCTTATTACGCCTATTGTGAACCTTTCTACGGTTATCGGGGATATTATCCTTTCCATCCTCACCATCACCCCCATCATCATCATTATCCCCATCATCCCTATCCTCCTTATTACGGGGATGACGATGAGGGAG
>CAYQGB010000171.1:0-5310 GCA_964416895.1 uncultured Calditrichaceae bacterium
CCGACCAGGTCGATGTAGTTGTATCGCAGAAGATTGTTCATTTGCAAGGAGGTGCGGAAGGGTATTTGCCCCACTTTGAAGGCCAGCATCACCCGGGCGTCCACCACATGCACCGGCACCCGGGCATCGGAATCCTTGATCACCAGGGCAAATCGCTCATCAATGCGGTCATAGCGACTGATGAAGCGGTAATCCACCCCTAATGTGAGCACCTTCCACAGGTGCAGTTGCTCCCCGATGATCAGCACATGGCGGGGGCGAAAATTCAAATACTGCTTCTGCTCCAGATCCCGGGGATCCACGTAGGTATATCCGGCGTGCAGGCGCAGATGTTTACGGAACAGAGCCGCCTTCACGGTGACCTCTCCCCCGACTACCCGGGCATCGGTAATATTGACGAAACGAATCTGAGCCTGGCGGGTAAAGGTGGGATCGATGAGATCGGTGAACCGATTGTAGAACACCGCTCCGTCAAAGATCAGCCACTCCCCGGCGATGTGATTCCACCCCAGTTCGGCGTAATAGCTGCGTTCCGGCTTCAGATGAGGATTGGGCACCACCTGCAGGCCTCCGGCGGAGGTGGAGGTGAACGCTTCTCCCAGAGAAGGCGCCCGAAAGCCGGTGCCGAATCCCACCCGAATGGCGCTGCCCGCCCCGGGCTTGAACACCAGCCCCAACTTGGGATTCACCTGATTCCGGGAATCCGCCGAATCCATGGCCGAAACGTCGAAACGCACCCCCAGGCTCAGCAGCCATTTCTCCGACAGGGGCAATTCCCCCTGGGCATAGACCGCCAGGTTGGTTCCGGAACGGTTGCCGAAAATATTGGATTCCACTCGATTGTAGGTTCCTTCCACCCCGGTGGTCACAAACAGCTTCCCCAGATCGGTGTTGTACTGCACCTCCCCGGTGGCATTCTGGGAAGTGGCCAGATTGCCCCCCACGGAAACGTTGTCCCGGAACCGGCTCCAGAAATAAATTCCTCGCACGGTCAAAAATCGTCGTTTGTCGAAGAAAAGCCGGTAGTTGCCGGTGAGGTAGTAGCGCCTGGTAATCACCCAATCGTCTAACTGGTCATCCGGCGGTTGCAGGGGATGATCCAATCCCCGCCAGTACAGAAAATTCCCTCGCTTCTGCCACATGTAATTCCCCGCCAGGGTCAGGCGCTGATAGGGAGTGATTTCCCACTGCACCTTGCCTCCGCCGGTCCAGCGCTTGCGCCAGTCGTTCTGGCGGTAGCTGTCGTCTTCATCCCGGGTGGCGCCGACCTGAATCCCCACTTTTCCCATCCGGCGGGCGTAGGTAACCCTGGCCCCATTGAGGAAGCGCTCCTCTTCGGTAAACCGCCATTGCGGATGCACCGGGCGGGAGTACAACCCCCCAAAGAGCTTTACCTTATAATAAGCGGGCTGCTCAATGGGGCGGGTGATCACATTGATCACCCCTCCCAGGGCGCTGGAGCCGTACAGTGCCGAAGCGGCTCCTTTAAGCACCTCAATCCGGTCGATCAGGTAGGTGGGCACCAGTTCGTAAATAATGTCCCGGGTATCCCCGGTGAGCAGGGGCACCCCATCCAGCAGGAACAGCACCCGGCTACCCACCCCCCGGCTGTAGCCGCTGGATCCCCGGATGTTCACCTGGCCACCGGTCAAATTCACCCCGGAGACGTATTCCAGCGCCTGATCCAGGGTGATGTTGTTGCGAAACTGGATATCTTTTCGATCCACCAGACCGATGCTGGCGGGAATATCCTGCAATTGCTGCTCGTATTTGCCGGCGGTAACCACCACCGGTGTCCCCTCGATGGCCGAAGGCGACAGTTGAATCGTGCCCACATCCACCGGCCCTTCCGGAGGCACGGTCAGGGAGATCCGCTTCTGCTGATAACTCAGCATGGAGACCACCAGGGTGTACGTTCCGGGGGGAACCTGAAGGATCTCGAACTGCCCCTGATCATTGGTGGCGCTGCCCAGAAAAGTGCCTTCCAGATACACGTTGGCGCCGGGCAGGGGCTGGTTGGCCTCATCCACCACCCTGCCCACAACCGAACCCTCCTGGGCCGGCATCATCAGGGGAAAGAGCAATCCCCACCCGATCAGGAGCAGCCGCCTGATCGGGCCGGTCATTAACGGATAAGTATCCATCATCTGAATGCGTATTTCGTATTGCGTATTGCGTATTGCGTCTGCTATCGCATCAAAACCATTTTCCGGGTAGCGGTGAAGTTCCCTGCTTTCAGGCGGTAGAGATACACTCCCGAACTCACCGGCTTTCCGGTATCATCTCGACCATCCCATTGCACCTCGTACATGCCCGGCGCCATCTTCTCATTCACCAGCGTTGCGATTTCTCTCCCCAGTCCATCATACACTTTCAACTCCACCAATCCGAAATCCGAAATCCGAAATCGCAAATTCGTTGTAGGATTGAACGGATTGGGATAGTTCTGAAACAGGGCAAATTCCTGCACCAGCGGTTCCCCGGCACCGTCTCCGATACCGGTGGTCACCTCCGGAAACAGGATGACCGTACTGTCCCGGCGCACGCCGAACAGGGCCAGGGGCGCTCCATTCTGGTTGGCTCCCGGATCCAGGAATCCGGAAAGCACAAAGGTGAGGGCGCTATCGGCCAGGGCCGAGAGATCCACCTGATAGGCCCGCACCAGGTTGCCGGTCATGGCATCCTTGATGTCCAGGATGTAATTGGCCGGGGTCAGGGAGACGTAGGAGGAAAAATCGCCGTAGGTGATATTATCCACCAACAGGGCACCGCCCCGGATTTCCACATCCACCGTGGGGAGATCTGTGGCCCCGTGCACCAGAAAGAACTGCACTTCCCCGGGAACGGTGGAGGTCTCCCGGGCGCTGTCGTTCAGCACAAACCCCAGGGAAATATCCCGCCCGTTGGGATTGGGCACAAACTGATTGGGATCCAGCACCCCGTTGACCACCCCCACATAGGTGCGGCCATCCACCAGGGTGACATTGAAATTTTTCAGGGTATCGTTTACCGTGGCGCTATTGGCCGGGGCAATACCAATCGCCAGAAGCACTCCTGCCAGGGCATCCACAAAAGGCGTGGCGGTGCGGAAGGGCACATCTTCCAACTTGGCCAACTGCCCAAAAGGCGGCAGGGAGATATACACATCCACCGTATCCAGTTGGGGATCGGCCATGTTGTGAATCGCCTGTAACCGGGCCACCTGCGCCTGAACCCCGGTAAAACCGGCCAGAAGCAGGCCTACCAGAATGACCACTATCCAGATGCGTTTCATAAACATTCCTCCGTGGTGGTTTATATTTGTCCAAAGCAGAAACCGAAGTTTGTGCACCCGTTCAAAAACGCTCTTGAGAAAATCCAACCTTCCGTGAAACGTGATGCGTGAAAAGAAATGATTGCAGTTCACGTATCACGGTTGGTAACGAAATACCCGGAAGTTTTACCCATTAGAGAAACGCACGTTTTCATCCTTATCGAGGATATTCAAAAGGGTTGAATGGGTAGATTATGGAAATCCACGGTGATGGGGATTAACCGCAGGATTTCTCCCTCCCGAACGACGACGGGAGAGGGAAGCGAATCGGCATCGGTATCGTACTGGCCTACCGCCTGCCAGTCGGTCAACAGATTCGGGCCGTATTGATGCGCCACTGCCAGATAACCGTAGGTGCCGGGGGGAAGCTCAAACAGGTAATCCACCTGATCGGCATAGAAAGGCAGCATCTTCCGAACCACGGCGCTATCGGTTTCAATGGAAGGGAAAACGTAGGCATTCCCGTTGAGAATTTCGACCAGAATGTTTTCCGGAGGAAAGTTTTTGAACGCTACCAGGCGCAGGTCAAACAGGCTATCCGGAGGCGGCCAGTTGGAGAAGAAAATGGTTCCGCTGATCCCGGTAATCCCCTGATCCTCCGGGGGCGTCAGCCCTTTGTCGCAATGGGCCACTACGAGCAGAACCACGCTCACCGTGGCAAGCGCACCGAGCTTTCGGATCATCAAGAAAAAACCTCTACCGTTTGGTGAAACGCCGGATCGGCTTATAGCCCATACATAACGCTTACCTGAAAGGTTCTCACCGGGGCCACATTAAAATCGGCAAACAGGTTGATGCCCAGCAAACTGGCTCCCGCTCCTATTACGAAACGATTTTTATTCACCCCATCCACATCAAACTGGATGGGAATGGTAACGCCCGGAGCGATTTCGTACTCGTAATCCACCTTTACATTGGAACTTTCAATCAGGAAGCCTACATACGGGCTGACGCTGGCCACAAATCCACCAAAGGTTTTGCTGACGTTGATCCCAAACGCGGTAGTGCTGACATCCAGCACATCGTTTTCGATTTTCAGATTCTGGGTAAAGAAGGAAAGCCCGATGTTCACCGGAATATCGTTCTCGAACCATACCAGGGGGTTATGCTGAATGCCGAAGCCAAAGTACTGCAAATCGCCGATCTGGGAATCCAGGGTGATGTTGGGGAGGTACCGAAAGGTGGCATGGGTGCCCAGCACCGTGCCCACCGTCAGCTGGGGAACCACGGTGGGAAAGACGCCCGACTGGATCAGTCCTCCCACACCGGGAATAGTAAACTCCTGGCCGAGAATGGTATACTGGGTGCCATCCACGGTAATGACCTGATCGGAGGTGCGCACAACCACCCTTTCATCTTCCGGGCCGAAGACGGTGGGGCCGGAAACATCGGCGGGGAAAGGTGTGTTCAACATGGCGTCGATGATCGCCTGTTGCTGCTCCGGGGGAAGGTTGTTGAACCCTGCAATGGAATTTTGGGCCAGCAGGCGGGCCTGGGACTCCTGGAGGGGGAACAGGATACCGATCAACCGAAACACTTCCTCATCGGGATCGATCAACGCTCCCATCCCCACCAGACCGATGCGCAGGTCAAACCCCAGGCGCTTGGCATCGGGGGAGTTGCCCACCCAACCGGTGTTGAGGTTGGCGCCGAAGGCATCCACCAGAGGCCTGACGAACTCCTCCACCGGATCCTGAGGCATCTGGCGCATGGACTCCACCAGATCAGAATTCTGCGCCCACAGGCTCCCAACGCATAAAACCGCCACGAGCATCCACAGCATCACGCTTGCCACCATCCGGGATTCGCTTCTTTCTTTTGTGGGGGTGTACCGGGAAATCATGGGCATCTCCTCCTATTGTATAAACCCTCGTCCAGTTTACCTCGGGAATGGTGCAATTGTCTCTTCAGCGAGCGACGAAAAGCCCTGTTGATTCAATGATGAGCGGAATATACCACAAATCCACCATTTTCACCATACCTTGTTGGGAAATTTT
>CAYQGB010000171.1:5410-8691 GCA_964416895.1 uncultured Calditrichaceae bacterium
TTCCCGGTCGGGAGAGGTCATCCGTGGGGTTTTGGGCACTACGTGGTCAACATATCGGTTGGGGTATCCGTCGGCAAAAGCCTTTCAACCCGGCGGAGGCTCAGGTGTTCGCCATGTGCCGACGCAACGCCTCCACAGAGACAATGCGAATACGTTTTCTCTCGTAGGCGATCACCCCTTCCTTCTTTAACTCGGAAAGGTGCAGGCTGGCCGTTTCCCGGGAACTGGCTACCAGATTGGCAATATCCTGATGGGTCAGGGGAATCCGAATTTGCCCGGTTTTGCTATCTCCGGATTTTTCATACAGGGCATACAACAATCGACAAATCCGGGTTTTGACATCGGCAAAGACCAGGTTTTGCAGCTTCACCTCCAGGGTATTCAGGCGGCGGCTCATCATTTTCAGAATGCGGGCGGCAAATCGGGGATAGCGCTCCAACAGGGTCTCGAAATCATTGTGGTTCAGGATGCCCACCACGCACTTATCCACCGACCGGGCAAAAGCGGTGGAAAAGGTTTTGCCGAACACCGAACCGAAAATCTCCCCCGGCCCCAGAATATCTATGGCCAGTTCCCGCCCACTCTGATCCAGATACCCGATTTCCACATTCCCGTGTTTAATGAAATACACCCGGTCGTTATCCTCGTAGGGCAGATAAATATATTCCCGTTTGCCGTATTTCTGATCCACCATACAGGCGTGCAGGGAACGCACCGCTTCTTCTTTGATCCCCCGGAGAAAAGGGAAGTACAGCAGTGAAGTGGTAGCCAGATCGATGTTTTCCCGACCATTCGTACTCAGGGGTGCCGTTCCGGGTGACGCCTGAGTAGCCTGCTGTTTCTTCCGGTTCTGCAAAATCCGCCTTCTCTTCCTCTCCGTCACTTCGTCGGTTAAGACGTTGGACTGTAGCATAGTAAGCCTCCTGAATTTTACGAGCCTCTATTACTACTCCAAATAACGGGAATAGTTGTCACAGAAATATCACGGCTCAGTCAAGAAAAATTAGAAAGCGGGCCGGTGGAAAGGATTCGTATATCTCCTCACAACCGGATGGGAACAGAATCGAATTTCTGGGAATTTGGAATTGGCAGGCCGGAATTGTACAATTGATGGATTGAGGATGGTGGGAAGGGAAGGGAAAATGGTTAACTGCGGTACCCAAATAGCCCTCGCGCCGGGGCCACCGCCAGCCTCGTGAAGGCGCCGGCCCGGCAGCAGGCGAACACCCCTTCAACTCACAGGAGAAGAAGTCATGGCCTATATAAAACGTTCCCCCAAATGGGAGCTACCGGAGCGTCTGGTGACCCCGGAAGCAGTGTTTATGAATCGGCGAAAATTTTTGAAGTCGTTGGGGATTATCAGTGTGGGAGGCTGGGTTACCCTGAGCGGCTGTTTCAGTCAGGATTCCCGGGCGGGGGAAACGCCCGGCAGGGTGGAAGAAACCATTCCCCCGGTGCGCCCTCCCTACCCCGTGCCCCGGAATCCCCGGTTCACCGCCTCCCGCCCGTTAACGCCGGAAACCATCGCCGCCTCGTACAACAATTATTATGAATTCACCATGGATAAAGACCGGGTGTGGCGGCTGGCCCAGCAACTGGAAACCCATCCCTGGCAGGTGGAAATTTCCGGAGAGGTGCATCGCCCGGGAACGTTCGACGTGGACGATTTGCTGCAAAAGATGCCTCTGGAAGAGCGCATCTACCACCATCGCTGCGTGGAGGCCTGGTCGATGGTGGTGCCCTGGTCGGGATTCCCCTTGAAAAGCCTGATCGATCTGGTAGAACCCACCTCCCATGCCCGATATGTGCGGATGGTCTCTTTCCATCGCCCGGAGCAGGCCCCGGGGCAACGCCACTCCTATTACTCCTGGCCGTACTACGAGGGATTAACTCTGGCAGAAGCCACCAACGAACTGGCCTTTATGGTCACCGGGGTGTACGGGCACGAATTGCCCAAACAGCACGGGGCGCCCCTGCGTCTGGCGGTTCCCTGGAAATACGGTTTCAAGAGCATTAAGGGAATTGTGAAAATCGAGTTTGTGCGAAAACAACCCCCCACTTTCTGGAACGACGCGGCGCCCCGGGAATACGATTTCTGGGCCAACGTCAATCCGGCAGTGCCCCATCCCCGGTGGTCGCAGGCCACGGAGCGGGACATCGGTACCGGGGAGCGCATCCCCACCCGGTTGTATAACGGCTACGAAGAATTCGTGGCCCATCTGTATGGATAATCCCGTACCCGGCATCACTCCAGCGCGGTTCTCAGGCCGGCCACGAATTCCCGCACCCGCGCCACGGCGGTGGGTACATCCGGGCTGTCCTCAATCCGGCGGATGAGCGCGCTACCCACAATAATCCCGTCGCAGTAGGGCGCCAGGCGGGCGGCGCTCTCCGGCCCGGAGATGCCAAAGCCCACCAGCAGGGGATGGCCGCTGACCTGCCGCAGCCGGATCAGAAATTCCTCCGTCTCCGGGGGTAACTGCTCCCTGGCCCCGGTTACACCGGTCAACGACACGGCGTAGATAAACCCCCCGGTAAGCCGATCAATGCGTTGCAATCGTTCCGTGGGTGTGTTGGGGGCCGCCAGATATACCAGCGTCAGCCGGTGAGGCTTCAGCAGGCGGTGCAGAAAATCGCTCTCCTCCGGAGGTAAATCGGGCACAATAAAGCCGGCCGCCCCGGCTTTCGCCGCTTCGGCCACCAGTCGCTCCCATCCGAACTGCATAAACGGGTTGGCGTAGCCCATCAACAGCACCGGCAGGGAATGCCGGCGCCGGAACTCCTTCAACAGGTTCAGGGCACCGGCGACGGTCATGCCGTTTTTCAGTGCAATCTGGGAGGCCTGCTGGATGGTCGGCCCGTCGGCCAGGGGATCGCTGAAAGGCACCCCCAATTCGATGAGATCCGCTCCCCCTTGGGCGATGGCTTCCAGCAGCGGCAGGGTCGCTTCCGGAGTGGGATAGCCCGCCGTCAGATAAATAGAAAGAAGTTTCTTCCCGGCGGAGATTTTGGCATCCAGATAATCCCGCAGTGTATGCATGGTCTTTTCAAGTCCTTAAAAATCTTGGATGTCTCTTGTCCTTGCGTGAAACGTGAAACGTGAATTCTTCATCATATTTTGCGTTTTATACATTGCAAGGAGGTAACCGTAAGCTCAGAAGTTTGGCTAACCCTCGTGAAACGTCATGCGTGAAACGTAATCGGAAGAAAATTCACGTTTTACCTCGCCGCGGCGGGGCACCCTCCCCTTCCCTCTCCCGCAGCTGCGGGAGAGGGAAGGG
>CAYQGB010000172.1:0-8519 GCA_964416895.1 uncultured Calditrichaceae bacterium
ACGCAATACGCTCGCTTAACTTCCATGTTTACAGTTGCTTATTGTTGAGCGTGCTTACAAATTCTCCCACGTCCTGAATCCATCACATAATCATCTGTCCCCCATCGGCAAAGAAGATGGCTCCGGTGCAGTAGCTGGAAGCGGGGGAGGCCAGATATACCGCCAGCCCGGCGATTTCATCGGCCTGCCCGATGCGATGCAGGGGAAGATACTGCTCCAGGAATTTGACCAGGGCCTCATTCTGCCACAGGGCGGCGCTGAATTTGGTCTGGATCAGCCCGGGGCAGATGACGTTGGCCCGGATGCCGTCTTTGCCCCACTCTTTGGCCAGCACCTGAGTCAGGCTAATCAGTCCGGCCTTGCTGATGCTGTACAGCCCCAATCCGGCGTCGGGCTTCACCCCGGCCACGGAACTGATGTTGATGATGGAACCACCGCCCCGCTGTTTCATAACCGGATACACCCGGCGGCATAACTCAAACGGCCCCTTGAGGTTGACGCCCATGATCTTGTCAAACAGCGTTTCTTCGGCATCCTGAATGGGGCCGTACACCGGATTGATGGCCGCGTTGTTCACCAGAATATCCACCCCGCCGTAGTTCTCCACGGTTTTTTCCACCAGGGCGGCGATCTGATTTCCATCGCCCATATGACAGGCCACGGCGGTGGCGTCCAGGCCATCCCGGCGAAAACGTTCCGCCACTGCTTCCACCGCCTCCTGCTTGCGGCTGCTCACCACCACCGAAGCGCCGAACTCCGCCAGCCCCCGGGCGATGGCTTCCCCGATGCCCTTGCTGGCTCCGGTCACGATGGCGACCTTGCCATCCAGGCGAAACAGCTTGTCGATGCGCATAAGTTCTCCCAATGCGTATTGCGTATTGCGTATTGCGTTGTAGAAGGATATTAGGATATTGGGTTGTTGGTCAGCTATTCAATTAGCTTACCCCTGATACCCGAATATCCCAATATCCGAATACCCCAATACCTGAATCCCCCATGAAAATAACCAACACCACGGGTTTCCTCTTTAATCTTCTCTTCTTTAATCTTTCATCTTTACCCGTAGGGCCTGCTGAAACCGCTGCACCACCGGGGCATTGATGAGCTTGAGTCGGCCTTTCCAGAAGGCTTCCCGGGCATCGGCCAGCCCTGAGAACACATCGTGGATGGTTTTGGCCTCCCCCTCCACGATGGCGTCGGCCTGGCCTTCCAGCCCCTGCCGGGCAGCATACCGCCCCCGATGGATGGTCACGGTATAATCCGGGCCGTTCCAGATGTAGAAGTGGATGCAGGCGTCCAGATCGGCGGCCTGCTCCGGCACGAAAGCGGCGGGGAACACCCTGGTGAACAGGCGCTCCAGAGCGGCCAGTTCCTCCGGAGTAGCCGGAACCATCCGCCGGGCGGTGATCTCCCGCCAGCGATGGGCCAGCTCCTCCGGCGTCCACGGTTCGCCGCCCTCCTTCCTCACCCCCGGGGTGGTCTCGAGGTAGTATTCCTGCACCTGCCCCCCGTAAATGCCGAAAATCCGCCCGGTGACCCCCTTCGCCAGATCCGAGGCCAGATACAACACCAGCGGGGAGATATGCTCCGGCTTCAGTGCTTCCGGCACGGAGGAGATGTCCTCGGTCATGCGGGTTTTGGCCACCGGTACGATGGCGTTCACCCGGATGCCGTATCGGGCAAACTCCAGGGCCGCGGTAAAGGTGAACCCGGCAATACCGGCCTTGGCCGCGCCGTAATTGGCCTGACCGAAATTTCCCCACAGGCCCGAGGTGGAAGACGTGTTGATGATTGCGCCCCCTTCTCCCTGCTCCACCAGTTGCCGGGCCACCACCTGAGTGCACAGAAAGGTGCCCCGCAGGTGCACGGCAATCACCGCATCCCATTCCTCATCGCTCATCTTCAGGATGGTGCGATCCCGGAGGATGCCGGCGTTGTTCACCAGTACATCCACCCGACCGAAGGCCTCCAGCGCGGTGTGGAGGATACCTTCGGCGCCCTCCCGTTCGGCCACCGAATGCATGTCGGCCACCGCCCGGCCGCCCTGCCGCCGAATCTCCTCCACCACCCCCTCCGCCAGGGGTTGGCCGGCCCGGGCGCCCTCGCGGGTAACGCCCAGATCGTTGACCACCACATTGGCCCCTTCCCGGGCAAAGGCCAGTGCATGACACCGGCCGATCCCCCCACCGGCCCCGGTAACGATTACCGTCTTGCCTTCAAACCGTCCCATGGTGCTCCTGTACCTCCGATTGTTTCCGCCACAAGATACCCCGGAACAGGTAATGGAGCAACCCTTCAATTTTCCGAAAAGGCCGTGAGAGGATCAGGGATATACTTTTTCCGTTGCGGTCATGCCCTTACGGGGAGAAAAGCGGGGAACCATCGGAGGGTCAAAACGAGGCTATTTTTTGAACACAAAACTGGCATTGTCCGCTTTGCATACCTTGCGAATGAACTCCCGGTACTCCCCGAACTGCTCAGGAGGAATTTCCCGCCGCCGAATTTCCAGAACCCGCAGGTAGGTCAACTGTCTCCCTTTCAGATCATACCCGGTGCGGAAATAACCGAAATCGGTTTCCAGTTCCACCGGCTCCGGGGCTGCTTCCAGCCGGTAACCGATGGGAAGCCGGATTTCCACGGAATCCACGTTGGAAAACGGGTACCGATAAAACACCGGGAATTGGCGGTCGTCGTCTTCTTCGGGGACGGCGGAGGGGGGATACCGGTTCATTATGGCAGGGCTGACAAACATCCGCCGTCCGGTGATCCGGGCAAAATTGGTGATCCGCCCCTCAAAGGTGATTTCCAGGGGCTGTTCCACATGCTCCTCCAGATTGATGAGCCGATAGGTAGAAAACGCGGCGTTGGGAAAATCCACCAGCCCCTGAATCCACTGTTTACGCTCTTTTCCGGTGCGGGCGAGGATGTTATTTCGGCACCAGTAGGCCTGTTCACCGGTGATGCGCACCGTTCCGGAAAAGCTGAACACTCCCAGGGAAGTCAGACGCGCCTCCACCCGGCTTACCCAGGCATTATCCTCCGCCCGGCTCACCGGGGTTCGCACCATTTTTCCTCCGTTTTCGGTAACCACCAGTACGTTGCACCCTTCATCGGTGTAGGGCAACTCCCCGGCGGGTACATAATCCACCGTGCCGTCCAGCCACAGGGTATCCCCCTCCAGGGGAACGCAGAGAATGGCATGGTTAAATTGATTAGAAGGAAATTCCGGGAGGGTCAGGCCTCTATTTCGGGTTAACAGGAGCACCGGATGGGCAGGCACCCCTGCCACCCGTAACATGCCGCCCAGAAAGGTGGCCAGGTCTTTGCAATCCCCGTATTTTTTTTCGTACACCCAGGAGGCCGGATAGGGTTGCCAGCCTCCCACGCCCAGTTCAATGGCCACATACCGGGTATAATTCTGCAAAAAGGCGTAAATCTTCCGCACTTTTTCCCGGGGAGAATCTTCCGGGCGGATCAGTTGCTGCACCTGAGCAATCGCTTCCGGGGGCAACTGATAGCGATCCTTCGCCAGGGCGGCATACCAGCGGGCGAAATCATCCCAGCTGGCGCAGGAGCCGGTGTATTCCCCCAGAGTGAAAACCAGCGGAGCAAACAGCAGCGCTTTCTGGATGTTGTGCTCCGGGGGCATCCGATACTCCTTGATCCGGGGGGCAATCCCGGTCAATTCCCAGCGGATTTTCCGGCCACTTTCCAGCACTTGCGGCTCCACTTCCAGACCGATGGAATGGGTTTTGTACTCCACCGGCGTGTCCAGCACCAGGGTGTAAACGGAGCGGAGCACGGGAATATCTTTCTGGGGATACCAATCCGGCCATAAAAACAGGGTGGAGTATTCCAGTTCGTAGTCATACTCTATCGTATACGGAAAGGCATTCCAGCTCAGGTAAAAGTGTTGAGCGGTTTCGCCGCTGGCCAGGGTGCTTCCATCGGAGAGGGAGGAACGGGTAATGTCTTCGGGCTTCAACCGGTACACTTCGTTGCCGGCCGCATCCAGCACCCGCCCGTGGATGGATTTGCAATCATACAGATCGCCTTCCACCACGACGATCTTCCCGTATTCCCGCCCGTTTTCATTCAGCACCAGAACTTTCCGATGAACCCGCAGTCCGGCCCGGGTATAGCTTTCCACCCGGAACTCACTCTCATCCAGCAACACCAGGGCATCCACCGGTTCCGGCCACAGGGTTGAATCCGGGGCCTGCGCCGCAGCGGTACCGGAAAGCCCGAACTGCCCGGAGATGCCCAGCGCGATGAGCATCAGGATACAGGATAACCATCCGGGAGATTTCATCATCCCCTCCGAAGACCAACCGTTCAATTGATGGCTGTTTTTCTCCCCGGCGGACATTCCTTTTTGGAGCCTGCCGGGGAGAAGGATTGCGGAACACGATTATTTTCCCGCGGCGGCGGCCTGACGCCCCAGCACTATTTGGGCCTGATCGGCGTTCACCGCCAGATCAAAAAACTTTCGGAGCGCGGAATATTCCCGGGGAGAGAAAACCGACTTGGTTCGCCGAAACATCCGCTTGATGGAAACTCCCCCTTCCTGAGGTGAACAGGTACACATGAGCGAAATCCCCTGCTGCTGAATCCTTGCCGGTTTGGGGAGTTCCATGACCTGATACCCTTCGGGCAGGGTAAGCATAATATCATCCGCGGTGGCCTCGGCATAGGGGAATTCTACCGGAAAATAACGGGTTTCCCGTTTAAAGGGGTTTTCTGTATAGCGATTGATCAGGGGCAGGGAGGCATAGATCATCTCGTTGACCACCTGAGCATATTCGGGAACCCGAAATTGCACCACCACCCGCAACGGCTCATCCACTTTTTCCATGCCCTCGGCGTAAGCCGTGTCGATTTGCACCTCTCCCAGTATTTCTTTCAGGATATTTTTGACCACATCTTCCACCCCGGATTTGGCAATCATCCGCCGGGCGCGCATGGCCCGATAGTTTTCAAAACGCATGACCGTAGAAGCGGTTAAATCCCCCGTGGGGGAGAGGGAGGCTTCGGTGCGGCAATGGAGCATATTCAATTGCCGGGGGATGGGAATGTTAACAAAACCGGCTTTTTTCGAGGCCTCGGTAATTAACAACCCTTTATCCCCCAGATCGCTTTCCGGCAGCAAACCAAACGGGCAATATTTGTCCCGGGTATCCAGCAACACAGGTCGGAGGCCGGCCCGGGCGTACACCAGAACGTAATTGAACTGATGCAGATAGGGGGAGTTTTCCCAGATTCGCCCGTTATCCCAGGTGCTGATGATCACGGGATCGGCGGGTATTCCGGCGGCATTGAGCAGGTTGATGAGCAGGAAATTTTTCTCCGCCCCGGTACCTTTGCGCTCCGCCAGAACTTTTCTGGCTTTCTTGCCGGGATATTTGCCGCCCCGTTCGGTGGTTTCGATCTCATCCCGCACATACTCATACAGGCGCTTCACCCGCTCCTTTTTGTCCAGGGTATCCGGGGCAATCTCGGCGGCCAGCTGTTTAAGCTCCCCGTCAACTTCCAGATGCTCTTTATAAGCGTCCCGCTGTTCTTTGACCAGATCTTCCCATGATTGAATAAATTCCACATATTGATAGGGGTCTTTATAAGAAATCAACTGAAACCGAAGGGCTTTGCGATAGTCATTCAGGGTTCTCATGTACGGTTCTTTCCGGATCGGCGGCAAATCCTCCAATCGCCAGGTGTACCGGGTTAGCTTTTGATTGATCCCCGGACGACGAATGATTTCGGTTTCCGGCTCCAGTTCCGCGGTGTTACGGTAGAAAACGGTGTAAGCAAAACCGGGAAAGGTGGTCACCGAGTACTGACTGATTTTGGTAAATTCCACATTTTGAAAATACCAGGGCCATAAAAAATACACGTTCGGGGAAACCAGCACATATTCACATTCCAGAATGGCGCCCACTTCCACCCCGGGAAAGGTGAACACCTTGGCCCGCCAGTTTCCGGATTCCTCTTCAAAAATATCCTTTTTGTTTACCTTGATTTTCTTGCCGTTGGGCAATATGGTATGCGCCCGCAGATTCCGCACATCGTCGTCTTTCCAGTATGGGATCCGCACATGGGTAATGCTCTCGTCGTCTTTTCCCTGTTCGGTGAGGATTTTGATGCGCACATGGCGTTTCAGCCGATCCTTAAACCGGTTATCTTCCAGAATAATTTCCTGCTCCCCCACGTCAAACAGGAACACCGCATTGGCCTCCGGCGCTTCCGGGAGGGAGGTCATCTCCAGCTCTTCTCTGGAGACCTTGCCGAATTTGGGAATATCCCCTCCGCCGGCCCACAGTTCGGTGACGCTTAACATCACCGCAGCGACAAAAACCCACCGCACGAAAAGATTGCCCCATAAATTCATGGCATCCCCTTTCGGTTTGTGATAAATTGAAACGTGTTATGCTTCAGGAAGGAAAAACCGCAACACCAATAGACTCCATACGTTACCGGAGGGAATATTCACCCATCCGGCCGATTCACTGCTTTCAATTTTCTGGGTTACGAAGAGTATACGGAAGTCGTTCAAAAAATGCAAGAGCGGGAGAATTTCTAAGGTGAAAGTGGCCTCCCAGACGCCGGATTATCTTCCCGAAGCAGGCTATTTTTATCGGATGGCCCGGGCGGATCGGTTTGTCATCGCCGATGATATTGTGATGAGTTCCTCCGGAATGGTTAACCGCTGCCGAATCCACCGCCCCGACGGGGTTCAAATCCTGACCGTGCCCATCCTGCGCAAGGGGAAAGGCCCTCAACTCATCCGGGATGTGCGCATCGACACCTCCCGCCACTGGCGAAAGAAGCACTGGAGAAGCCTGTATCTCAATTACCGCTATGCGCCCTACTTCGATTACTATGCCGATTTTTTCCAAAAAGTGTATGATCGGGAGTGGCGCTTTCTGGTGGATTTGAATCTGGAAATGCTTCACCACTTGCGGGGGGTGCTGGGCATCGCCACGCCCTTGCAGATGGCTTCGGAACTGGAGTTAGGCCCCGGCGCCACCCGGCGGATTGTGGAGATGCTGCAACGCCTCTCCGCCGATACCTACCTCGCCCCTCCGGAGCACGCCGCTTTCCTGGATGCCTCCGCCTTCTCCGAGGCCGGGCTGGGGCTGGAATTTGTGGAGTCTCCTCTTCCCCTGCATCCACAGCCGTTTGGCGCCTGCGTTCCCCAACTTTCGGTGGTGGATCTCCTGTTCAACAAAGGCCCGGCGGCGAGGGAGATGATCACTGCCCGGTAAAAATCGCGATCCTGTGAAAGACAGGGGGGAAATGACAGGTCAGGGGGAATAGGAAAACGGCGCAGATCATAAAAATTGCTGCCGGTGATACGAAAGCCCCCTCGCGGGGCATCGGCTATATTCCCTCAAACCGGAACACATACAGCCCCTCCTCAATGTCACTGACGTAAATCAGCTTTTTTCCCGTGAACGGATACGCGCCGAAAGCGCCGTGGAAACCCTCCCCGGTCAGGGAACTGGTGTCGTAGTGATGCGCTTCCTCCGGATGAGTGGGATCGGAAATATCCAGAATGCGCAACCCGGCGGTGTAGTAGGAAACGATGGCGTATTTCCCGATGATATACAGATTGTGCACCCGGCTCCCCTGATCAGAGAATCCTCCCACCCGGGTGGGATTCATCAAATCGCCGATGGCCCACACGGTGATGTCGGAAGTGGCCGGGGTGGCCAGCTCGTCGCAGATGAACAGGTATCGACCGTCGGGGGTGGGCCAGCCGCTGTGATGATAGGCGATGGTGGGATCCTGGATGCTGGTCAGCAATTCGGGCAATTCGATGGTGGTCACATCGTAAATATGGGTTCCCCGCCGCCCGTGGAAATCATACAGCGTGTTGCCGATCACCGTGGCGTCGTGCCCCTCGGTGCCGCCGCTCCACAGCAATACCGGAGCGGTGGGATCGGGATTGAGGTCGTAGATCTTCAGCCCCCGGAATTCGGCGAACAGGTAGCCGTCTTCCCGGATGAAAATGTTATGGGCGGAGGGAAAGCTGCCCACGATCTGCGGATTTGCAGGATCGGCGATATCCACGATAACCCCCTCGCCGATGTTGCTGCCGTTGACTCCGTATGCATAGTGCTGCCACACCTTCACGTCGAATCCGGGAACGCTATCGACCACGGCGGTTACCTCCGGTGCGGCGGGATCGGTCACATCCACGATGGCAAAACCGGCCTGGTGCCCGCCCACAAGGGCGTACTCCCGGCCACCGGTGGAATAGCCCCATACATCGGTGACGAAATCAAAGAAGGGCAGGGGCAGGTGACCGAGCAGCTTCAGCGCCGGAGGTGGCGGCGGTGGCGGCGGGGCAACGATGGAGGGCGTTTTTTCTTTCTGACATGAAAGGAGCATTACCGCTCCAAAAAGAGAGACAATCCAGAATTGTTTCATGGAGGTCATTCCTGTAGTATTTATACATTTTTTGTTACTATTCAGCAAAGCCAATAACTCCCTGTCACACTGATTCCGCCGGGGCGGAA
>CAYQGB010000173.1:0-8458 GCA_964416895.1 uncultured Calditrichaceae bacterium
GGGGCGAGGAACCGACCCGGTAAGTACCGTTGGCATCCGGCCGCACTTCGATGGGCCGCTGCGGATCTCCGGTCAGGCGCAGGGGCACCTGAGCGAAAGTGGCTTTGTCGAACTGTTCCATGACGCACATGCTGGTCGGCTCAAATTTCAGGGTCGGCTGCGTGCCCAGAATGGTAGCGGCCAGATGCTCGGCAGCGGCATCCGCCTGCAAAAACGCCAGAAAGGCCTGCTTTACCGGAAAATCTCCCGTATCTCCCACGGCGTAGATGTTCGGATATCCGGTTACCTGGCGGGTTTCCAGCACCGTGGAGATGAAGCCCCGGTCATCGATGGGCAGGCCGGTGAAGGCCTTCGCCGCCACATAGGGCGGAAAAGAGATCAGCAGGTCGTAAGGCAGCCGCTTGCCGTTCTGGTACACCACCTCTTCCCGATCCACTTTCTCCACCACGTACTGAGTGTATCCGGTAATGCCCCGGCGGTCGAATTCTTCGCCGACCACTTCGTGGAGACGGGGGCCAAACGCCTGGATGAAGGAATTTTCATACGTACTCCAGGTGATGCTTACCTGTTCCCGCACCCCCTGCTTTCGTAACCAGCTATCCAGCATGAACACGATCTCATACAGCGGGCCGGAGCATTTGTTGTTGGGGGGTACCAGAAACAGCACCTGACGATGTTTGCGGGACCGGGTGTCCTCGAGCAACTGTTGCAGGGCCCGGCGCAGTTGAAGCATTTCCTCCACCGTCCAGATCGTGTGGGCATGCTGGGCCAGACCGGGCACTTCTTCGGCCCGCATCCCTGCTCCCGTGGCCACAATCAGAAAATCGTAGGGCACAGAACCGCCGTTTATCAGAACCCGCCTGGTATCCGGGTCGATCTCCTTGACCGTTCCTTCCATAAAGTGGATCCCCTTTTTGAGGGCCGGTTTTTGAAGACCGAACATCAATTTCTGGGGATCCATTCCAAAGGGGATGTAAATGGTATTGGGTTTGAACAGAAAGTAATCTCGATCGGAAATCAAGGTAATGTCGGCGCGATCCCTCGCGCGCATCCGCAGATAAAAAGCCGCCTCCAGACCTCCAAATCCGCCTCCCAACACCACTATCCGGGGTTTTGCTGAAGTTGCCATGAGATCACCTCCCCGTGAGGATAGGTTGTTTAATGTTTCAGAACGTAATGCATTTTGTAAAAGGCCCAGAACTGTTGCCGGGTGGCTTCCAGTCGCCGGGCCAGGGTTTGAAACAGCCTTTTCACGATTTCATAGCCTAATTCATGGTTCCGCTCAAATTCGGCGCGTAACCATTCCCCGTCTAAAACCAGAGCGGTGGTATGTTCCTGAGCCTGAGCATCGAATTGCCACCGAAAAGGAGGCACCAGCCAGGATAATCCCAGTACGTCTCCCCCTTCCACCGTCTGAATATTGATGTCACTTCGGTGAATCGGGGTCATTTTGACCACCACTTTCCCCCGCTCAATAAGATAGAAATGGGCTGCTTTTTCCCCCCGATGAAATACGAACGCCTCCGGTTGGTAAGCGGCTTCCTGAGTGTGGGGAACGAGGAGTTCCAGAAGGTTCTCGGCAACATCGGTTAAAAAGGGATGTTGCGCCAATCGGTTATGTAACGTTTCCATGACCCCACCCGCCTGTTTAAAATTTGCCTCCGATCCTGCCCGATGTGGGCCTATTGGTGTATGGACCGCAAATACGCGATGATGTCCATGATTTGCTGGTCGGTCAGGGCCGGGTTGCCGCCTTTGGGGGGCATGGGGATGCCGGTGGTATTCAGCGGATCATCCACCGCGCGCCCTTTCTTGACATAGTCCAGCAGTTCGGCGTCGCTGAGCTTCTTCACAAATTCGCTGGTGACCAGGTTCTTACCCAGCCCCTGAAGCCCT
Organism: uncultured Calditrichaceae bacterium; assembly: GCA_964416895.1. Lineage (GTDB taxonomy): Bacteria > Calditrichota > Calditrichia > RBG-13-44-9 > J075 > CAYQGB01. The sequence goes on from CAYQGB010000173.1 coordinate 1,897, forward strand.
TTAGCATCGGCTCCGTGGCAGGCAGAACAGCTCTGAAGATACAGCGACTGCCCCCGGGTGGCGTCGCCCACGAGATTTGTGGCCGGGCTGGCCTCCCGGGAAACCGCAGGCGTTTGTGCCGCGGCCTGCTCCTGGGGCTTTTCACCGCCGCCGCAGGCATACAGCAGAACGGCCATTGCCAACATGCTCATCATCGCAATCGTGCTGGGGAATTGCTTCATGCAGCCATACCTCCGTTGTTTGGTGATGGGTTTAGCGGACTTCTGCTCTTTTAGAGCCACTCAAAAATCATACATTAAATAAGCTTTTTCCATGACAGCGATTAGTAAAAAATATGATTTTTGTCACGTTTCTTTCCCCGGCATATCATCGGGATATTTATCCCTCAGGTAAGTTGGATGGGGAGGAAACTTCGGGGGATACGAGAAAAATAAAAGTGTTTGCAAACCCCTTTACGGGAAGTATAAGATAAATCTGATGCATCGGAGACACGGGGAATCGGAGATTGAAAGGCGGCTGAACCAACAGAAGGAAACCGACATGGCGAGGTCTTTTCTCGGCGAACTTTTACCATTGCAAGATCGGAAACTGGTGCTGGCCAGCGAGTCTCCCCGGCGCATTGACATGTTGCGGCAAATGGGGTTGCATTTCGAGATTTATCCGGCAAAAATACAGGAGGTGCCTCCTTCGTACACCGATGCGGTGGATTTTGTGCGCCACAACGCCCGAAACAAAGCCGTATGGGTGGGGGAGCGGGTATCGGCGGATTTGATCATCGCTGCGGATACCGTGGTGGTTGAGGGAGGAGACATCTTTGAGAAGCCCGGCAATCGGGAAGAGGCGCTGGCGATGCTGCAACGCCTGAGCGGCAAGACCCACGAAGTGATTACCGGCCTGTGCCTGAAGGTCGATGATCGGGAGGTTGTCGATCACGAGGTCACCCGGGTAACCTTTTACCCCATGTCGGAGAGGGAAATCGAGGCCTATCTGGATTCCGGCGAGCCGTTCGACAAAGCCGGAGCGTATGGCATTCAGGGATTGGCCGGATTGTTTGTGCAGAAAGTGGAGGGGTGCTACTTCAACGTGGTGGGGTTTCCTCTGGGGCGATTTTACCAGTTGCTGAAGCGGGTGGCAAAGGAATCCGGATGGGGAGATGCCGGGGCCGAATTCCCCGGTGGGTGAGCCGCTTTGCCGCTCGCAAAAAGGCAAGATCGGTAGGGATCAGCGGCCGGGGCGAATAAAAGACATGGGGTACACCCACAACGGAAACAGCCAGCGCCCGGAGTTCCGGGTGGGCAGGGTAATCAGGCTGATGGCCGCCTTCTGAAAAGGATTAAGGTGGGATTTCCAGGTTTCATCCAGGCGGATCTCGCTGCTTCCCGAATAGCGCATCCGGTTGCCGGCGATGTTGTGATGCTCGTGGGCTGCCCAATCCAGTTGACGCTCTTCAAATTCCAGCCCCAACCAGTGCATCACCCCGGAAATCGTCTGACGAGGGTGTCGGCACAGGGTCTCGTAATGCACCGTAAAATGCTCGTATCGGGAAAGCAGTTCCAGGGTACGCATCATGGCGATAAGATAGTTCCGGGTATGATAAAGCCAGCTTCGCCCTTTCTTCATGTTGGAATAGACCACCCCGTGAGGGCTGCGAATTAGATGAATGGGACGCACGTCAAACGCTTCCGCAGCGATCAGTTTTTTCAACCGATCCAGGGTTTTGGAAGAATCCACGATATAGGGGGTTCCGGTAATTTCCATAACCGCCCGGAAGACGGCCAGGTTGTGGGTACGGAATGTTTCCGGATCCTCACTGCACACATCCACCGTGGTCAAATCCAGGCCGGCATGGCGCCGAAGATGGGCATCCACCGCCGACCAGAACCGGCACTCAAATTTGGTGGGCGCCCCGCACACGCACTTGCGTTCATGGAGAATTTGCAACCGTCGCTGGTGTCCGTGAAAGTACGAGAGCACTTTTAACTCTCCCACGGTGGTGACCCGGCTGTGGGAACTGATGAGGAGATCCAGCAGGGTGGAGCCGCTGTGCCCCCGGCTGGTGATGTAGATGATGATCGGTTGCGGGTTCATTTCCAAACTTTTGCTCCGATTTTGTGCGCTGGTTGTGCAAGGGGCGCTAAAGTTATTCGTATAATCGCCGCAGTTCTTGATGAGGATGACAAAGCGAACAGAAAAGTTTTCATCATCTCCGGGAGTGAAGCGGAATGTTTCCTGATTTTCTGTGCATCGGGGCCCAAAAGGCGGGTACCACCTGGTTGAGTCGGAATTTGCCCTACCATCCCCGCATCTGGACGCCTCCTATCAAAGCCCTGCGGTATTTCAACGAGCCTTCTCGAACGCCCCTGATTTTCCGGGCCTTCAGTACCCATCGGCGAAATGAGCGGTGGCGAAGCTTGGCCAAATATCGCCTGTATAATTTACGCAATATTCACGAGGAGCAACATCTGAGATGGTTCTTGCGCCTGTTCTTTTTTCCCCGTACCGATAAGTGGTATGCCTCCCTGTTTACTCCCGGCCCCGGACAGGTCGCCGGAGAAGTTACCCCGGCCTACGCCCGTCTGGATGAGGCCGTGGTGGCTCGAATTCATTCCCTGATGCCCGGGGTGAAAATCATTTATCTGCTGCGGGATCCCATCGAACGGTTGTGGTCGCAGGCGGCCATGCATTTCAGCAATCGAGGCTACGATAACCTCCTGAACGTTCCGGAAATGGAACTGCAGGCGTTTTTGAATCGGAGAAATGCTAACCTCAATTCCCAATATCCGGAAGTTTTGCGCCGATGGGAAACTTATTTTCCTTCGGAGCAGATTTTTGTGGGATTTTTTGATAAGTTGCGGGAGGATCCGGCAGGATATCTGAAAGACATATATCGCTTTTTAGGCGTGGAAGCCGAGGACCGTTACGTACCGCCTCAGGTGGCCCAAAAGCACAACGCCCGAACCTACCCCCCAATTCCGGATCATCTGGCCCGGATGCTGGCCGAGCGTTACTATGGGGATATTGAGTCCCTCCACCGGCGGTTTGAGAATCCCTACACCGCCAGGTGGCTGAAGCGCGCCCGGAATTTCCTGTACTCCCCTTCTCGACTTTGAGCATAAGGTAGCACTATATCACAAATCATCATCCTCGTCATCGTCATCCTCATCTATGAAGCCGGATACCCTTGCCTTCTGCCGGGCGTATTCCCGGCGGAACTCCTGCCACACCTCCGGATGCGCGATCAACCATCCCTGAGTCGCCCAGCCGTACAATTCTTTCTCCCGGGATAACAGGAGCACCGTATGGGCGTCGGCCACGTCCCGGGAAAGCATATCCGAACTTACCAGGATCACCAACCGTTCCCGCAACTGTTCCAGTAAAGCGGTACAGCCGCACCGGAGCAGAGCATGCCAGTCTTGCTCCGGGAAAAGAATTATCGGTCGCCCGGAGTACAGGGCCGCGGTGAGCTTTAGCAGGGGGAGTATCGGTTGATGCTCCGGGAGGGAAACACTCTCTGCCGCGGAACTATCCAGGGCCAGGGGGATGGCGCGAAGCTTCCCGTTTCCTCCGCTGGCAGTATGAACCAGAAGCTCACGAAATTTTTCCTCCTCCAGTGATTTGGGCAATCCCAGCCATTCCCGTAAAGTCAGTTGCTCCGGAGGCGGCTCATTGAGAAACCAGAACGGGCTGCCGGTGAAGGGGGGAGTCGGCTCCATTGCTTGCCACAGAAGCTTCACCAGGCCCCGATGGATGGCTCCCGGATGGAGCAGCCCCACTACCTGGCCCGAATGCAGGATCAAGTGCCGGTCGTCGCCCATCAATGAGGGAATCCGAATCGAAATGCGAGAAAACCGTTGCGGAGAGGACGGCGCTTCCGATGCCTTTTGGGCATCCCGCACGAACCGGTAGTATTCATTGACCTGGGGATAAAAACGGCTTCCCCGGGTGACGCCCGCGCCGACGGCCATCAGGCTGCGCAGAAAATAGCGCAACGCCACCAGGTAGGCCAGAAAGATACTCCACGACCAGGCCCCGGAAATTGCCCCCACCCCGGCGATAATCAGGATGAGCACGATGGAGACGGAAGTCAGGGAGTTGAGCAGCAGCCGGGTTTTTTCGATAGAAATGAACCGGCCAAAATACGCATCCTGGTATTTGCGCACCGGCTTGCTGGAAAATATTCCCCGGATAAGCGGGGCATCCGGGGTGAGCTGAGCAGCGGAGAGCCAGATGGCCTTCAGAAAACGTTCCCGCTGTCGGGAGGCTTCCGGAGAATGGCGCTCAAACCGATGGGATGCCTGAGCTGCGGCCATGTTGTTGCGGTGGAGGAAAATTTGCGCGGCACAGAGCAACAAAAAGATGATCCCCGAAAACAGGGGGTTGATGATAAACAGCACCGCCCCGCTGATCAGCATTCGCCCCACCGGCAGCAGCATTCGGGCGGCCAGCCGTACCAATCGCCCACAATAGTGCGCCTGGCGCCTCCCTAACTTTGCCAGCGCCGTCAGCGACAGATACTGATTGGCCAGCTCACAGGCCGGATGAGGCAGGTAACTGACCAGGGCGTAGGCGCGCTCGGTGCAAAATTCCTGATACATGCGCCATAGCAAAATCGTGGTCTTTCCGGCAGCGTAAATGAACACCCCCGATAGCCCCAGCAGCACCAGCGTGGCCATCGCGGTGAGAATCAGCGCTTGCGGCGAGGTGGGATGCCACAGGGTAATGCCCATAATTTCGATCAGGTTGTCCTGCTCCACGGCCCGGGCGTAGTGGAAAAGCACCTTGTAAGCGGCAAATTCGCAGAACAATCCCGCGGCGTTACCGGCTACCACGGTCAAAACCGGCTTGCGGAAACGCCACAGGGCATCCCGCCCCAGCCAGGTCAGCAAGCCCCACAGGTGGGCGATGCGCTGTCTCAAATGTTCGGTCATGGAAAGGTTTCCGATATGATATTCTGTCTCCCGGAGGCGTTTAACCGGAACCGGTGGTGGGGAGAGAAAACCGACTTATTCATCGGGCGCTTTCAGGCCGATGGTCTGTTCCCAGGCTGCCAGGGCTTTGGAGACCTCAAAATCGGCTACCCGCTGTTGGGCGGCCTTTCCCAGACGCTTGCGAAGGGCCGGGTCTTCCGCCAACCGGGTGATGGCCTCCGCCAGGGCCCGGGGATCATCGACCGGAACCACCAGGCCGGTCTTTTCGTGCTCCACCAGTTCCAGCGAACCGGGGCAGGCATCACTCACGATCACGGGTAACCCGCAGCTCATCGCCTCCATCAGGGCATTGGACATCCCTTCATATCGAGACGCCAGGGTAAAAATTTTCGCCGCTTTGTAGAAGGGAAAAGGATCCTGCACCTGCCCGTACCACTCCACCCGGTCGGCAATTCCCAATCTTTGGGCTTCGTTCTGGAGCGTCGGCTTGAGTTCCCCCTTACCCAGGAATGCCAGACGCCATTCCTTCAAATGCTCCGGGAGATAGCTAAACGCCTTCAACAGTACATCGTGGGCTTTCTGAGGATGCAATCTCCCGACGGTTAAGATAAAGGGAAATTTGAACAGGGGGTCATGGTAGTTGTTGCGATGATTGCGATAGGGAGTAAGGGGATTGGGAACGAAGGCGAGCTTGTGTGGATCCACGTACGCGGCCAGGGCTTGCAGGGAACCGTGGCTGTTGGCGGTTACCAGCGTGGCATATCGGTACAACTTGCGGCGAAGCATTTCCCAGGGGCGCTCCAGTACCTTGCGGGCCGGATCGTTCCGCTCGGAGATAATTACTTTTTTCTTCAACCCGATGCAGGCCAGAATGGCATAAATATTGGTCGAATGACTGAAAGCCACTACCACCGGCGCCCCACTCTTTTTGATGGCCCGACGAAGTACCCGTACATGTTCCAGAATGTTGTACAGAGTGGCATATTGGATCAGAGAGGTGTTGGCGAACTTTTTCCGTACCCAGCTGCGAAAGGTTTTCCGCCTGGAACCGTTGTCGCCGCCGGTTTCATAGATGATGATGCGCCGAACTCCGGGATCCAGTTGATAGACCTCGTTCTTTTTGCGATACATGGTGATCACGCACACCCTTCGCCCGGCGCGATTCCAGGAGTTGGCTAAAGTGGTGACAACCCGTTGCGTCCCTCCATCTCCTAAATTCGGGCAAACGAGCACGATATCGGCCGCCTGGTCCTCCCCGGTGGTCGACTTGTTTCTGGCTTTGTCAGTCATGGAGCACAACAATTTCCCACTTGTCATTCCTTCATATCCGTGCGAATACTTTGCTTTCCCGTGTCAACGATAGTGCTTCCCGGTGAGTACCCAATGCCCACACTCTCGGCGATGCCGGAAATTCTTTTTGAACGGGAAATATTAATCATTTTTTACCAGGATGTTTTGACATAAGCGGTATTTTTTGTATTTCAGTATTTTAAGGGATGTGTGCCGTCAGAGCTGTCATTCCACACCCATGAACAGGATAATAAATTGTTTTTATGTAAATTATATTCGCATACTCGTCTTCCTCCAGAAGATACTTGATACCCGGGGCGTGGAAAAGCCCAAAAGGAGATAGT
>CAYQGB010000174.1:0-8455 GCA_964416895.1 uncultured Calditrichaceae bacterium
TCAGGGCAATGGGGAAATACGCTCTTGTTTAATGAAACTTTTTATAAATGTCATTTTCTCCTCATTCCGCCCCGGCGGAATAAAACTCCCCTCTCCCGCCGGGAGAGGGGCCGGGGGTGAGGGGGAATCGCAGAAAAACCCTTCGGTATTGCCGTCTAAGCACCTTCTCTGTGGGTACCTGAATAGTTACGCCGGAAGCTTCTTTTTGGATGACAATCCGATGCATCACGCTTCACGGCCTTGCGATTCGAACGGAATAGTTCCCTTTTTGGCTTTCCATCCCCCCAAAAATGTCTTATTTTATGCTTTGTGGTCGGAAAATATCATTCACAACCAAATTCACACCACGATACATCCTATGGAATCAACTGCATTTTCCAGCCCGATATATTCTTCCGATGTTCACACGGTGACCCGGGATGGGCGGGAATTTATCCTGGTGGGCACCGCCCACGTGTCCCGGCAGTCGGTAGAACTGGTGCGGCAGGTGATTGAGCAGGAGCAGCCCGATTGCGTGGCGGTGGAGCTGGATTCCCAGCGCTTTCAGGCCCTGGCGAAAAAGCAACACTGGCAGAATCTGGATATCAAGGCGGTCATCCGCCAGAAGCAACTGAGCACCCTGTTCATCAACCTGCTCCTGTCGGCCTACCAGCGAAAGTTAGGTGAAAAATTGGGGGTAATGCCGGGAACAGAACTGTTAGAAGCCACCCGGGTGGCCGAAGAGCACAATATCCCGGTAAGCCTGTGTGATCGGGACATCCGCATCACCCTGCGGCGCACCTGGAACAGCATGTCCTTCTGGGATAAGATGAAACTGCTGGCGGTGGCCCTGGCGGGGATATTCGAGAAACCGGAGTTAACCGAAGAACAACTGGCCGAGATTCGCCGAAAGGATGTGCTCACCGAGTTAATCGACGAGATCGGCAAGATGATGCCCACCATCAAGACGGTGTTAATCGACGAGCGAGACACCTATCTGGCAGAAAAAATCCGGCAGTGCTCCGGAGACCGGGTGGTAGCAGTGGTGGGCGCCGGACACGTGAACGGCATTGTCCAGCGCCTCCAGAATCATCATCCCGTGGATTTAAGCGAGATTGAGCAAATTCCCCCCGTTTCCCCGGTGTGGAAGTGGGTGGGCTGGGGCATTCCTGCACTGATCATCGGAGCGCTCATTTACATCGGCCTGACCAAAGGCGCCGCCGTCGCCGGAGATAACGCCCTGTTCTGGATTCTGGCCAACGGCATTCCCAGCAGCCTGGGCGCGATCCTGGCCCTGGCGCATCCCCTGACCGTGGCCGCAGCCTTTCTGGCCGCCCCCATCACCAGCCTCACCCCCGTGATCGGCGCCGGATACGTCACCGCCTTTGTGCAGTTTTATGCCCAACCTCCGCTGGTCAAAGAGTTCCAGAGCATTGGCAGCGACATCACCGTGCCCAAACGGTGGTGGCAAAATCGGTTGTTGCGAATCCTGCTGGTGTTTATGTTTACGACTCTGGGAAGTGTCATCGGAACCTGGGTGGGAGGATACCGGATTATCTCCAATTTATTTTAGGGAAACGGCTCTCCGAAAGAGCAATAAGGAAGAAATCGAACCTGAGAATCATCAGGGTATCGGTTTCGGAAGTCGATGATCATATCGGTGACCTGAAGGAAACGTTAGCATCAGACCGGAGGAATATATGTCGAAAACGGCCGGTGGTGTTGCCAAGACGTTTGTAAAAACCCAGCTCAACGGCGTGATTCATTATGTGTTCTCCATTAAGAACGCTCCCGGAAAGCGCAAACACAATCATCTGGAACTGTTGGGGGGAAAGATAAAACCCGGAGAACATCCCTTGCAGGCCCTGATCCGGGAACTGGAAGAAGAGGAGGCCAACGGGATTCTGGCCGACCGCATCCGTGCCCAGGAACCGGAGCATCAAAATACCATCCAGATCGGGAAACGCCCCTACTATATCTTTGACGTCTCCATCTCTTTCGACGACTATTTGAACATCCGGCACTCCCCCAAAGAAAGCCTGGGGTTTAAGCTGGTGCCGGAGCCGATGTTGAAACGGGTAGATTTTCAGCAAAAATTAACCCCCCGAACCCGAACCATCCTCAAACGTCTGGCGGAAACCACCACCGATGAACCGGCCTGAGCCTATGCATCTATTCCCGAAACAACTCTTCGGCAGCCTGCTGATGCTGCTGCTCCTGCACTGCGCCGGCACTCCCCCGATGTTTTACTACCGCATCGACTATTCCCCCCCGTCGGCGGACAGCCTGAACCACCCCCTCCCGGCAGTGATAGGCGTGGATCGCTTCGATGCCGATGTCCTCTACGATCAGGATCGCATCGTCTATCGCAGTTCCCCCTACGAAGTGCAATTTTACAACTACCGGCGGTGGATTGCCCCACCCCCTCGGCTGGTGAAGGATCGGGTGTACGAACATCTCCGGGCCTCGGGATTGTTCCGGCAGGTGGTGCGCCTGCCCTCCCTGATCCCCACCGACTACGTCCTGCAGGGCCGAATCAAAGCGTTCGAAGAATGGGACGAAGCCGATCGCTGGTTTGGGCAGGTGACCATTGTCTTTCAATTGTACCGGGTGGAGGACCGGGAACTGGTATGGGAAGGAGAGTTCTCCCACAAAACCCCCACCCGACAGAAAACCCCCGTGGAAGTGGTACGGGCCATCAGCGAAAGCTTGAAGACGGTCATTGATCAAGCCCTCCACAGCATGGCCCGGCAACTCCAACACCAATCGGAGTAAAACAATCATGGCCGTACAATTCGGTGCCACTTGCTTTTTCTATACTCCCGAAGAATTCACCCTCGTGGGCGAGGTTGCCCGCCGGTTTCCTTTTCTGCAATACGTGGAATTCCGGGGAGAACACCCTTTCCTGTTCCCCGGCTTCACCGATCGGGAAACCCTCCGCCACTACAGAGAGATTTTGCGGCAGGCCAATTTGCGGAGTACCCTGCACACCACCCTGTACGATGTGAATCTGGCCACGGTAAACCCTTACCTGCGGGACGCCGCCGTGACCTGCTACCGGGAATACATCGACCTCGCCGCCTATCTCGGCTCGGAGGTCATTGTGGTGCACGGCGGAACCCTCCCGCGAGATTTTGCCCAATCCTCCCAAAAGGAGCAGTACCGGCAACTGGCCGAAACCCACCTGTGCCGCTCGCTAACCGAACTGGCCGAGTATGGTCAATCAAAGGGAGTGGTGGTGGCGGTGGAAAACCTTCCTCCCGACCGGGATGAAAATATCATCCACGATGCCCAAAGCCATCTGAGGATTCTCCGAAAGGTAGATCATCCCAATCTGAAAGCCCTGTACGACATGGCCCACGCCTACCTGTACGGCCTGGATGTGATCGACTATCTGGAAAAAATCCGCCCCCATCTGGGCGAAATTCACGCCCACAACAACCTGGGGCAGGAAGACGATCACATGGGCTTGCCCCACGGAAAGATGGATTATCGCCCCATCCTCAAACATCCCGCCGTGGAAGGCGTTCCCTTTATCATGGAAATTCGCTCTTACCAGGAGGTCATGGAAACCCTGCACTGGCTGCAGGAGATCTACCGATAAAAACGGAAAGCCTGCCAGGCCTCCATGATGGGGTTGACAGGCTTTCCAACTGAGGTGTTGCTGTGGGACGGGTACGGGGTACTACTTGAGCAGAATCAACTTTTTCACACCGACAAAACTTCCCGCTTCCAGTTTGTAGAGATAGATGCCGCTGGCCAGATCCCGCCCATCGAATTGCACCTGATGGTAACCGGCCGGCTGCCGTTCATCCACAATTACCGCCACCTGCTGTCCCAACATATTGTAGACCGCCAGGCGTACCCGCTGCTCTTCCGGCAGCGCATAGCGGATGGTGGTGACGGGATTGAACGGGTTGGGATAGTTCTGGTGCAACCCATACTCCTGAGGCACACCGCTGCTTTCTCCCGCTTCCAATGCCGGAGGCGCACCTCCACCGGTCATGGCGCCGTTGGCCGGCGCGGTGAGGAGCTTTCCGGAGATGGAGAACAGATCCGTTTCCACCATATTCACCCCCGGCCCGCCGATGTCCGGCCCCTCGATGCGGAAGAAATTGGTTCCGTAGGGACTGCCGGTCACCGTATGATCAAAGTTGGGATCGCCCACATATCCCGGCGGCGCCTGATTCCCCGTCCAGACCAGGAAGGGATCGATGGGCGCCCAGCTGCCGTCCAGAATGGAGTTGAAGCCCACTTCCACCGCGCTGTCAACGGTGTGGTTAATCGCCCGCCTCCCCCCGGAAGTCACCTGGAAAGTCTCCACTCCATAGGGATGGGTCACCACGTAAGTGCGGGTCTCCCCGGAGAACTCCGGCAAATCCACCCGAATGCGGAGCCGATTAAACAGGGTCTGAAAACCATCCTGCACCGAAAAGTCCGGGGTAAAGAAGACCGCCTCGCCCCCGGCAACGGCCAGATCGGCGGTACCGGTTGCTGTGGCCACCTGAGCAGCGGCGGAGAAATAGAACGATTCCTCGAAGAAATTCCCTGTCGTGACATCCAGCGGCGCAAAGGGATCGGGCAGCAGGGTGGGATCAAAGGCCGGGTCGTTGGGATTCGCCAGCGCTTCCGGCGTCAGGGGATCGTTGATATTCACCCCATGCACCAGGGACAGTCCGTTGGAATCGGTCACATAGGAGGGGAAGCCGAAAATGTTCACCGGTCCGTACGCCTGAAGCGCGCCGGAGTAGCCCAGGGAGGCGGCGGTCACTTCACCCGGCGCCGGAGGCAACTGAATGAAGTTGGCCGTTACTGTCTTGTCCGCATCCATGGTCACCGTGGTGGTGGAGGCGCTGGCGTCCAGGGGCGGAACCCCGGTCCAGTAACCGAAGACATATCCCGGCGCCGGGGTAGCGGTTACGGTAACCACATCGCCGGAGAGAAACGTGCCGGTGGTTCCAGATGCCGGAGTAGTGGTACCCCCTCCCGCGGGAAATACCGCCATGGTCAGATCAAACGTTTTGGTAAATCGAGCAATAACTTTTTGATTGTCGCGCATTTCCAGAAGTGTGGAGGCGCTGGTGGGATCGGTAATGCGGGTGCCGCCCACCCACTCCGAGAACACCCATCCGGAGGCAGGGGTGGCGGTAATGGTAAATTTATCTCCCCGGGAATAAAAATTGACCGATCCGGAGGCCGGGGTAGTGGTTCCGGCACCGGGCGGATCCGCCTCCATAAACAGGGTGTACACGTCTTTGGGATTGACATATACGGTAATCTGATCCGTTCCCGTGGCCCCCATATTGTCTCTCACCGTCAGGTCGAGGACATGCGTGCCCACCGACAGCGTCAGGGTGGGCGTGGCAGAAGTCGCCAGGGTCACCCCACCTTCGCTCCAGGTGTAAGCCACGATGGAACCATCGCTATCGCTGGATTGAGAAGCATCCAGGGTCACGGTTTCATTCCCCCCGTTGTCCTGATCGGTGACGGCAAAATCTTCTCCGGCCACCGCCACGGGAGGTTCGTTGCCGGTTCGCACCACCACCGTCACCGCATCGGTATGGCTGGCGCCCTGATCATCGGTAACGGTGAGTTCAAACACATGGGTGCCCAGGGGCAGGTTCACGGTCAGATCGATGGAATTGCTCAGCACGGTTCCACCCTGACTCCACTGATAGCTGGTAATGATGCCATCCACGTCAAACGAACCGCTCCCACTGAGCTGCACCAGTTCGCTTCCGCTCTGGTCATTGTCCGGCACCTTTTGATCCGGACCGGCATAGGCCACCGGAGGCTCGTTGGCGGGAGTAATCACGGCGCCTTTCAACACCTTCCCGGAGACGGTAAACATGTACGTTTGCACATAGTCAATCCCCGGCCCTCCGATGTCCGGCCCTTCAATGCGGAAGAAGTTGGTGCCGTAAGGGCTTCCGGTAACCGGATGTTCAAAGTTGGGATCGCCGATATACCCTACCGGCGCTTCTCCCCCGGTCCACACCAGGAAAGGATCGATAGAGGCCCAGGTGCCATCCAGAATGGAGTTGAAGCCCACTTCCACCGCCGTGTCGATGGTGTGATTGATGGCGTTCGGCCCCCCGGAAGTGACCTCGAATGTCTCCACCCCGTACGGATGGGTTATCACATAGGTGCGGGTCTCTCCGGAAAAATTGGGGAGATCGACGCGGAAGCGGAGCCGATTGAACAGGGTCTGGAAACCATCCTGCACCGAAAGATCAGGAGTGAAGAACACCGCTTCTCCGCCGGCGATGGTCAGCAATGCCCGACCGGCAGCCGTCGGTACCAGCGCATCGGCGGCAAAATAGAACGATTCCTCAAAGAAGTTGCCCGCCTGAACATCCAGAGGCGCATAGGGATCGGACAGCAACGTGGGATCAAAGAAGGGATCGTTGGGATTGGCCAGAGCTTCCGGCGTCAGGGGATCGTTCAGATTTACCCCGTGGATCAGGCTGATCCCCCGGGAATCGGTGACGTAGGTGGGAAAGCCAAAGATGCTCGGCGGCCCGTAAGCCTGAATGGCTCCGGAATATCCCAGAGAAGCCGCGGTGACTTCCCCCGGCGCCGGGGGCAACTGGATAAAATTGGCCGTCACCACCGCATCTGTCGCCATGGTCAGCGAAAGGGTCTGCTGATCCGCCTCAATGGCCGGAACCCCGGTCCAGTAGCCGAACACATATCCCGGATTGGGCGTGGCGGTAATGGTCACCACCTGATTGGCCGGCACGGTGATCACCGTTCCGGCAGTGGGATTGGTAAGCCCCCCGGCAGGCGGATACACATCCATGGTAAAAGAAATGGCCGCCACCACCGTTACCACTACCTGATCCGTGGCCGTTTGCCCGGCGTCATCGGTGACCATCAGGTCGATGTTGTGAACCCCGATGCCCAGGGTTACCGTGGGAGTTTCGCCTGTCGCAATTGTGGTTCCATTCTCACTCCATGTATAGCTGACGATGGTTCCATCGGTGTCGAAGGAACCGGAAGCATCCAGGGTGACCGTCTCATCGCCGGTTTTATCCATATCCGTGACCACCTGATCCGCGCCGGCATCGGCCACCGGCGGCTGGTTGCTCCCTCCCCCGGCATCCACCTGAATAATCAATTCCGGCGGAAACGTGCTCTCCCGGGAATCGTAATCCACCGACTGCCGGGAATTCCCCCGAATCCCGAAGCTATAGGTGCCCTCCCCGGTAATGGCGGAAGTCACATCAATATCCACATACTGCCCGGTTACCACACTGCCGGGACGGCCTAATTCCACTCCTCCGATCAGCGGCGCATTGTTGTAATTGATGGAGTTCTCGCTCCAGGAATTGGCCACCTGATACACCGTACCTCCATCCCCTCCTCCGCGCTGCACATGCAAGCGCAGCGTGGCCGATTGCACCGATCCTCCCAAACCGGAAACCACAAACTTCAGATACGTCCGGGTCCTCTTGCCGCTTTTTTCCATGACCCGCAAGTTCGTTTTAACGCCAAAATTCCGGTTCACCTTGCTCTGGGACACATAAGCATCCGCAGTGGGAGTGAACGATGCGGTATTCTGGGCAAAGAGGAACGCCGATAAGCCTATCCACAGAAATATAAGCCACCAGCTCCCCTTCAACGCCAAAAACCTATCTATGCTTAGATTCATCTTGCTTCCTCCTTCTGGGGTTTAGATGAATGAATAAAACGGAGACCACACTTACTTCAGGCCCCTGGCCGGGCCGATTTATTTTTCAAGGTCACAGGCCTTTGGAAAGCCTGGAACCGAATTATCAGCACACAAGCAAATCAGCAGATGCATCCTTTTGTAAAGCGTGCCTGCCGAACCTGTCTGAACATTCCTTGTTGGGGGGCGCCATAACTTTGATGACCGGTCACATTCCTGTGACCGGGGCAACGCGTTAACTGCTCCCAAAAACCGGCAAAGACAACATCACAAGACCCCATATTTCGCCAGGATGTAAAACCAGAATATCCCCTCACCCTGACGGCCGGAATTCTCCGGGGAATTGCCGAACCGTTTTGCAAACAGCTAAGCGATTACTGAACAATCGGTTTTTCGAGATCAAACCAGGAAGGGAGCAACACACTATCTATAAGGGATGGGAATTACCTTCTATTAAACTGAAGACAACCCGCGCATCTCCGGGTGTACAAACTCAACCCGGTCCTGGTACCCGATAAATAAATCCCGAAGCTTCATGACCCACTTCAAAGCCAGCCCATTCACCATTCCACCCCGGGATCGAAAAACTTTTTTCCAATGAACTTTTTTGCATCGTCTGGAGACAAGCTAAATGATAACTTTCTAATGTTCAATCGCAGAAGCTATAGCCCTGCTGTCATAAAAATGTTTTTTTGTTGTCGTAGAATTACGACAAATCTCTAATGGTTTAGGTTCACGTAAAAAATCGCAATTTTTTGATATTCCCTTGCGGAAGCCATCATCACCCGTCACAAAAATGTTTTT
>CAYQGB010000175.1:0-8423 GCA_964416895.1 uncultured Calditrichaceae bacterium
ATTTTTCTCCGGTTGCCCAGAGAATTTTTTAAATTCATAACCAATTTGACTGAATTTTTCCGTAGGTTGTAAATCTGAATCGAACCGGGAATCCCGCCTGCTATGGTCACCATCCTGAGAAAATTGGAGCAACTGCTGAAGCAAACCGACTCACCGGAGGAGGCGCTGGCGCTGCTCACCAAACTCGGCCTTCCGGATGCTCCGGGCATCCGGAACAGCCTCCGCCGATTGATGCAACGCCCTCATTTACAGGAACCCTTCCGGAAGCTGTTTTCTCCCCTGATCGCCGCCCTGCGAGAAGCAGCCAATCCCGATCAGGCGGTGGTGAAACTGGAACATCTCCTGGAGCAGGCTTCCGATGCGCCGGCTTTGCTGCAACGGCTGGGGCGCCATCCCCGACGTCTGGAAACGCTCATTACCGTTCTCGGGGCCAGCCAGTTTTTGGGGGATATTCTCCTGCGCCAGCCGGAGGTGCTCTCCTTTCTGGAAGACCCCGCCGCCCTCTCCCGCCCTCGAGGGCGAGAGTTGCGATATGCGGAAGTGCTCACCCATCTGGAACAGACTTCTTCTTTTTCCGAATCTCTGGATGCGCTGCGGCGGTTTCAGCGCCGGGAACTGTTTCGCATCGGCGTGGCCGATCTGCTGGGACTGATGGATCTGCGCACGGTGACGGCGGAGCTTTCTCACCTGGCCGATGCCCTGGTGCAAGCCTGCCTCCATCTCGCCTCTCGCGATCGCAACACCGATACCGCCGGATTCGCCGTCATCGCTCTGGGGAAATTGGGCGGTCGGGAACTCAACTACAGCTCCGACATCGATCTGGTGTTTGTGGCCCGGGAAGCCCATCCTCGCTTCCACCGGCTGGGGCAACGCCTGATCGCCGCCCTGACCCACATGACCCCGGAGGGATTTCTGTATCGGGTGGATATGCGCCTGCGCCCCTGGGGCAACGCCGGCGCTCTGGTGCCGGCCCTCCCGGAATATATGGATTACCTTCGCCGTCATGCCCGCCTGTGGGAATTGCAGGCGCTGGTGAAAGCGCGCTGGATTGCCGGGGATGAGGAAGTAGGGCTGGAATTCATCGAGCAGGCCCGGGAGAAAATCTTCGGCCCGTTTTTACGGGAGCGCTATTCTGTGGAGGAGATTCGCCGGGAAATTCACACCATGAAATCCCGCATCGAGTTGGAGCTGCGGCGTCGGCAAAAGATGAACGGAGAAGTCAAAAGCGGGCAGGGAAGCATTCGGGATGTGGAGTTTGTGACCCAGTTCCTTCAGCTGCTTCAGGGGCAGGAACATTCAGAAATTCGCAACCGGAACACCCTGGACGCCCTGGCGCGTCTGGCTGCCAGCGGCCTGTTGCCCATGGAGGATTACCGGGTGCTGGCCGATGGATACACCTTTCTCCGCTCGGTGGAACACGCCCTGCAGATCATGCACAACCGCCAGGTGCACCGGCTCCCGGAGAGCGCCCGGGAGATGGCCTATCTGGCCCGGCGGCTGGGCTTTTCCGGCGCCCAACTGGATGAACAACTCCACACCCGTTACCGGGAACACCGCGAGGCCATCCGGGAGGTGTATCAACGTTATATCGAACAGGGGCTGCCTCTGGTTTCTCCGGTCTCATCCGGGGAATCGCCCCGGGAAGAGAAGACCACCGCTCCGGCTCCAGAAGCCTCCTCGGGGCACTGCGCCCGGATGGACGCCTCTTATGCGCAAACCTTCTCGCCGGAAGAAATTCACCACCACGGAGAATTGATCCGGCAACTGGGGCAATCGCAGTGGGTGGTGGTGGAAGCCCGGCCGCTGGAAGGAAGCACATATCGGGTCACCATCGTGGGATACGACTATCCCGGCGAGCTTTCTCTGATTTGCGGGCTGTTCCTGGTGCACGGGATGAATATCATCGACGGGCACATTTTTACCTATGAAAGCGAGAACAGCTCCCCGGCGGCTTCTCCCGGCCCCGCTTCCCGGCGAAGGCGGCGACCCCGTTTCAAAAAGCGCGCCGACGGGCGGCGCAAAATCGTGGATGTGTTCACGGTGGCGCCGGTGAGTGGAACCCTCCCGGAAAATTTCTGGCAGCGGTACGCCGAAGAACTCAATCATCTTGTACATCACCTTCGGGAGCGTTCCCCGGAAAAAGCCCACGGGGAGCTGGCCCGGCGGGTGGCGACGGCGCTGGAACAATTCGGTTTTCCCGAAGCCCCGCTACTCTCGGTGGATATCGAAATCGACAACACCGTCTCCGACCGCTACACCGTGCTGCGCATCGACGCTCCCGATACGGTGGGCTTTCTATATGAATTGACCAATGCGCTGGCGCTGAACGGGATTTACATCGGGCGGGTGATTGTAAACTCCCTGGGAGAGCGGGTGCACGACACCCTGTTCGTGTGCGATCCCCACGGGAACAAGATCACCGATCCTCATAAACAGCAGCAACTGCGGGCGGCCACGGCGCTGGTCAAGCAGTTTACCCACCTGTTGCCCCAGTCCCCCAATCCGGAAGCGGCTCTGCTGCACTTCCGGGAACTGGTCTCCGGGTTGTTCTCCCGACCGGACTGGCCGAAGGAATTGGCCTCCCTGGAACGCCCGGAGGTGCTGGATGCCCTGGCCCGGCTGTTGGGCGGATGCGAATTTTTATGGGAGGATTTCCTGCGGCTGCAACATGCCCACCTGTTCCCCTTTCTGCGCAACATGGCCCTGTTAGAAGAACGGGTGGGGAAGCCGGAACTGCGCCGCCGATTGAGGGAGAGCCTGGCGCAGGAAACCGACTTTTCCCGGCGGCAACAGGCCCTCAACCTGTTCAAGGATCGGGAGATGTTCCGCATCGATATGCGCTACATTCTGGGCTACAGCCGCTTTGAGGTGTTTTCCCGGGAACTCAGCGATCTGGCCGAGGTGGTGGTGGAAGCGGCGTTGGAGATGTGTTACCGGTCTTTGCAGGAACGGCATGGAAGGCCCCGGTTAGAGGAAGGAACGCCCTGTCGATATGCCCTGTGCGCCCTGGGAAAATTCGGGGGGCGGGAACTGGGATTCGCTTCGGACATCGAGTTGATGCTGGTGTATGAAGGGGAGGGGCACACCGACGGAGAAGCTCCCCTCACCAATGGAGAGTTTTTTGGCCGGGCGGTGGATGGGCTGTGCGACACCATCCGTTCCCGGCGGGAAGGCATCTTTGAAATCGACCTGCGGCTGCGCCCTTACGGGAAGGCGGGACGCAAAGCGGTCACCCGGGCATCCTTTGGGGAATATTTTTCCCCGGAAGGCCCGGCCTGGCCTTATGAGCGGCAGGCGCTGGTCAAGTTGCGCCCGGTGGCCGGGGATAAAGCCTTTGGGGAAGCCCTGGTGCGTCTCCGGGATTCCCTGATTTATACCGGCCGCCCCTTTGATGTGAGAGCCATGCGGGGAATGCGAGAGCGACAGGTGCGGCAACTGGTCTCCGGCGGCACCATCAACGCCAAATTCAGCCCCGGCGGCCTGGTGGATGTGGAGTATCTGGTGCAGGCGCTGCAAATTACCCACGGGCATCGCCATCCCGAACTGCGCCATCCCGCTACCCTGACGGCCCTCAAGGTGCTGGGGGAGAAAGGGATCATCGACGCCGAGGAACAAAAGGCGCTGGAAGAAGCCTATATTTTTCTGCGACGATTGATTGAAGGGTTGCGCATGGTGCGGGGCAACGCCCGTGACCTCACCGTGCCCGATCCCCACAGCGAGGAGTTCGTCTTTTTAGCCCGGCGGCTGGGATATGAGAAGAATCCCCGGGAGTTGTATCAGGCCTTGTTGCACCATACTGCCGCGGTGGAGGAATTGAGCCGGCGGCTTCTTCCATGACAGGTACGGTAGGGAACTTTTTCAAATTATTTGCTTGAATTAATGACAATATCAGAAGTAAATTTGAAATTTAAAATATTTTGGGAGACCCAAATCCCGGAGGACCAGGTATGGCCAAAAAAATGAAAAAAGACGTGGAAGAAGAATTGGAACACTGGGACGAGGATATGGACGCCGATTTTAATGAAGAAGAATTCGATCAAAACATCGTGGATGAAGATGTAGATATGGAGGACCAGGAGGAGGAACCGGAAGAGGATCTGGAAGAAGTAGAGGATATCGAGGCAAAACTGGAAAGCGGGGAAGCCTTTGCCACTCCCATTACCGAATCCCCCTCCCTGCTGATGAAAGCCCGCATTGTATATTCCTGCCCCCGGTGTCGGAAAATCTTCTTTAAGAACAAGTGGATCAAAGATACCATCACCGATCTGTATACCGTGCGCACGGAAATGGCCTATTGTGATCGGTGTCTGGATAAATATCCCGGTAGCTTTGTGGGCAGCATTGAGATTTACGACCGGGAGTTAAAGGAGAAAAAAGAGGATATTGTTCGGCTGGCCCAGCAGGTGGAGCTGGAACTGGAAAACCGCCAGCCGTTTGAAAAGATCATCGATATTACCGAAAAGAACGAGATTCTGTATATTTTCACCAACACCACCCGACTGGCGGTGGAGATTGCCCGCACGCTACGGCGAGAGTATCATGGGGCCATGCAATACGAATGGTTTGAACGGAATCAATTTGTCCGGGCCAAGTGGTATTCCCGATTTCAGGATCGAGAATATTTCAAGAAATGCATTCGCGCTTCCAAAGAGCAGCGGTTTGGGTTGTTCAGTTTTGAAGATGATTTTGGCGACTGATCGCAAAAGGGAGAAAGGTTCTTTCCCGATACCCCGCCCTCGAGCGGGGTATTTTTTTACTGCTTTCCGGCAGGGATTCCGGCATTCTTTTTCCCCTTCATAACCGCCAAAGGTCTTGCATTTTATATTCCCGCCTGGTTATCTTCTTGCCTCTGCAACTCAGAGTACAGACGGATGAAGAACGGCAAAACCTACCGGAAATTGCTGAGCATTCGGGAATCCCGTGGCGCCGGTTTTGTGCTGCTACTGGATCCGGACAAGCTTTCGCAAGAGACCATCGACTCCTCGGTGACGGCGGCGATAGAAGCCGGCGTGGACATTTTTTTTGTGGGGGGCAGCTTCCTTATGGAAGAGAATTTCAACGAGGTGGTTCGAGAAATCAAGCGGGTGGCGTTGGATCACCCGGTGGTCATCTTTCCCGGAAGCCTGTATCAAATCTCCCCCCATGCCGATGCCCTCCTGTTTTTGAGCCTGATCAGCGGGAGAAATCCGGAACATCTGATCGGCAACCAGGCCCTGGCCGCCCCGATCTTGTGGAAAATGAAGTTAGAGGCCATCTCCTGCGGGTATATGCTTATCGAATCCGGGGGGCTGACCAGCGCTCAATATGTCAGCAACTCCGCCCCCATTCCCCGCAATAAGCCGGGCATTGCCCTGGCCCATGCCCTGGCAGCGCAATATCTGGGAATGAAAACGGTGTATCTGGAAGCAGGAAGCGGGGCGCAGTTATCGGTGCCAGAAGAGATGATCTCCGCAGTGACCGAACACGTGGAGATTCCCGTGCTGGTGGGAGGAGGCATTCGCACCCCGGAAGAAGCCGCCGCTAAGGTGCGCGCCGGGGCCGATTTTGTGGTGGTGGGCAATTTTTTTGAGGAACACGGCAACCTCACCTTGATGAAAGAATTCGCCGAAGCGATTCATTCCTCCCGATAAAAAGCCGATGCACCACTCAGATGATTCCCAGGCCCAATCCCAGAGCCACCCCAAACAGCATGACGGCGACCACCGTGCGTACTTCTCGCATGGTGATCTTTTTCAGTAACCGATTGCCCACCATTGCGCCGGCGAAGGCCGCCAGCGTCGCCGCCAACAGCAATCCCCCATTTTCCGCCAGATTCAGCGCGGCCAGGCGTTCGCTATAGACCAGCAGTCGGGAGACATCTACCATACAGGCAATCATCACCCCGGTGGCGATAAAGCTCTCCTTGGATAGACCACAGCGCAGCAAAAACATGGTTCGCAGCGCCCCCTGATGCCCGGATAGTCCCCCAAAAAAACCGCTCAATATTCCCCCGAGGGGAAGATACCGGGGAGGTAAGGAAAAATTTTTTTCCGATGCCCTCAATTCCACCACCGCAAAGGCAGTCATCAACACGGCAATGGTGAGATTCACCGGAGTAATAAAGAACGTTCCGGAGAACATATTATAGCGCAGGAGTGGAGGCAAATCGGCCAGCCACAATAGCCCCTGCGCACCTCCATACGCCGCCAGCAGTGCGGGAATGCCGAAACGCAACACCACTGCCCCCCGGGCGTGGCGCCCGATCAGGGTTAACTTAAACAGATTGTTCAGGAAGTGAACCACTGCCGTCAGGGCAACGGCGACTTCGGTGGAAAAAAACACCGCAAACGCCGGCAACAACAGGGTGCCCAACCCAAAACCGGAGAAAAAGGTGAGCATGGAAGTGAGCAGGGCAACCGCGCAGATCAGCAAATATTCCAAAATCGCTTCCTTCCTCAGAAGTGTTACACCAGACCGCCCTTCTTCATTTCATCCCGGAGGGCCGGAAGGCGAGGCGTCCAATTGTACACCGAGACCACAAAATCTCTTGCCTGAGTTTTGTAGTCCTCGATCTTTATCATCTCTTTCAAAAGCCGAACCACCTGCCGGTAAATTTCTCGCCCTCGATAGTTTTCCAGCAAATGGTTCACCTGCTTTTGTAAAATGTCAAAACACTCTTGAGGATAGATATTTAGAATGGGGCGGATAATTTCGGAAAAGTTCGCGGGGTATATCGATAGGGATTCCTCACCCGAATGGGATTGCGAATATTCCCGGACGATCTGCAAAATCTCGTCATACCGCTCTTCCAGCCACAACAATTTTACATAAAAGTGCACCTGATCTCGCACGGAAGCCAGAAACTCTTCCCGGGCTTCTTCGCTTAACAGGGATCGGAGTTCCCCATAGCGGCGGGTATCTTCGGTGCGCCTGACCACCGAAGCCAGCGCTCGGGTATACAGTTCCCGATCCATTTCCGGAGTCAGGTGGGTAACCAGCAGTTCATCCACGACCGACGTGTAATGGTTGAATATTTCCCGGCCAACCCGGGCCATATTTTTCAGGTCTCCTTTCTCTGCATATCGTTCCAGCAATTGCTTTGCGATATGGGACTTCACGGGGGCAAATTTCTCCGCTACCTCAAACCAAAGAGAGTCGTCCCCGGTTATCCGGGCAATGTGCAACTGGACGTCGCTGGTGTCCTCGTGATCCAGCAAATCATGCTGTTGTAGCAGGTTGTACAAATAGTTAGCCGTGTGCGGATTGGTAACCAGAGAGATCAGCAATCCCTCAAACATATCTATTTTGTAGGCCACCTCTCCCTCTTCAAGTTCATCCATGGTCTCTTCGTCGCAAACTCCGTGTATTCGAACGCGCTCAAAGAATACATCCAGAGCTTTTTCTACCGCGGCGTCGGATTTCACCACTTCATTCAGCGCTTCCTCAAATTCTTTTACTTTTTCCTGGAACTCGGTCTGAGTAACCCCGCGAAAATCATCTACATACTCTTCCGGATCGTTGCCCGGTTCCCAAACCTCATCGTGGCCCTCGAACATTCCCAGAAGGATTTTGAAGCCTTCCACCCATTGCCCCTGTTTTACCAGTTCCAGCGCGTTTTTCTGATAGGGATCGAACACTTCTCTTACCATCCTGTAGGCGGCTTCATAGTATATTTCCCATTCGGGAATGTATTCCTGATGTTCTTCGTATATCGCATCAAAATAGATCTCCGCTTCTTCCATATCCAGCGAGCGTAAACCGTCGGCAATGGCTTTCCGCACCTGATCAATGGAAATCCCTCTATCAGAACCGGAAGGTGGGTCAAAAACGAAGGTATAAAATTGACGACGAACTTCCGAGCTTTTCTGTAGCAGCGATTCCAGAAACGCCCGTTGTTGTTCAGGAGTGGATTTTTCCAGAAGCTCCTCTACCGGCAAATCCGGTATTTCCGTCTGGAGAAGTTCCGCCGGGGGGGGAACGCCTACTTCCGTATATTCTCCGTTGATAATCGCCAGGCCCACGGCCACACAATGCTTGCATATCCCGCCCCAATCGTACGGGCAGGTACAGGAAAACCAGAATTCCCCTTCCTTTTCTACAACGGTGACTTTATACCGGTGAGTCCCCTGAACCACTCCTTTGTATGTGTTGCCGGTGCGGGTGACTTTTACTACACCTCCGCCATCATAATAACTTTCCCCCCGGGCAAAGCTTTGAGGGGTTGCCATCTCCTGTAAATAAGAGCGTGTTAGTTCGGCCATTTGACAAACCTCCGGGGCATAACGGTGTTGGGTATGAAAAATGTATTTTGGTTTCCCTTGAATACCGTGAGTATTCCATGAGTAACGACATATCAAATTTATGGAGTGGGATCTTAAAATTGGAAGAGAAAATTTTCCTGTGAAGAGATGAACATCAAGTTTGTAAATCTCCGGGCAGGATGT
>CAYQGB010000176.1:0-2763 GCA_964416895.1 uncultured Calditrichaceae bacterium
CAATTCTCAAATATCACGCAATAGTACCGTATGAAACACAATGCCCATCCAATCTCGAGGGCGCAGCCGGGGGCGTCGGGAAAATACATCGTAGCCGCACCTTTCGATTTGTCGCAAAATGCCCAGCCCCCCCTGAAGGGTCAGGCGAATTTCCCAGGCCAGCCGGAAAGGGAGCAGGGCAATCAACCGGGCGCCGATATGGAAAAGATCCCGGGTGAACCGGATCAGTTCCGCCATCAGTTGCGGGAATCCCGGCGGACATGTGCGCCTCTTCAGGTCGGATTCGGTGATGTGGTATTTCTCCAGAAACGTTTGGGGGATGTAGATCCGCCCTTTTGCCAGATCCACGGGCACATCCTGCCAGAAGTTGGTCAATTGCAGGGCGGTGCAGATGGCGTCGGAATATTCCAGGGCGTTGCCATGGGCCAGGCCGTGAAGATGCAAAATGATCCGCCCCACCGGGTTGGCCGAACGGCGGCAATAATCCAGCAGTTCGGGCATGTCCCGGTAGCGGGTTTTCTCCAGATCCTGCAAAAAAGCGCTGATCAGGTCGTCGAACAGTTGCACCGGCAGGTCAAACCGCTGAAGGGTATCCACCAGGGCCATCAAAACGGGATGGTCTGTGCCCTCCTTCACCGCCTGGTGGAAGGCCCGTTGCCAGGCCAGCAACGCCTCCCGATCCTGCCGCTCATCGGCCAGATCATCGGCGTGGCGGGCAAAAGCGTATATGGGATACACGTGTCGGCGAAGGCGCCGGGGCAACAGTATGGAGGCTACCGGAAAATTTTCGTAATGGGAGATCGTGATGCGCTTGCAGATCTGGTATGCCTGATCCAGTGTAACCGATGGCTGCATGATCGTCTCAATAACCCTTCCGAATGGCAAAAATGTAAGGGAAAATCCCTCAATGAACAACGGAAAAGTTGGAATGGGACATTCGAGGTTAAGAACCCCTCCTCCCCGACCGATAATCAGGCCGTTTATGGAAAGTCCATTACGGGACATGAAAACCGTTTTGATCGTGGACAACGAACCGGATTTTCTCCGGCGGCTGGCGGAAGGTTTTCGGCGGCATGCGCCGGGACTCCGGGTGTGCACGGCCCTTTTCCACAACGGTTCCCGGGAGATGCTTCGCACCGGCGAGGTAGATCTGCTTATCGTGGATCTGAAACGCCCGCCGGGGCCCGGCTTGCGATTCCTTCACGCCCTTAAGCCGTATCTGCTTCATATCCCGGTGATTATCCTCAGCCCCAAACCCTTCCCCAGCCTGCGCCGCCGCCTGCCCGATCATCCCCTCCTGCAATTGCTCGAAAAACCGGTGGATGTGCGAGAACTGGCCGATCTGGCCGGAGAGTTGCTGACTTCCGAAGTGGAAGGCCACCTCCGGGGAATTTCCCTGACCGGGTTCCTGCAATTGCTGGAAATGGAACGGAAATCCTGCACCTTGAAGATTACCGCCGGTTCCCGGGTGGGCTTCCTGTATCTTCTGGAAGGTCATGTGGTAGATGCGCGCACCGATACGCGCAGCGGTCAGCAGGCGGCGCTGGAGATCATCGCCTGGGATGAACCGGAAATTCGCCTGCTGGGGGCGCCTCCCATTCCGGCTGCCCGCATCCGGGAGCCTCTACACCACCTCCTGTTGGAAGCCATGCGCCTGAAGGATGAAAGCAGTTTGAGATAATCTTTTGAGATTTAATACACTTGCGAGGAATCTAAATAACTACGGTGAAAAATGAACAGCGGTATTCAATCCGTCGATTAAGGAGTTGCCGGGAGAAAGTTCGGAGGGATGGAAATGGGAAAGCCCATACGCGGGAGCACTTCAGTTCTGTTGCACATCATTGGGGGAATGATGCTGTTAGGGATCATTGCCGGCGCGAGTTATCTGGCGCATCTTCGGGTACAGGCGTTTCGCATCCATTTTGAAGCCGCCATCGAAGGGGCTACCCGCCTGGGGATGTTGTCTCAGGCCGTGCTCTTCTCCGCGGAAAAATGGCCCGAGATTCAGGATAA
Source organism: uncultured Calditrichaceae bacterium (assembly GCA_964416895.1). Taxonomy (GTDB): domain Bacteria; phylum Calditrichota; class Calditrichia; order RBG-13-44-9; family J075; genus CAYQGB01. Next base: position 2,014 of record CAYQGB010000176.1, read on the forward strand.
GGCCACTCTACGGGCAAAGCAAAAAGCGCTGAAGTCTCTGATTCGACAGATGGAACTCATCCATCTCAGCCTCACCAACGGAACGCCCGACTTTGACATGAATCCCCCCCTGGCGGAGGTGACCCGCAGGATTTACACCGGTGAGAACCAGGCTCCGGGGCCTGTCGTGGGGGAGTTTCTGGCCCATGCCAACCTCCTGATCAATGCCCCGGCAGCGGAGGCGCAACTCTCCTTTCAGCAAAATTTGCAATATTTGAACGAGGCGGTGAATCGAGATTTATCCCGGGCGCTGGGGAGGGCAATCTCCCGCTACAAACAGGAACTGGAAGCCAGAATTCTGGAAGTGTGGGCAATTCTGGTGGGCGGAGTGATGGTGCTGTTGATTCTGATAACGCTTTCGGGATCGATGTGGTGGTTCCGAAAACGGCGGCGGGGGGCTGCCCGGAAAATCACCGCTGCTTCGGAAAACGAGTTGACCTCCAGCGTGGCCACGGTGCTGCAACCGCTGTCGATCAACGATCACAGCGGCGCTCTGGTGGTGCAGGCGCTCCTTCCGGACCCCGACACCCTTTCCCCGATGCTGGCGCTTCCTGCGCCCCGGGGATATGCTCGCGCCGAGCCTGTCTCCACCCCGGACACAGGGTTTTACCTGAACATTCGGCGGAAAAAATCGCCCCGAACCGAGGCGCCGGTTTCCAACGAGATATAGCCTCTGAGATAAAGAGCTTGGGGAATTAGCCACCCCCCAAT
>CAYQGB010000176.1:2773-8421 GCA_964416895.1 uncultured Calditrichaceae bacterium
TCCCCTTCCCTCTCCCCCCGGGAGAGGGAAGGGGAGGGTGCCCCGCCTCGGCAGGGCGGGAGGGGTAGGGTGAGGGCAAAAACGCTGAACGGATGGAATGTGTTACCGAACCCTCTCGCCTTAAAAAAATTCTCTCCCTACAGCTTCGGCCGACCTCTACGGTTGTTCCTGAAATGTGACATTGTCGAGATAGTTACATTTGGGGAATTAGCCACCCCCCCAATCCTTCCAGCCGCCGCTGCACAAAGCGTTGCAGGGTGTCTCCGGGAATTTTCTCCAGACAGTTGCCGTTGGGGCACCGCTCAATGCGACAGCGTTTACAGGGGCGCACCTCCGGGGTCAACACCCATTCCGGTTGATGATACGGCCCCCAACGACGGGGGGAACAGGGCGTGGCCGGGCAATAAAAGCCGATGACGGGAATGCCCAGCGCCCCGGCAATGTGCAGCGGGCCGGTGCTGCTGGAAATGAACAACTTGGCCCCGGCAATCACCGCCAGCAAATCCTCCATATCCAGCTTTCCCGCCAGATTCATTAACCGGGAGGTGGAAAACTCCCCGGCAATATCCCCCACCAATTGGGCCTCCCCGGCGGCCCCGGTCAGCAGCACCGTATACGGCGTATGATCCAGCAAAAAGCGGCACAAAAGGCGATACTGCTCCACGGAGAGATTGGGCGCCGATCCCCCGTTTCCCGGATGCACGATGACATACGGCTGCGGGGTACCCGATGAAGCCAGGATCGCCGACCGCCGCTCCCGGAAGCCATCCGGCAACCGAAAGGCAAACCGCACCTCCCGGGGCAGGCGGGGAAGGAGGGGAGAAAGCAGGCTCAGGTTGTATTCCAGTTCGTGTTTCTGCCCATGCTTGCGGTGTTCATAAATCCGCCGATTCAACAGGAACGCATACCACCGGTACCCCATGCCGATCCGGAGGGGAATTCCCGCCAGCCACAGCGCCGCCGCCAACGCCGGGCGAGGATAGAACAGCACCGCGGCATCAAAATTCTGGCTGCGCAGTTCCCCGGCCAGCCGCCGGATGCCCCCCATCCCCCGATGGCGCCCCTCCGGATCGTAAATCAACACCCGGTCAATATCCCGGTGATAGCGCAGCAAAGGAGCGGTGTAGGCCCGGGAAAGGAAGGCGATGTGCGCCTCGGGATAGCGCTCCTTTAATGCCGTGGCCGCCGGGGTGGTCAATACCACATCGCCGATGCGATCGGTGCGGATGAGGAGAATCCGGTGCAACTGTGTTTTCATACAACATCAAGCGTATTGCGTAGTGCGTATGTTATTCAGGCAAGAGTTTTTATCCGCCCTGGTTCAGTACCGAACTGCGGATTCCGGGAATTTTTCCCGGTGGGCAATCTAACAGATCGGCGAGACTCCGACAACGGCAAAATGTTCCACCTTCCGGTTTGTAATCCGGCCCCCTGGTGCCTAATTTCCCGTGGGTTGTATTACCCGATATGTGAGGGCAACCCGTGGGGATAAGGCTCACGGCGACCGGGTCCAACGCACACAACAGGTCACTTATGAACAAAATTTCTGCGGTCATCATCACCTACAACGAAGAAGCCAACATCGGGCGATGTTTGCAATCCCTGCAGGGGGTGGTGGATGAAATTCTGGTAGTGGATGCTTTCAGCGCCGACCGTACCGTGGAAATTTGCCGGGAATTTCAGGCGCAGGTGGTGCAAAAATCCTGGGAGGGATACTCCCGAAACAAAAATTTCGGCAATGCCCAGGCCCGCTTCGATTACATTCTCTCCATCGACGCCGACGAGGCCCTCTCCCCGGAACTGGCGCACTCGATTCTGGCGGCCAAATCCAACCTCCGGGGCGCCTACACCATGAGCCGTTTGACCAACTACTGCGGGCGATGGATTCGCCACGGGGGGTGGTATCCCGATGTCAAGCTGCGGCTGTTCAATCGACAGGATGCCCGGTGGGTGGGCGATTTCGTGCATGAATCCCTGGAGTTTGTTCGCCGGGTACCCCGCATCCACTTGAAGGGAGATTTGCTGCACTATTCTTTCCATTCGCTTGCCGATCATTTGCAGCGGGTGAACACCTACTCGGACCTGGCCGCCCGGGAAATTCTTCACCGCAATCCCACCGGAATTTTGTTCAAGATGCTTTTTTCCCCCCCGGCAAAATTCATCAAAGGCTATGTGTTTCAGAGGGGATTCCTGGATGGATTCCACGGGTTGTGCATCGCCGCCATCTCCGCTTTCGATGTGTTCATCCGCTATGCCAAAGTGCACGAATTGCGGCAGGCCCGGAAGGCTGAGGAAAAACCGTCAGTGAGTGAGTGAGTGAGTGAGTGCGATTTTACTTAATTTTCGCTTTCCCATGATGTAAATTTTGCCCTTTCCCGGTGTGCTTTGGATTTCGTTTGCACAGGTGTAAAAAAACCGAACCTTCAGACGATCATCATGCAGTTGAGGTCATACGCATCGGGACTTAGCAGCTGCTTATTGAGCGCCACTTCAGTTGTCCATTAAGAACGTTATTTCATCTTTGATCTTTACATCTTTTCACCTTCAGTACGATCCGTAAAACGTAACCAACTCACAACAGCAGGAGGATTCGCCATGGAAGTGAACAAGATCGTAGAGCTTTTGGGTGATGAAGCCGACAGCCTGTTAGGGCATCAGTGCAAGACCATCCCCAGGGAGATGCTCCATTTGCCGGGGCCGGATTTCGTGGATCGGGTGGTCAGCCAGAGCGACCGCTCCCCGGCGGTAATGCGCAACATGCAGACGTTGTTCAACACCGGGCGGCTGGCCGGCACCGGCTATCTCTCCATCCTTCCGGTGGATCAGGGGGTGGAGCATTCCGGTGGGGCTTCCTTCGCTCCCAATCCCATCTATTTCGATCCCGAGAATATCGTGAAGCTGGCCATTGAAGGGGGCTGCAACGCCGTGGCCTCGACCCTGGGAGTGCTGGGCGCGGTAGCCCACAAATACGCCCACAAGATCCCCTTTATCCTGAAGATCAATCACAATGAGCTGCTGACATATCCCAACAAGTACGATCAAATCCTGTTCGCTTCCGTGGATCAGGCGTTCGAGATGGGCGCAATCGCCGTGGGCGCCACCATCTATTACGGATCTCCCGAAAGCAACCGCCAGATTCAGGAGATCACCGAGGTCTTCCGGTATGCGCACAGCCTGGGGATGGTGTGCATTCTGTGGGCCTATCTGCGGAATTCCGCCTTCAAGAAGGATGGGGTGGATTATCACGTCTCCGCCGACCTTACCGGTCAGGCCAACCACCTCGCGGTAACCATCGAGGCCGACATTGTCAAGCAGAAGCAGGCCGAGAATAACGGCGGCTTTACCGCCCTGAACTTCGGGAAAACCAGTTCCAAAGTGTACACCGAACTGACCAGCGATCACCCCATCGACCTGACCCGCTATCAGGTGGCCAACTGTTACATGGGCCGCGCCGGGCTGATCAATTCCGGAGGCGCCTCCGGCCAGAACGATCTGGCCCAGGCGGTGCGCACTGCGGTGATCAACAAGCGCGCCGGCGGCATGGGGTTAATCTCCGGTCGCAAGGCCTTCCAGAAGCCCATGGAAGAAGGGGTGAAGCTGCTGCACGCCATTCAGGATGTGTATCTGAGCAAGGATGTGACCATTGCCTGAAGGCTGTGGTAAATCGAACAGATGTGATGGTGGCCCGGAGCTTAGTTTCCGGGCCTTTTTTATACTCGTTAAGGGTAGATTTTGAAGCTTTTACACCGGATCAAAATTCTTCTCGATAAAATGCTATTTTGCCCCTCCGCGGCGCATGGGCGTGAACCTTAGCAGATTTAGTGGGTAAATGACTACTATCTCGTTCCCAAACTCTGTTTGGGAACGAGGCGAGACGAGAAACTCCGTTTCGAGAGGCACAAAAATATAGCCTGATTACCATAAATTTAGCTATGTGAAACGGAGTTTCCCGTATTCTTGCGTTCCAAAACAGAGTTTTGGAACGAGGGGAGCGTGCCCAATCGTTAGGTTCACGCCTATGCTCCGCGGCGGGGCCGGGGCGGGGCGATGCGGGATTGTTTTTTATGTATATAGCTGTTTTTTCACGCATCACGTTTCACGTATCACATTTCACGGAGAACGAGTTTCTAAACATTTTTCAAGCAACACCAGGTGTTTCGCTCCAGTCTTATCCACCTGAACTCTACTTTCGACCCATCGCCAGCGCTTTCTCATATACCTCCAGGGTCTTTTCCACCAGCACCGGGTAACTGAACCGCTCCTCGGCCATCCGGCGGGCGGTGTCTCCCATGCGGCGGCGTAACTCCGGCTGTTCTACCAGTCGCAGAATCCGTTCGGCCATGGCCTCCGCATCCCGGGCCGGCACCACAAAACCGTTTTCCCCCTCCTGCACAATCTCCGGCAGCACATGCACATCGGTGACCACCACCGGGCGGGCCAGGGCCATGTACTCCACCGCCACCCGGCAGATCACCTCCGATCCCCGGGACGCCACCACCCCCACATCTAAAGTGCCGATTAAATCTCGAATATCAATCCGTTCATCCCGGGGTAGAAACACCACCCGCTCCTCGATGCCCAGCTCTCCGGCCACCCGCCGGAGGTCTTCATGGGAAAGCTGGGCGGCCTCTCCGCTGATCAGAAACCTCGTTTGCGGCGCCTTCCGGGCCACCTGCGCCGCCGCCCGCAAAAAGGTGTGATGATCCTTTACCGGGGAAAGCCGGGCGATGATCCCCACCACCACCTCATCTTCCCCGAACCCCAGTTCCCGGCGAAGCGGGGGACGCACCGAAGGAGGTCGAAACGCCTCTGTATCGATGGCGCTGTAGATGACCGTGCTGCGCCCTTCAAAGATCGGCCACACCGCCTGAAATTTCTCATACATGGCCCGGCAACAAAAGATGAGGTGATCCAGATGGCGCCGATGGAGCCAATAGTTCAAAAGATGCTTCCGGGGAGGGCGCACATCTCCCACGGTGCGGATAACCGGCAGCGATGAAGCCGCCAGATACTTCATCAGCGCCGCAAAGGGCACATCCTCCGGGCGATGGGCGTTGATCAGGTCAATCGCTTCCCGGCGAATGAACTTCCGCAACCGGGAAAGGTTGGTGATCGCCCGCAGCGGGTTAAGCGCTTCCAGGTCGATGTCGGAAAAGACCGGCAGGTGGAGTTGCCGGGCCTTCTGAATGGGAGGGCTATTTTCTCGCCCGGCGGCGTAGCTGAGCACCCCGGCAGCGTTGAGGGCTTCGGTGAGACTGATGGCGTAATAAGCGTTGGCATTCCACCACCGCACGGATACCAACTGCAGGGTCTTGGGGAGATGCGTCCACATGGGCTGCAAATATACCTTCCCCGGCAGGTGGAATCAATCGGCATCGAAACGTATTGCGTATTGCGTATTGCGTATTGCGTATTGCGTAAATGCGCTTTCCATGCTTGGATGAGGGGTTGTTATCCTGGACACAATTCAGAAAGAGATTCTTCTCCCGCCGGGCGGGATCAGAATGACACAGAAACCCGTTCAAATAAGCCTTGAAAACACAGTAGGATAATTTTGAAAACAGAGGTATGCTTACAACAATGCAGCCCCACCTGCCGAGGCTGAAGATAAGGAAGAGCCTCGTAGAGGCTCCATTATTGTAGCCCGA
>CAYQGB010000177.1:0-8373 GCA_964416895.1 uncultured Calditrichaceae bacterium
CCCGAGAGAAATGCGTCGTGACACGTAAGATTTTGTTGCAAATGAAGATTCCCCTCACAAAAACAAAGTGACATCGGGGTTTAAGTTCCCTCGATGTCATTCCCGCGAAAGCGGGAATCTATAATTTTCAAAGAGTTATGGATGCTCGCTTCCGCGGGCATGACAACCATTAACTTTCGTTGGCTATGGGATTAAGTGCTCAAAACTTATTTCCAATAAAGTCTATGAATTTATGCTCCATATTTGGCATATTCTTGATAGATACACGTCTTCGCGTTTGTCGTGGTAACCGGCAAGGTTCACAGCACATGATATGATCCGCAATCTGCAACCTAAAATCCGCAATTCAAAACGAGGTACCCCATGCCAACCTTTACCCGCAGCGAGGAACTCTTTCAACAGGCTTTGCAGGTGATGCCCGGCGGAGTGAACTCTCCGGTGCGGGCCTTCAAATCCGTGGGCGGCACCCCCATCTTCTTTGAGCGCGGCCAGGGCGCTTATCTGTATGATGTGGATGGCAATCGCTACATCGACTACGTCGGCTCCTGGGGACCGCTGATCCTGGGCTATCTCCATCCGGCGGTGGTGGAAGGCATCCGCCAGGAGGCCCTGAAAGGCACCAGCTTTGGAGCGCCCACGGAAGTGGAAATCGAGCTGGCCCGGAAGGTCGTCGAAATGGTGCCCTCGGTGGAGAAGGTACGTATGGTGAACTCCGGCACCGAAGCCACCATGAGCGCCATTCGGCTGGCCCGGGGCTACACCGGGCGGAACCGGATCATCAAATTCAGCGGATGCTACCACGGGCACGGCGACAGCTTTCTCATCCAGGCCGGTTCCGGTGCCACCACCCTGGGGGTACCCAACAGCCCCGGCGTTACCCCCGGCAGCGCCGCCGATACCCTGGTGGCCAGATTCAACGACATCGCTTCGGTGCAGGCGCTGGTAGAACAGTATCCCGATGAGATCGCCGCGGTGATCATCGAACCGGTGGCGGGCAACATGGGCGTGGTGCCCCCGGAGGGCAACTTTTTACAGGAACTGCGGCAACTCACCGCCGAGCACGGCATCCTGTTGATTTTCGATGAAGTGATGACCGGCTTCCGGGTGGCCCGGGGCGGGGCGCAGGAACTTTACGGCGTCACCCCTGACCTGACCACTCTGGGCAAGATCATCGGCGGAGGGCTTCCCGTGGGCGCTTACGGCGGGAAAGCGGAGATCATGGATTACGTAGCCCCAGCGGGACCGGTGTATCAGGCGGGAACCCTGTCGGGCAATCCCCTGGCCATGCGGGCCGGGCTGGAGACGCTTCGAGCTATCGACCGCCCGGGATTTTATGAGGAGCTGGAGGCCAAAGCCGCCCGGCTGGAAACCGGTCTGCGGGAAAACCTGCGCCGGCTGGAACTGGAGCTATACCTGACCCGGGTGGGTTCCATGGGTTGCCTGTTCTTCACTGCCGAAAAAGTCACCGATTACGAAACCGCCACCCGCGCCGATATCCAACGATATGCCCGATACTTCCGGGCCATGCTGGAAGAAGGCGTCTACCTGGCTCCTTCTCAGTTCGAAGCCATGTTCGTCTCCGCCGCCCATACCGAGGAGGACATCGACCGCACCATCGAGGCCTCCTATCGAGCACTCAAGAAATTGTGAATTGACCATTAACAATCGACCATTCGCAAAGAGGAATATATGACCCATTCGGATGCACCCAAACGCGGCGTTCTTCTGGTCAACCTGGGATCACCGGACTCACCTTCCGTTCCCGATGTGCGGCGGTATCTGCGTCAGTTCTTGATGGATCCCCGGGTGATTGACGCCCCCTATCCCATCCGCAAAATGATCGTAGAGCTGTTTATCCTGCCCTTCCGGCCCAAAAATTCCGCCCACGCCTACCGGCAAATCTGGTGGCAGGAAGGCTCTCCCCTGCTGGTGCTGAGCCGTAACGTGCAGCGCCTGCTTCAGGAAAAAATCGACCACCCGGTGGAATTGGGGATGCGCTACGGCAACCCCTCCATCGAGGCGGGAATCCGGCGGCTGCTGGAACATTCCCCCGAAGTGGAGGAGATATATCTGTTCCCCATGTATCCCCATTACGCCATGGCCACTTACGAGACGGTGGTGGTGGAAGCAAAACAGGTGTTGCAGAAACTGAATGCACCGGTGAAGCTGAGCATTCAGCCCCCCTTCTACGACGACCCCGATTATATCCGGGCGCTGGTGGAAAGTACCCGCCGATTCCTGAATCGGGAGTACGACCATCTGCTGTTCAGCTACCATGGCGTGCCGGTGCGCCACTGCAAAAAGGCCGATCCCACCGGCAAACACTGCTTCCGGGTGGAAAACTGCTGCCAGGTACCCTCCCCGGCCCACGCCACCTGCTACCGGCATCAGGTGCTGCGGACTACAGAGGCGTTTGTTCAGGCAGCGGGAATTCCCCGGGGAAAATATTCGGTAGCCTTTCAATCCCGACTGGGAATAGACGAATGGCTCCAGCCGTTCACCGATCGGGAGATTGAGCGGCTGGCCAAATCCGGGGTGAAAAAGCTGCTGGTGATGTGCCCGGCCTTTGTGGCCGACTGTCTGGAAACTCTGGAAGAGATCGGCATCCGGGGAAAGGAAATCTTTCTGGAAAACGGAGGAGAGGAATTTCACCTGATCCCCTGCCTGAACGATCACTCCGCCTGGATTGACACCCTGGCCAAATTCTGTACCCGGCAGGCGTTGACCGTAACCGACTCCCCCTCTGCGCAATGATTCCCTCCCCACCGCATTTTTTTTGGTGAGGACTTTTTCCGAAATATGCGTATCTTTGCTTTCCATATCGGAAAATAGCGCAGGTTCCATGAAGTTAAAACGGCTCTATACGCGACCGGATTTCTGGGTCAGCCTGATGATTACCGGCTGGGGAATTGTGCACCTGATGGGGAAATTCGACATTTCCCCCGAGGAGCTGGCGCAAACCTACTGGCCGGTCATTTTTATTGTTCTGGGACTGGTGCAGTTGGGGGTTTCCCGATATCGGGATCCGGCGGCCATCGCCTTGCTCATGGGTATCGGCCTTTTCCTGCTGATGCAAAATCTGAACCTCTTCTCCTGGAAGCAGCTTCAGGAAATTACCCCCACATCGCTCAAGCAAATCATCGATCTGTTCCGAGAATCCGTGACCTGGATTTTTCGCTGGTCTCAACAATTGCCGGGAGTTCGCCTATGAATACCAATCGAAGCTATACCGGTAGCAATTTCTGGATCAGCATTGCCCTGATCGCTCTGGGGGTGGTGTTGTTGCTGGATAATCTGGAAATACTGGATGCGGGAAATGTGCTGCGACTGTGGCCGGTGCTGCTCATTATCGTAGGGGTAATGAAGCTACTCAACTCCAGTTTCCGGGATGTGTATGGTTCCTCGGTGTTGATCGTTCTGGGAACCCTCTTTCTGCTGGATGTACTGGATATTTTCGAAATTGAAACCCTGTTCGACCTCTGGCCCCTGGCCCTGATTGTCATTGGCGGGCGGATACTGTGGCGGCAATATCATAAGGAGCAGCGCCCGGAGATACCGGAGGCGCATCTGGCCGACAATCGAGTGGATGCCGTGGCGATATTCGGCGGTAGGGAAATGCATCTGACCACGGATCGATTTGAGGGGGGAAATATCACCGTGCTGTTCGGCGGCGCGGAAGTACATCTGGATGGATGCCGCCTGGCCCCGGGCAAGCAGGTGATGGATGTCTTTGTGATGTTCGGGGGAGCGGAAATCCATGTGCCTGACAATTGGCGGGTAGTGCTCAAGGGATTCCCCATCTTTGGAGGCTTTTCCGATGAACGACGCAATATTTCCCCGGAAACCGCCACCGGGGACAACGTGCTGATCGTCAGCGGATTTGTAATGTTCGGAGGCATCGAAGTCAAAAGCGCCGCAGAAGGCACCACAAAGTAGTCCGGACAGTGTCATATGAGTATCCTTTCTCGATACATCGTCAAAGAACATGTGGGGCCGTTCTTCTTTTCTCTGGCCGTGATCATGTTCGTGTTCGTGACCAAGTTTATCGCCCAATATATTGGCAAGCTGTTCGGGAAGGGGTTGCCGTTTTCCACCATTTTTGAAGTGATCTATCTGAATCTGGCCTGGATGCTGGCGCTGGCGGTGCCCATGGCGGTGCTGATCGCCGCTCTGAGCGCCTTCGGGCGACTTTCGGCGGATAACGAGATCACCATTTTCAAGACCTGCGGCATCAATCTCTACCGGGTCATCGCTCCGGTGCTGGTGGTGGCCATCGCGGTGATGGGGGTAATGGTATGGTATAACGATAAGGTATTGCCGGAGTTCAATCACCGGGCCCGGCTGCTGTTTCACACCATTCGCCAGAAGAAACCCACCCTGGAACTGGAAGCCGGGCTGTACACCAACCTGGAAAACAAATACAACATTCTGGTAGAGCGGGTGGAACGGGCCGGAGAAAAATCCCCTCATCCGGTGGCCCTGGCGGCAGGATTACAGGAAGCCCCTCCCCAGGCGGATCGCCTGTTTAACATCACCATTTTCGATTACAGCGATCCCCAGATGCAGCGGATTGTGGTGGCCCGTTACGGCTACCTGATTCTCAACAAGCAACTGGAGCGGCTGGAATTCACCTTGTTCGACGGGGAAATCCACGAACTGGATGTTCGGAACTACTCCGAATACCGCCGGGCGCAGTTCGGGAAAAACGTGTTTTATATCCCGGCCAAAGATATGGTGTTCAAGCGCCCCGAGGAAACCGATGTAGAAGAGACCCTGCCCCGGGGAGACCGGGAGATGACCATCCGCATGATGAAAGACAAAGTGGAAGAAGCTCGCAACTCAATTGCAGAAGAACACCGGCGGCTGAAGGAGGAGATCGGCAAGCTCCTGGTGTCTCCGGAGGTGGTACGACAGCGGCTGGCAGCGAAGGAAGCGCTTCCCCCGGATTCTTTGCTTCCGTCTGCCGGGAGAAACGTTGCTCCAGATTCTCTCACGGCCAGGATAGTGGCCGATCGTATCGCCATCGCCAGAGCCTCCCGACAGGTGCAGGGGGTGACGCAAAAAATTCGCACCGCCAGGAATAATTTGAAATTTTTCCGACAACAGATTTATAAATACGAGGTGGAAATTCACAAGAAATACTCCATCCCTTTTGCCTGCATTGTGTTCGTGCTGGTGGGAGCACCGCTGGGCATCCGCACCCGAAAAGGCTCTAAAGGCATCGCGGCGGCTTTGAGTATCCTGTTCTTTCTGCTCTACTGGGCCTGTTTGATCGGCGGGGAAGAGCTGGCCGACCGGCAAATTGTGATGCCCTGGCTGGCCATGTGGTTTCCCAATATCCTGGTGGGAACGCTGGGAATATATTTGACCATAAGCACGGTGCGGGAGACCACCTTCTTTCAATGGGAGCGGTTGCCTCAGTTCCTGCGAGTATTGCTCAAAACCGAAGAGGAGTAATGCTTTAATTGTATGGTGTGCAGTGCGCAAGCACTTCTGCATACGCGTCCCTACGCAATACGCAATACGCAATACGCATAGCACATTTTACGCATTTCCAGCACTCATTTGCAACTCGACCATCCCATGTATCGCTGAATAATTATCATCACACGGCTGAAAATGAGAATCCTGGATCGCTACGTTATTCGAAAATTCCTGGGGGTACTGTTCTACGCCACGCTGGCATTTATCGCCATTTTTATCGTTATCGATCTGGTAGAACATCTGGATAAAATCCTTTCCAGCAAGGCCGAACTCCCCGATGTAGTGCTGTATTACACCTACTATATTCCCTTCATCATCCTGCTGGCGCTTCCCATGAGCATGTTGCTGAGCAGCCTGCTCTCCATCGGCATGATGGCCCAGAACAACGAGATTATTTCCACGCTGACGGCGGGGATCAGTCTTTATCGCCTGATCGCCCCTCTGCTGGTGCTGGGGATGATCATCAGCATTGTCTCCGGTTACGCCGGAGAGACGGTGGTAACGGCCTCCAATCGGCTGCGGCTGGACATCTGGCGCTACAACATTCTCAAAGAACCCCGGGCGATTGTGGGCACCCGGCGACAGGTGGCGGTGCAGGACATCGGCAACCGTCAGGTCAGCATTCAGTATTACGACGGCAAGCGCCGGCGGGCTAACCAGGTGAACATTGTGCGCATCGAAAACAATCGGGTGGTGGAGCGCTGGGATTTGCGGTACATGGAATGGGATGAGAAGCGCCGGGGCTGGAAGATGTATAACGTGTTCTACCGGCAGTTCACCGATACCGGCGAGACCGTCGCCCGATACGATACCCTGTGGTATGATGAAACCAAGATTTATCCCGATGATTTGCTGGAATTGCAGGTGAAGCCGGAAGAGATGAACTATCGGGAACTGCGGCGATTTGTGGACAACATGGTGGCGCTGGGTGCCGATGCCCGCCGATGGCTGGTGGATCTGTATATGAAAATCTCCTACCCCTTTTCCAATTTCATCATCGTGCTATTGGGAGCGCCGCTGGCGGCGCGAAAGCGGCGCAGCGGCCCGGCAGTGGGATTTGCCCTGGCCCTGTTGATCTGCTTCGTGTACTTCATCTTTTTACGCAGCGGCCAGGTGCTGGGACACAACGGCACCCTGAATCCCTGGCTGGGCGCCTGGAGCGGAAACATCTTCTTCGGCATCTGTGGACTTATCGCCCTGTGGCGGGTGCGACAGTGATTTACCGCCGGGTTCGTTTACCTTAGAATCACCAATTTCCCATAAGCCACCTTCCGCCCCTCGGAGTTTCGGATCATAAACACATACACCCCGCTACGAATCGGCCCGGCAGAAGAATTTTTGACATCCCAGCGGATGCGATCTCCGGCTGCCGGAGCGCTTTTCCAGATCTCCTCACCGATCAAATTCCACACATATACCCGATCCCCGGCCTCAACGTTAAAAAAATAAACCGCCTCCTGTGCCCCCCGGAACGGATTGGGATAAACCACAATATTTCTCCGGGATTCCGGGGAACCGGATTCACCCCCGGTACGGAAAACGGTGTCCTGAGTGGCGACGACGTTCCCCAGGGGATCAATGGCCAAACCGATAATGTGATACCGCGTTTGACCCTGAAGATTCCTCAACACCACCCGATGGTCGGTGGTCAACTCCGTTTGCAACGGCGAATACCGATCCGGGGGATAGCCGGTGCCATACACTACTTGCGTTTGATAAGCATCCTGAGTGTTCCATCGGATCTCCACCGAGTGATCCCCCACAGGGGAGAGAGTGATCGCGGTGGGGCGAATCATTCCCCAACGGGCTTCCGATAGACCGCTGGTCAGGCCAAATACATTCTTTGCCTGAAGGCGATAGTAATACCGCAATCCGCCGGAGATATTATAATCATAATATTCTCCGGTGGGATGGAATACCGAATCGATCAACACCGTCACCTGCTCGGTAACCCCCCGGTGAATATAATACACCAGCACCGGTTCCTGAGGATCGACATCCCAGGTTAACTTGAGATACAGATCTCCGGCGAAAATCCCGGTAGTGAAATATAGGATAAAAACAAGCCATGGAGTGCGCATGGTTGGAATCCCCTCCAATCCGCATGTATGAAAAACCGGTATTCGTTTAGAATCGGGCGTGTTAAATGCAATTCAGGTACCACTTCCACAACGGATAACAATAGCCTCTTTTTCACCAGGAAATATTTGTCAATCGAATTTCCGGGTGGTACATTTTAATGGATCACGTATAGTTCAATATACAAACAACCCGGTGCGGAAACATGAAAAAATTACCCATCGGCATTGCCAATTTTGAGACCATGATCCGGGACGGGTATGTGTATGTGGATAAAACCCGGTGGATCTACAAGATGGTCTCCGAGGGGATGTTCTATTTCCTTTCCCGTCCCCGGCGATTTGGAAAATCGCTGCTGGTCTCCACATTAGAGCACCTGTTTTCGGGACATCGAGAACTGTTTGAGGGATTGTGGATTGCTCAGGCCGATTGGGATTGGGCGGCTCATCCAATTATCAAACTGGACCTGAGCGAAGTAGGGCACCATTCTCCTGAGACGCTTGTAAGCGATTTGAAGGAAAAATTGGATATTATTTCACAACAGCACGGTTTCCAACTGCGGCCCGGTAGTTTACGTGCTCAGTTCAGTGAATTGATTATACGCATCGGTAATGATACCGGCAAAAAGGTGGTGGTTCTCATCGACGAGTATGATCAGCCGCTGATCAATCACCTGGGAAAAGGCGAAGAAGAACTGAACATCGCCAAACAGAATCGGGAGGTGCTGCGGGATTTCTTTGGAGTGCTGAAAGGGAGCAATGTCAACGACGTGCTCAAATTTGTGTTTCTCACCGGCATCTCCAAGTTTGC
>CAYQGB010000178.1:0-8335 GCA_964416895.1 uncultured Calditrichaceae bacterium
ATTTCCTGAAATTTGGTACACACTCAAATGAAAAGTGCTCTCTCAACGTGGAGGTTTACCGGTTTCGTATTGCGCAGCAGTTCCCTTTACGCAATACGCATTACGCAATACGCAAATTCCCCCAAAACATCATGCTCCAATGCTCCGGAATCCCCGAATATCCCAATACCCCGATACCCGAATCCCCCGAGACCTCAACTCATTAGGAAAATCCTTGTCACAGGCCTCGACCGGTGGCTATTTTTCGGGTGTTTCAAATCCTGCAAACTTAACAGGACGGTACTCGATGAACGGAGCGGATCGCATCAAACAGGAGATGCTTCAGGAATTTGGGGAGGCCTACCGCAGTTTCGGCTTGAGCAAGCTGATGGGACGAGTGGTGGCGTTGCTGCTCTTTTCCCCCGAACCCCTCTCGCTGGACGAGATTGCCGGGCAGCTGGAGATGAGCAAAGGGCCGATCAGCCAGATCACCCGGCGCCTGGCCGACCGGCACCTGGTCCGAAAAGTGTGGAAACCGGGCAGTCGCAAGGACTATTACGAAGCGGTTCCGGAAATCTTCGAAAATGCCTTCCGGAACTACTTTACCCTGATCAAAAACAACACCCGCATTGCCAGGCGATTGAAAGCCGCCGTGGAGCAGGAAAACGATCCCGCGCTGGAATCCCTGCACCGGCGGATGATCGAAATGGAACGCTTCTACGAAATCATGGAGAAGCACTTCCAGAATTTTCTCGACGAATGGATTGCCGAACGGGCCAGCCTGTATAACGAAATCGCTTCCGATTCCTGAGCCGCGACGGAGAGTTCCCCGGCGCACCACAATCCGGGGCGTTTATTTTGGGTATTTTTTGTTTGAAAATTTTCAAATGATTCAAAAGGGAGAATCGTATCGTGGGCCGTTTGAGCGAACGCATTGCCATCATCACCGGCGGGGCGCAGGGAATCGGCCTGGCGACCGCCCGCCGCTTCGCCGAGGAGGGCGCCCGGGTGATTATCTGGGATGTGAACACCCACCGGGGTGAGGCGGTTGCCGCAGAATTGCGGGAGGCAAACCTGGCGGTGGATTTCCGCCGAGTGGATGTCACCGATGTTGACGATGTCACCGCTGCCACACAGGAGGCAATCGATCACCACCGGCGCATCGACATCCTGGTGAACAACGCCGGGATCACCCGGGATGCCCGGCTGGTGAAAATGACCCCGGAAGAATGGCAGCAGGTGCTGGACGTCAACCTGACCGGAGTATTTTACTGCACCAGAGCGGTGGCGCCGTACATGATGGAACAGCAGTACGGGCGCATCCTGAACGCCTCGTCGGTGGTGGGGCTGTACGGCAACTTCGGGCAGACCAACTACGTGGCCACCAAGGCCGGGGTGATCGGGATGACCCGGGTGTGGGCGCGGGAGCTGGGCAGATACGGGATTACCGTGAATGCGGTGGCGCCGGGATTTATCGCCACGGAGATGGTCACCACCGTTCCCGAAAAGGTGATTTCGGCGCTGAAGGAGAAGACCCCCTTGCAGCGGCTGGGAAAACCGGAGGAAGTTGCCAGCGCCTATCTGTTCCTGGCCAGCGAGGAAGCCGCCTTCATCACCGGGGCGGTGCTCAGCGTGGACGGCGGATTAACCATATAAACGGGTGACATGGGAGAGTTTGTAAAACTGCTCGACAACCGGCCACTGCGGGCGTGAAAGGCCGGGCAAAGGTATTGCGTAGTGCGTATTGCGTATTGCGTATTTTGAGAGAGCCGGTTGCGCAATACCCCCGGTTAATCTTTTACGCCTGTAGTTAGTTGCCTGAACGGTAAGTGAGAAGGAATCAGGATAAATAAGGAAAAATTTCATGCGCAGAGCTGTCATCGAAGCCACCGGTTCGTATGCCCCGGAGCGGGTGTTGCCCAACAGCTATTTCAACGAATTGTTAGGGGAAGATGTGGACACCTGGCTGCGGGAGAATTTGACCATCCGGGAACGGCGCTGGTGCCGGGAGGATGAATCCACCGCCGACCTGTGCGAAGCCGCCGCCCGAAAAGCCCTGGAGCGCGCGGGAATACCTGCGGAAGCGCTGGATATGATCATCGTGGCCACCGATACCCCGGAGTACATCTCCCCTTCCACCGCCTCGGTGGTGCAGCATCGCCTGGGCGTTCCCGACGCAGCCACCTTTGATCTGAACTCCGCCTGCGCCGGATTCGTCACCGCGGTGGATGTGGCCGCCAAATACCTCCTGGCCGACCCCCGATATGGGCGCATTCTGGTCATCGGGGCCTACGCCATGAGCAAATACCTGAATCGGGAAGACAAGAAAACCGTGACCCTGTTTGCCGACGGGGCCGGAGCGGTCATCCTGAAGGCGGAGGAGAATACCGACCGGGGATTTTTGACCAGCGAGCTGTACACCGAAGGCCGCTACCACGACTGGATGGGCATTTACGCCGGGGGAACCCATGCCCCGGTTTCGGAGGAAATCCTCCGACGCAAAGATCATCTCCTGAAGTTTGTGCGCAAGTTCCCCAAAGAATTGAACCCCCAGGTATGGCAACGGCTGATCCGGGTCATGACCCGGCGGGTGGGCATCGACGTGCAGGAGGTGGATCATTTCTTCTTCACTCAGATCAACATCAACAGCATCCGGCAAACCCTGGATGAACTGGGGCTGCCCCGGGAGCGCGCCCACACGATCATGGATCGCTACGGCTACACCGGCTCCGCCTGCATCCCCATGGCCCTGGATGATGCCGTGCAGGCCGGTAAGCTCCAACGGGGGGATTTGCTGGTGCTGGTGGGTTCCGGGGGAGGGCTGGCTTTCGCCGGAGCGATGTTTCGATATTGAGGAGGAGACGCCATGTATCGTCTGGATTGGTCAAGCCGATGGGCAACCTATGCTCCCCACAAAGTCGCCATCAAAGAGCACGAAACCGGGCGAACCCTGACCTATCGACAGTTGAACAACGCCGCCGGTCATGTGGCCCGCCGATTGACCACGGAGCTGGGATTAAAGAAGGGAGATCGGGTGGCCATTCTTTCGGAAAACCGGCTGGAACACTTTATCCTGTTTGCCATGGCCCAGAAAACCGGATTGATTCTGGTGCCGTTGAATTTTCGCCTGGCTCCCCGGGAACTGGATTTTCTGCTTACCGACTCCGGGGCGGCATTGCTTATCGCCGAAGAGGCCTTTTCCGACACCCTGGCGCAGGTACCGGCAGCGAAACGCATTCCCCAGGCAGGCATGGAGACCCTGGCGGAGTGGTGGCCGCCGCTGTCGGAGCAGGAGGCCGACTTCCCCACCGATGAAACCGTCTCCGAAGACGATCCGGTGTTCATCCTGTACACTTCCGGTACCACCGGCTTTCCCAAAGGCGCCCTGTACACCCACAAGATGCTGTTCTGGAACAGCGTGAACACCGCCCTGCGCCTGGATCTCACTTCCGGCGACCGCACCATCACCTGCCTGCCCCTGTTTCATACCGGAGGCTGGAACGTGCTCTCCACTCCCTTTTTGCATCGAGGGGCCTACTTCTGCCTCACCCGGAAATTCGAGCCGGAATTGATCCTGCAACTTCTGGAAGCAGAACAGGCGACCATCTTCATGGGCGTGCCCACCATGCTCAAAATGATGGCCGCTTCTCCCCGATTTGAGTCGGCCAACCTGAGCAGCGTGCGCTATTTCATCGTGGGAGGAGAGGCCATGCCCCTGCCGCTGATCGAGCAATGGCACGGTAAGGGGGTGCCCATCCGCCAGGGGTACGGCCTGACCGAGGTAGGTCCCAATCTCACCAGCCTGCATCAGGACGACGCCGTGCGCAAAATGGGTTCCATCGGGCTGCCCAATTTCTACGTGGATATTCGCATCGTGGATGATGCCGGGCGGGATGTGCCCCGGGGAGATGTGGGAGAGTTGCTACTCAAAGGTCCCATGGTCACTCCCGGTTACTGGAACAACCCGGAAGCCACCGCCGAGGCCCTTGCGGGGGGATGGTTTCACACCGGCGACCTGGTGCGGCAGGATGAAGAAGGCTATCTGTTCGTGGTGGATCGGAAGAAAAATATGTACATCTCCGGAGGGGAAAATGTCTATCCGGCGGAGGTGGAGAAATTTCTGTTCACCCATCCGGAGATCGCCGACGTGGCCGTCATCGGGGTGCCGGATGAAAAATGGGGAGAGGTGGGGAAAGCCTACATCGTACGCAAACCCGGCAGCCGCCTGACCGCCGAAGCGGTGTGGGAATTCTGCCGGGGGCAGCTGGCCAAATACAAAATCCCCAAACACATCGAGTTTGTGGAAACCCTTCCCAAAGGCGACACCGGCAAGATCGACCGCCGGGCGTTGCAACAACGACATCGAACTTAGCAGCCTACGGCCTACAGCCTGATAACCTCTCAACTCACTCAAACCCAGGAGGTGTATCATGAAATCTCAAACCGCTACATTGTGGTTCGCAGCAGTGGTCGGTCTGATGCTGCTGCTATCCATGACCGCCTTCGGGCAGGTCGATTCCATGCTGTATGAAGTGGTGCAAACCAATCCCCCGCTGGGCACCCCGCCCACTCCCCAGGGAGGGTTTTGCAGCAGCAACGGGGGCGCGCTGGGCTGCGACAACCTGCAGCGGTATGTGCGCATTGCCGGCGCTCCCGGAAACAACATCGTGGGGGAATGGCTTTCCGCCGGCGACGATGTGGCCCCTCTGCTGGCCACGTTTTTCGATTCCATCTACGCCGAATTCCGGGACAACAACACCTATCACGTGCGGGCGGTGGATCACAACGGCGCCTCGGTGATCTTCGAGGGCACCTACACCAGCGCCCCCAGCGGAGTGGGGAATATCTACACCATTATGCTCAATCAGACCATCCCCTCCATCGCCACGGTGGAAGGCATCTACGAAGTGCAGCCGGGAACGGGCATCGACGATGAGGATGCGTCGCTGTTGCGGGGATTTGCCCTGTTCCAGAACTATCCCAATCCGTTCAATCCTACAACGAATTTGCGATTTCGGATTTCGGATTTCGGATTGGTGGAGTTGAAAGTGTATGATGGACTGGGGAGAGAAATCGCAACGCTGGTGAATGAGAAGATGGCGCCGGGCATGTACGAGGTGCAATGGGATGGTCGAGATGATACCGGAAAGCCGGTGAGTTCGGGAGTGTATCTCTACCGCCTGAAAGCCGGCGATTTCACCGCCACCCGCAAAATGATCCTGATGCGCTGAGGGGGCTATTTCGGAAGTTTCGAGGGTTAAGCTCAAAAATGTATAAGCGCAGGAGCGCCTTATTACTTCCTTCCACCGCCCCGACTCCGTCGAGGGCAGGCAGGAGCGGTGGAAGGAGACGGAACAACAAAGAGGGAAGATACAGGGCCGGATTGCCTGACGCGGCTATTCTTTTCCGAAGAATTTTCGCCGGAGGGAATAGCCGCCTCTCCTTCTTCATAATGACACCACAATAGGCGCAAGCGTATTATCTCGTTCCCAAACTCTGTTGGGGAACGCATTGAGACAGGAAACCCCGTTTCAAGATCGACCTGCGCCCTTTACCGACACGGCTAAACACAAGCGTTAGCCTGGAGTTGTGGTATTATCGAAAAAATTTCAGAATCTATCGAATCATCGAAGGACTACCATGAACCGGTCAACCCTACTCACCAAAAGTCGCCTCTGGCTCCTGGCCTTCCTTATCTTAATAGGCCCGGGAGGAGGCATGGGAAGCTGGGCCAAAGAGGGTGCCCGGCGGGCGAAAGTGCCCAAACAACCGCCCCGGGAATTTCAGTTTCTGGCCTACTTCTACAGCGATGCGGTGATGAACAACATCTTTGCCGGCAACGACTTCCTCAACGGCCAGACTGTGGGGCGTCTGTTCGGGGGAAATACCACCACCACCGCCGGCTTCGAGAGCTTTTTCATGCAGCAGCGCCTGATCCCGTTCTTTATTTTCCAGCCCAAATTGCTGGATGGCCGGGCCCTGCTTCGGGCTTCCTTTGAAATTGACTGGACCTGGGGGGATCGCTCCTACGGCACCGGCGGCAACACCGGGGGGGCCTTCTCCGCCGATCAGGTGAACATCCAGACCCAGAACATCGAGGTGGAGCTGATTCCCTATCCGGGCCTGACCGTGAACCTGGGACTCCAGCGCCTGTTCGATACCCCGTATAATCCCTACCGCACGTTTTTCAGCACCATGACCTACACCGGTTACCGGCTGGCCTTCTGGGGCAGCGACGCCGCCGGAATTACCCTGCGCTACGATCGGGATTTCACCCGCTTCAAACTGGGGTACTACCAGTTGTATGAAAACCGCATTCAGGAGCGGGACGATGTGGGGCTGTGGGAATTCATGGCCGAGCGTGACCTCACCCCTACCTGGCGGCAGGGCGTATCGCTGTGGTATGTCAACGATCGGGGCAACGGGCAGGGAGGTGTATCCATTTTAGGACAGGGGCTGAACAGCCTGCTCAACGATTACAACGGAGTGTTCCGCTTTCCTCTGGGGAATACCCCCGATGCCCCCTACAAAGCGGACATTTTCTGGATCGGTACTTTCTGGCATCGGAATCCGGAATTCACTCTGGGGCGGTGGATGCTCACCGGCTTTGGCATCACCAACCGGGGAAAGGTGCGGGTGGAGTCGGGAGATGAGGAGCAAACCACCGACATCGCCGGGTACGCCGCCAACCTCCGGCTGGGCTATCGCCACGGGCAGACGGCGGAGGATGTGGTCACGGTGGATCTCCTCTACGCCAGCGGCGACGGGGATACCCTCCGGGACGGCCGATACAGCGGCATCATCACCGGCAACACCTACGGCTCCCCGGGAGCCATCTTCATCAGCCACGGCGCCTACCTGCTGCTACCCCACGGCAACGTGGTGAACCGGTTCGTGGCGGCGGTGAACGATCTCTCCAACATCGGGCTGGGATTCCTGGGCGGCACGGTCAATGTTTACAAATCGCTGATTCCCCATAAACTCTCGGTCAAGGTGGGAGCGGCGGCAGCGGTAAGTGAACATGCACCGCCGGAGGGGGGCAAAACCCTGGGCCGGGAAATCAACGCCCGGATTCGCTTTCAGCCGCGCGTGTTCATGGATGTGGAGGTACACGCCGCCTACCTGTGGCTGGGAGATTTTTATACCAGCTCGGCGGTCAACGGAAAGCGGGAGCGACGCACCGATCCTCCCATGCGCACGGAGAAACCTCACAACCCCTGGACGGTGCTGCTGACCTTCAAGTGGCTCATGTTTTAACACAGCATTGAGGTGATCTATGAAAAAGCGGTGGAACATCGTGACTTTCCTGTTGCTGATCCTGTGGCTGCACTCCGCCTGCGCCCCGTACGGGGAGTTGCGCCCCATGGAGTTTGCCGAGCTGAAGTATCCCTTCCCGGTGAAGACGGTGACGGTGGATGAAGACCTGACCATCGCCTACGTGGATGAAGGAGAAGGAGCGGAAACCATCATCTTTGTGCACGGGCTGGGGAGTTACCTGCCCGCCTGGCAGAAGAACATCGCCGATCTGCGCCGGGATTTCCGCTGCCTGGCTCTGGATCTTCCCGGATACGGCAAATCCAGCAAAGGCCCGTATGCTATCGGGATGAAGTTCTATGCCGGGGTGCTGGCGCGATTTATGGATGCGCTGGACATCGACCGGGCGGTGATCGCCGGGCACTCCATGGGCGGCCAGATTGCCCTGACTCTGGCGTTGATCTATCCCGAGCGGGTCAGCCGCCTGATTTTAGCCGCACCGGCGGGGCTGGAGCAATTTTCCGAAGGGGAGAAAAAGTGGTTCCGGGAGGTGGTGACGGTGGAATCGGTGAAGCATACTCCGGTGCAACAGATCCGGGCCAACATCGTGCGCAATTTCCACAACATGCCCCCCGATGCCGAGTTCATGGTTACCGACCGCATCGCCCTGCGGGGAGCAAAGGATTTTGAGTGGTATTGCTATGCAGTGGTCAAATCCGTGCAGGGAATGCTGGATGAGCCGGTGTACGACCGCCTGGAAGAAATCCGGCAGCCCACCCTGATCATCTTCGGGGAGAACGACAACCTGATTCCCAACCCCTATCTGCACGGCGGGCGCAGTCGGGACATCGCCCGTATCGGCGAGGAAAAGATTCCCCTCAGCGAGGTGGTGATGATTCCCGGCAGCGGCCACTTTGTGCAGTTTGAAAAGCCGGAGGCATTCAACCGGGCGGTACGGGCGTTTTTACTGAAAGAGTAGATGAAGTAACGCCCCCGGCCTGCCGATCATGGGCTGTGTTCGGTAATGTTTTTAGAATCAACTGGATAACATGGATGTTGGGAGGGTTGATCATGAAACGGATTTCGGCGATCCTGAGCCTCT
>CAYQGB010000179.1:0-8324 GCA_964416895.1 uncultured Calditrichaceae bacterium
CCCGGGGGCGGGGGCGTACCAGGGGAAAGGCCCGGGCGGCAAAGTTCACCGCCTGAATGGCCGGACTGTAGCTGAACAACCGCAATTCCGGCTTCCGGTCGGTCAGTTCTTCGAAGAGTTTTTCCGAACGGTAAGGGATGTCCCCCACACCGTCGCCGGCGGCATCGTATCCGGCATAATCGCTCCAGAAATTCCCCACCCATTCGTTGCCTTTCAGAAATCCTGCACCGGTTACCCCCACCTGCTCGTAATTTTCCAGAAAAGAATTTCGGTTCAGGATGCTCCGCTTGACGAAAGAGAGCAGGCTGATGCCCACATCGTTGTAAGCGATCACGTTGCCCCGGTAGGTCATGTGGCTATCCATGGAGCGGGGGGAATTGTCCACAAAAATTCCCACCCGATTATCCACGATCAGGTTTTCTTCGATCAGGCCGTCGTCAAAATCCTTTACTCCCACCCCAAAGCCGCTGGCGCCCCGGTTGTACGCGATGGTATTGCGCCGCAGGATTAGCCGGCGGCTGTACATCAGATACACGCCCACCGAGTTGTGGGTAAACACATTCTCCTCGATGCGACAGTCGTCGCTATACATAAAATGAACCCCGTAGCGGGCCCGGGACACCCGATTTCCCTGTACCACGCTGCCCCGAGAAAACCAGATGATCATGTCCCGCCCGCTTTCCAGGGTGTTGTTGTCGACGGTTACGGCGTTGCTATACCACACCCGGATCAAATCCCCGCGACGGGGGATATCCAGATCCGTGCGCCCCCGAATCACATTGTTCCGGATAATACTGCTGTCGGCCTGCCGGAGATAGGCGCCGAACAGCACATCTTCCAGCCGGTTGCCCCGCAGGATCGCCCGGGGCGCATCCACTTTAATGCCCGCGTCTTCATTGGACAGGTTGATGCCGCTGTTACGAATGAGGAAACCTTCCAGAACCACCCCCGGAGCGGTGATTTCCACCACCGTTCCCTGATAGTTGCCGTCGATGACCGGCCAGTTGGTTCCCATCAGAATGAGGGGCTTATCAATATGTATGGGACCGGGATATATCCCTCCCATTACCCGCAGCGTATCTCCCGGCGCCGCCCGATGAATGGCCGCCGGCAGGGAGGTATGTTCTCCGCCGGCCTGCACCATCCAGGTTCGGGCACAGAGGCTGCCCCACAGAACAATCCATAATGCCAGAATGTAGCGCACTCGATTTCCTCTGTTCATCCCTGTTCCGTTGTTCAAGAGGATTTAGATTCCGCCGTTTTGGGTTCGGCTTCACTTTCCGTACCGGCGGCTGCCTCCCGCAGTTTTGCCTCTAACAGGGGCTTATACGCCTTGCGATGGAAATACAGCCCCACAAGGATCATGGCCGAGGCGATGAAGGACATCATCAGGCCGATCTCCCAGGTGGCCACGGTTTCAAATTGGCCTACCTTTCCCACACCCAGTAGCGGGGGAACGAACGGCTTGACCGCATTGCTCAGCGGCGCCCGGGGATCCAGGTGGGTGCCGAAATTCCACAGCCAGAAGTAGAGGTCGCCCAGAAAAATCGCCGGGTAGAGAAACGCGGGAAAGGCCAGAAACGCCGCCACCGGGCTGTGGATGTATACCGCCCCCACGGCCAGCAGGGCGATGACCAGCACCAGGATGATGCTCAGGGAGCGTTCCAGGGGGGCTGCCTCTTCTAACTTGCGCATTCCGATGTAATGATTTAACTCATCGATTTCCGCAGCATCTCCGGTCACCTGATTCACATACAGTTCCACCTTTAGGCCCTGGGGATATTGCGGAGCATGAAGCGTCAATCCCCAATAGGGCAAAAAGATAGAGATCAGAAGCAACAACGCTGCTCCCCCCAGAAAAACGGTGGGCAGCAGGAAGCGTTTGCGTTCTTTCTTCAGCAAGTCCGGGGGAACACGTGGGCCTACGATTAAATCCAGGTCTTTCATCGCACTACTTCCTCCTCTTTATTGAGAGTGGGTATTATCATCCTTCTTTTTTATAGACACTTATTAGATTCTCCCGGAGACGTCAAGAGACATCTCCGGGAGAATTTTGGGGAATCCTTCCGATTACGGTTCCACCAGGAAGTATCCGGCCATTTCCAGATGGAGGGCAGAGCAGAACTCGGTGCAGTAGAAGGGGAACACCCCCGCCTCATCGGCCACGAATTCGATGGTCTGGGTTTCACCGGGTTCGATGCTCAGGTTAAAGTTGTATTTGGGAATACAGAACCCGTGGGTGGCGTCTTTGGCCCGTTCCACGTTGGTGATGTGCCAGATCACCCGCTGCCCTTTCTTTACCTTCACCCGTTCCGGGGTGTAGTGGCTGCGCACGGCGCTCATCCAGATTTCCACCGTGTTGCCCCGGCGCTGGATGCGCTCTTCTCCCGGTTTGATGCCGTTGGGATCTTTGGCCTGCTTGCCGGGGTTCCACCCGATTTCCGGATATACTTCCCAGGCTTTGATCTTATCCGCCTTGATCATCTGGGCGTAGTGCGGTTCCCCGATGCCGATGGGCATATCATACAGCAGTTGCATGCTGCCCTGGGTGTTGGAGATGTCTATCAACTGAAAGTTCTGCGGCAGCAGCGGTCCCACGTTGGTGAACCGATCCACGGCCCATTTGTTCAGCGAGACCAGATATTTCCCGTCGGGATGCACGTTGTCGCCTTCGGCGGCGCAGAGGTGTCCCACATTGTAGTGAATGGAGACCTTATCTACCAGCGTCCAGGGATCCCGGCCATGCTTCTCGGTCCAGGGGCCGCCCAAAGTCCACCTGGCCACAGCACTTTCCAGGAACAGGCTGGTGTAGGCGTATCCGTTGGGATCGAACTGGGTGTGCAACGGCCCCAATCCTACTTCAATCTGCGCTTCCAGAACCGCATCGTAATCCACGATGGGCACGCCGTATGGATCCTTTCCGGAGAACTTCTGGTTCTGGATGGCATCCATCAACTTGGTAAAGTTGAAGATGGTCACGTGGGGATCCAGCTTTCCGGATACCACCAGATAGTTTCCATCCGGAGTCACATCAATGCCGTGGGGACTCTTGGGTTCGGGAACGAAATAGAGCACCCCTTCCTTAACCAGTGTTTCCAGCGGCAACACGTTGAAGCCGTTGATCTTCCGGGTTTTCCCGGCACGGGCCAGCTCCACGGCCTTTTTATAATTGATGACATGGAGATAGTCCATATCCCGCTGGGAGGCCCCGGCTTCAAACGGGGGATTGCCTTCTTCCACCCCGCCGGTGCTCATTTCGGTGTTGAAGGAGTTGATGAACAGCCAGCCGTCGCTGGTCAATTTCCCCAGATCGCTCAAATCCTGCCAATAAGGGGGCAATTCCAGGGCAAACGATTGATCCGGGAGGATGCGTCCCTTCTTCCGATCAAACTTCCACATGGTCACCATGCCCCGATACTTTTCCTGATATTCGTCCAGAGAGGCGAATTGGCCCATCCAGGGCATGGCATACTGGCCGCCCTCGACCACCCAGTCGGTATTCGGGGTGACAAAGGTACCGCCGTGATCGCTGAGGGACACGGGGTTTTTGACGATCTGTTTGGTTTCAAAATCCCGCAGATCGATGACCGCCACCCGGGCATTGGCCTTGTCGTTCACAAACAGGAACTCCCCGTCGTAGTCGCCGCCGGTTTCCGAAAGCGCCGGGTGGTGGACGTCACCCCAGGTCAGGGTTTTCCCGTCCGGGCTTCCGGCCTTAATGACTTCCCAGGTGTCTTTGGAGTACCCCCAGCCCTGCCAGGGTTCGGGAGTGAATACGCCGATGACCTTCAGCAATCGCATGGAGGGAACCCCGATGACCAGTACCTGCCCGGAGTGTCCACCGGAGGCGAACAGCAGGTATTCGTCGTATTTGCCGGTGGGCAGGTAGGTTTTGGCGGCGGCCACCAGATCGGCGGGGGTCAATCCCCGGGCTTCGGCGATGGCGTTGAGATCGCCGCCGGTTGCCGGGGGCGCTTCCCGACCGCCTTCTCCGCAGGTTACCACCAGCAGGAGCGCACCCAAAATCGCCGCCCCGATGATCACCTTGCGTAGCGTGAACAGGTTGAACATGACTACCTCCTCAATTGGTTTGGGTTGAACCGTTGGTTTGAGTTAAACCACATGGAGCTATTAGAACTCCTAACAGTTGGGGATAAAATTTCAGGCACAGCCCGGAGAAAGGTGCGCGGCGATTGAGCTAACCTCCGGAGCTGTGCCTGATATTTATGTTAAAACCTCCTGTTGGGGTAGTTTCCGATCCTCGAAACGAAATTCGATGTGATAAATCCCTTCGGCGAGGCAGGTTTTCAAATGACATCCACTTTTGTGAAACACGTGAATCATGGGGCGATTATCGGCCAGCACATCGGCGGTGAACCCCACAATTCCCCGATCCCGGGCAATTTTGATCAAATACCGCAGCAGAAAAGTGCCGATCCCCTTCCCCTGATAATCGTCGTGCACCAGGAAGGCCACGTCGGCCATCTGGGTTGCCGGGTCCACCACATAGTGCCCCACCGCAACCATGCGCTCGGTATCCCCTTCCTGTACCACCCCCACGATGCACATTTCGTTGACATAATCCACATTCACCAACTTTTGCAGCTTTTCATGGGGCATGGCTTTAATCAGGGAGAAGAAGCGTTGCAAGATGGTGCGTTCGGAGAGGGTATAAAACATCTCCTTCAGCAAAGGCTCGTCGGTGGGGCGCACCGGGCGGAAGAACACCCGGGTGCCGTCTCGAAGGGTGGTTTCCGTCTCCAGTTCTTCCGGATAGGTGGCGGTGGGATAGAGAATCTGATCCCGGTACACCAGATTTAGCCGTTTGGCTTCCTCCAGAAGTTGTTCCCGGAATTTGGGATGGGCAATGGAAATCAGGGCCAGGGCCCGCTCCCGGACGGTTTTGCCCCACAGGTCGGCGATGCCGTATTCGGTAACCACGTAGTGCACGTCCCCCCGGGTGGTGACCACGCCGGCCCCTTCTTGCAGGCGGGGAACGATGCGGGAGATGGTGCCGTTTTTGGCCGTGGAAGGAATCACGATGATGGGCTTGCCTTCCCGGGAACGGGCGGCTCCCCGGATAAAATCCACCTGCCCTCCGATGCCGCTGTAAAACCGGTGCCCGATGCTATCGGAACATACCTGCCCGGTCAGGTCCACCTCGATGGCGGAGTTGATGGCCACCATGCGGTCGTTCCGGGCAATGGTGAAGGGATCGTTGGTGAACTCCACCGGGCGAAATTCAAAAAAGGGATTGTTATCCACATAGTCGTATAACCGCCGGGTGCCGATGCAGAAGCTGGAAACCACTTTCCCGGGAAGGAGGGTTTTGCGGGAGCAATCAATCACCCCTGCTTCGATCAGTTCCAGCACCCCGTCAGAGAACATCTCCGTGTGGATACCCAGATGTTTTTTGTCGCCCAGGCAGCGCAACACGGCGTTGGGAATGGCTCCGATGCCGACCTGCAATGTGGAGCCGTTTTCGATCAGGCGGGCCACATGCCGCCCGATCTGCATGGCCACCTCATCCGGCTCCGCGGGAATGGATTCCAGCAACGGGGCATTGTGCTCCACCAGAAAGTCGATCTGACTGACGTGAATAAAGCTATCTCCCAGGGTTCGGGGCATGTTGGGATTGACCTCGGCGATGACCAGTTCCGCGCTTTCCGCTGCCGATTTAACCACGTCCACGGAAACGCCGTAGCTACAGAAGCCGTGTTCATCGGGAGGGCTGACCTGAATCAGGGCTGCATCCAGATGGATGCGACGCCCCCGAAACAGCCGGGGAATTTCGGAAAGGAACACCGGGGTGTAATCGGCTCGCCCTTCTGCCACTGCCTCCCGTACGTTGGCCCCCACAAACAGCGCATTATGCCGAAACACGTGCTGATATTCCGGATCCGCATACGGCGCCGCTCCCAGCGTCATCAGATGCACAATCTCCATGTCGATCAGTTCATGGCCTCTCCGGGTCAGCGCTTTGACCAGCAGTTGAGGTTCCGCTGCGCCGGAGCCGATAAACACCCGCTGTCCTCTCCCCAGAAAGCTCACCGCTTTTTCGGCGGTCACCCATTTTCGGGCATACCGCTCACGCCAGTCTCGACGATCTATCATGGTTGCCTTTCCTGCCCGGTTATGCTTCTGTGGAAGCTTCTTTTTGTCGTTCCCGCTCAATGGTCAACACCGGCATTTTCGCCAATCGTACCACTCGTTCGGTGGTGCTGCCGATCAGCAGATGCTCCAGCCCGGACAATCCCCGCGTGGCCATCAGAATCAAATCCACATCCTGCTCCCGGGCGTAGTTGACAATTTCCTCGTGGGGTTTCCCCTCCAGCACCGTGTACGCCGCTCCGTCATTTATATTGCCGGTAAACTCCCGCAGTTTTTCCAGGGAACGGGTTTTCAGGTCTTTGTCCAGGGCAAACAGCGACTCGATGCCGGCCACATAATACGCCGGATGGAATTCGGGATAGATGACATGCAGAAAGTGGAGTTGAGCCTGAAACACCCGCCTCAGTTCATCGGCGGCCTGTACGGCTTTGCGGGAATATTCCGAAAAATCCACCGGCACCAGAATTCGATCCACCCGGAAACGCTTCACCGGGTGATGCACGGTGAGCACCGGAATGGGGGAAAGTCGCACCACCTTTTCGGCCACGCTGCCGTAAAGCCACTTTTTCAACCCCGTGCGACCGTGGGTGCCCAGTATCACCATATCATAGCCGTTGTTGTAAATTTCTTCCAGAATGCCGTCGGCGGCGGTGACGGCCCGAATCAATCTGGAGGTCACGGTTACCGGACGCCGCCGGGAAACCTGCTGATTATATCGTTGCAGTTCCAGGCGCATGTGCTCTTCCTTGACCCGGGCAAATTTCTCGTAAGCCCGCAGATGTTCTTCCTCCCCGGTCTCAAACTGATGCAGCACCAACGCATGCAGGAGCGTGACCTCTGCGCCGAACAGCTCCCCCCAGAACAGAGCATAGTCCACCGCGCTATCGGAAAACTCGCTGAAATCTATGGGAACCAGAATCTTGTTGAATTGCATGATCTTGCCCTCCTTTTCTCATTTATCCCCCGGTATCTGTGATCAATTTCACATTAAAATATTAGACCTCAATGTCTGTTAATTCCATGATAATGATTAGGGAAAAATATGATTTTTGTCAGGTTTCGGAAGGGTTTGCCGTTCGGGATCAAGGCTATCGGAGATGGGAAAACAGGCGTCTCTGTTTTTGCCTTCTATGACGCTATGACGATGGGGAAGAGAGGAGGTATCCCTTATTGTTCGGTGCCGAAATTACCCGCTGAGTTCCATCAGCCGGGAAGGGGCCAGCAATTGAATTTGATTGCGCCCCACCAGCAGGATACCCTGTCGCTGAAACTGTTTGAGAGTACGGCTCAGGTTCAGGGGAGTGGTGTTCGCCAGTTCGGCCAGTTCACTCCGGGATAGCTTTATTTGAAGATGCTGGTGGGGATCGGTACCGAACCGGTTGTACAGGGTTAGCAACACTTCGGCCACTCGCTGGGACACGGTTTTTCGGGCCAGGGAGGAAATCTGGCGCTCCACGGTTTCGATTTCCAGGCACACATGCTTCATAATTCGCAGAGAAAGCCGGGGATATTTCTCCATCAACTGCACAATATCCGCCCGGGGAACGAAGTATCCTTGCACAGCGTCCAGGGGGATGGCCGTGTAGGGGTAGGTGGGTTGACTGAGAATGGAGGACAATCCCAGAACCTCGCCCTCCTTGGCCAGATAGATCAACTGCTCGGATTTTTTCCAGGGATTGTATTTCAAAATTTTGGCGGTACCTCGACACAGGCAAAAGATGGCCTCCGCAGGATCATCCCGCATAAAAATTGGTTTTTCCTTCTGGAATTCCACCACCTTTTTAGAAGTCTCGATTTTTTCCAATTCCCCCGGATCACACACCCGAAAGACCGGATGGTTACG
Source organism: uncultured Calditrichaceae bacterium (assembly GCA_964416895.1). Taxonomy (GTDB): domain Bacteria; phylum Calditrichota; class Calditrichia; order RBG-13-44-9; family J075; genus CAYQGB01. Next base: position 7,955 of record CAYQGB010000179.1, read on the forward strand.
GAGCACGGTCTGGTCGATGTCTATGATGGATGGTGCCATATCGCCGTTCCTTCTATTTCATCCTCACCAATGATCGGTCCGTCTCCGGAAGTGCCGCTCCCCCTGCATTCCGTTTCGTTAATCCCGATACTCCGGACAAAACGAAATCATGGCAGACACAACCGGTATGGCAAAGAGGCAACTGCCGGGAAGTCGGTGCGCTTATTTCTCTTCGGTGCGTGCTTCCCTCCCTGTTTACTCCCTGAACAGGTCAATCAAATAATAGTCCATCGGGAGGGAAGCAAACAATGATGTTTATCAGGAAAAAAGCTGATATTAGTTGGATTGGGGGAATTTGTCGAGGTAGGCGAAAATGAGGTTGTGGAGCCCG
>CAYQGB010000180.1:0-8303 GCA_964416895.1 uncultured Calditrichaceae bacterium
GGAATCAGGGTGACACAAGACAGCTAAAACATGAGCAACACTCATCAAGGAGACCCCTACGGCTATGTGCCATACAAGTATTTTCCGAAGCGCGCCCTTCAAATTGGTGCTCAGCGCGGGAAAACGTATGGTGGAATAAATCGGCTGTGTACGACACCCTACGAAATCGTTAGGTCCCGTACTACGCAATACGCACTATGCACTATCTGTCAACCCAATTACACAGGAGCGACAGCCTATGTCTGCATGGAGGATTCGGGTATCGCTGTTCTTGAATTTTTTTGTATTCGCCATTTTGTTGAATACCGTGGGCATCGTGATCAAGCGGGTGATTGACGATTACGGGGTTTCCGAGGCCCTGGCTGCCAGTCTGGAGGCGTATAAGGATCTCTCCATCGCGGTGGCCTCTTTTCTGCTGGCTTCATACATCCCCCGTTTCGGTTACCGCCGATCCATGCTGGCGGCGTTGCTGGCGGTGACTCTGGCCAGCATGGTAGTCGCCACGGTCACCGGGTTCTGGGTGACTCCGGTGCTGTATATGACCATCGGGGTGAGTTTTGCCCTGATCAAAGGGGCGGTGTACTCCACGGTGGGGCTAATTACCAGAGATCAGGGGGAACACACCAGCCTGATGAATCTGTTAGAGGGTATCTTTCAGGTGGGCGCCCTGACCGGCCCGCTGTTCTTTTCGGTAGTGATGGGGTTCGATTTCTCCTGGTATCAGACCTACTGGATTATCGCCGTGGTAAGCGCCCTGGCGTTTTTGCTGTTGCTCATCACCCCTCTGGATGAGAGCGAAGTAGCCGCCCATCCGGAACAGGCCGGCTTATGGGAAATGTTGAAATTGTTGAGATGGCCGATGGTGTGGGTATTTGTGATTTGCGCCTGGCTATATGTGATGATCGAGCAGAGCTTTGGCACCTGGCTTCCCACCTTTCATGAGCGCATCTTCGGGCTGGAGAAACACATCGCCGCGGGGATGTTAAGCGTATATGCCGGCTCCATCGCCCTCAGCCGATTCGTGATGAGCTACCTTTCCCGGCGGGTGCCCTGGTTACCGGCCCAGTTGACCATGCTGGGAGGCGCTTTCGCCCTTATCTTGATCATTTTGCTGGCCACCGCCGGCTGGCAAACCGATACCATCGACAGCTGGTTTCAGGTGCCCCCGCTGGCCTGGACGTTCTCCATTATGGGATTTTTTATCGGAGCCATCTATCCCACCATCGTCTCCATCGTGCTGAGCAAGCTGGAAAAGCCCCGCCATGCGGCCATGACCGGCCTGATCATCATCTTCTCCGCCCTGGGCGGCACCACCGGATCGTTTGTGGTGGGATTTATCTCCCGCAGTTTCAGCACTCACGATGCCTTCTTTTTCCCCCTAATTCCCATTGCGCTTCTGGGGTTGATGCTGATCCCTTACAAGCGCCTCACCGATCGCTTTGCTCAGGAGCATCACACTGCTTAGGAAAAGCAACAATTGAATAAGCGGTTTCAGGAGTTTATATTTCAAAAAACCAACAGGTCAGGAGGGAAAGAGGAAGTTCGAGGGGGGTACCATGTTATGGCAAAAAACATTTACAGAGCGCATTCCGGAGGCAAGATGACGTTGAAAGTCGCCCATAAACGTTTCACGGTGGAAGAATTTTACCGGATGGGAGAAGCCGGCATTTTCACCGAAGACGACCGGGTGGAGCTGATCGAAGGGGAGATTATCGAAATGAGCCCGATTGGAAAACGCCATGCCGTCTGTGTGGCCCGGCTGACAGGGCTTTTTGGACAGTTGGCCGAAAAGCGGTTTATTGTCTGGGTGCAAAATCCGTTGCCGCTGAATGCCTATTCGGAACCGCAGCCGGATATAACGCTTCTCAAATTTCGCAGCGATTTCTATGCCCAAAAGGATATCGAACCCGCCGATGTGTTGTTGATCATCGAAGTTTCCGATACCACGCTGGAGTACGACCGTGAGGTGAAGATTCCCCTCTATGCCCGGGCCGGCATCCCGGAAAGCTGGGTGATCGACCTGGCCCATGAAGCCGTGGAAGTCTATTCCCAACCGGAGGAAGGCGAATACCGCTCCGTTCGCACCGTGAAACGCGGGGAGACCCTCACGCCGGTAGCCCTTCCCGATATTTCTTTGACTGTTGATGACATTCTGGGTTAGTAGAATCTCGTCTAAGTGAGATTTCTTAGGGGCGCCTCCGAATGTCACCGGTAATGACCACCCGAGGCTGCAATGACCATTACGGTTTCCATAAACGAGACCCTGCAACGGCTGTTGGCGCAGGAAGATACCGACAACGATCGTCGGATCACGGTGCTGGATCACGGGCCGAAGCGGTTTCATCTGCGCACCCTTTCCGGCGAGGAGTACGAAGTCGCCGGCACCTATTACCTCTCCAACCTATTGCAGGAACTGGCCCTGGCGCGAGAGGCGGGGCAGGAGAAGGCCGCCCTGAAGATGGAGCGCATTTTCGAGAAACCGGCCGGCCGCCTGTCCCGGATGATTCGGGAACACTTCTGGGATGGGCTGACCCGCCGCATCGACGCCGAGGGGCTGGCCCAGATCGCCCGGGATGAAAAAGCCGATCCGGCCAATCCCCCCCGAATCTATATTCCCCATGGTGATCAACGGGCCTGGCAGTATTTTCAGGAAGTCGCCCGGCAGGGAGCGGTGCCCCATCTGGAAGTGGTGCGGCTTCCGGAGCAGATCACCCCGGAGTATGTTCGCCAGATCAACGACCGGCCGGGGATTCTGTGCCTGGCCTTGCAAGAAGATGAATCCGGGAAGTTACGCGGCGTGCCCTTCGTGGTGCCCGGCGGGCGGTTCAACGAGATGTACGGCTGGGATAGTTACTTCGAGGCCCTGGGGCTGCTGGTGGATGGCCGGGTGGATCTGGCCAGGGCGATGGTGGATAATTTCGTGTACGAGATCCGCCATTACGGGAAAATCCTCAATGCCAATCGGAGCTACTATCTTACCCGCTCTCAACCCCCGTTTTTGACGTCCATGGCGCTGGCGGTGTTTGAGCATTTGCCCCATACCCCGGAAAACCTGGCCTGGCTGAAAGAAGTCTTTCGGATCGCCATTCACGAATACCACACGGTGTGGATGGGGCCGGAACGCCTGACCGAGACCGGCTTAAGCCGCTACCACGGCAGCGGTCTGGGAATGCCTCCGGAAACGGAACCGGGGCATTTCCGGGCGGTGCTGCAACCGTTTGCCCGGCGCCACGGCCTGGATGTGGAGACCTTTGAGCAGCGGTATCGCCGGGGGGAAATCACCGAACCGGAACTGGATGCGTACTTTGTGCACGATCGAGCGGTGCGGGAATCCGGCCATGACACCAGCTATCGCCTGGAGGGGCGTTGCGCCCACCTGAACACGGTGGATTTGAATTCCCTGCTTTACAAATATGAAGTGGATATTGCCCACGTCATTGAACACTACTTCGGCGATGCCCTCCCCGGCCCTGACGGCACGGTGGAGCGCAGCGACGCCTGGAAAGCCCGTGCCCATCGCCGCCGGGAGTTGATGAACGCCCTGATGTGGGATGACCGGCGGGGCATGTTTTTCGATTACGATTTTGTGAACAAGGAGCAGACCGGCTACGAAAGCGCCACCACCCTGTATCCCCTGTGGGCGGGACTGGCCTCGGCGGAGCAGGCAGAGGCGCTGGTGCGAGAGGCGTTGCCCCGGTTGGAGGCCCCCGGTGGGCTGGTGGCCGGCACCGAAGCTTCCCGGGGGCCGATTTCGGAATCCCGCCCGCCCCGGCAGTGGGATTATCCTTTTGGCTGGCCGCCGCATCAGATGCTGGCCTGGGAAGGGCTGCGCCGCTACGGCTACGGGGAAGAAGCCCGCCGACTGGCCTGCCGCTGGCTGTATATGATCACCCGCAACGCTGCCGATTTCAACGGCACCGTGCCGGAGAAATACGATGTGGTGAAGCGCACCCATCGGGTGTTTGTGGAGTACGGCAATGTGGGCACGGAGTTCGCCTACATCACCCGGGAAGGCTTCGGATGGATGAATGCTTCCTATCAGGTGGGGTTGCAGTTGATCACTGCCGTTCAGCGGCGGGAGTTGGAACGGCTGATACCCCCGGAGTGGCGGTTTGGGGCCGCGCCGGTGTCATAGGATTATGAGGATCTCTTTTCCAGAACCGCCCGAATTTCTTCCGGAGCCATGCGCATAAGCCCGCCGGGAGCGCCGTAGCGGCAGGCCAGAATTTCCCCCACGATGCTTACCGCCAGTTCCTCCGGCGTCAGGGCGCCGATGTTCAATCCCACCGGAGCATGAATCTGGCAAATCCGTTCCAGAGGCACTCCCTTCTCATACAGATGCCGAAAGATCATCAGGCTTTTGCGCTTGCTGCCCAGCAGGCCGATGTAGCGTGCCGGGGTCTGCACTGCCGCCTCCACCGCCAGATCGTCGTGGCGGTGCCCCCGGGTGGCCACCAGAATGTAGCTGTTGGCGTTCACCGGTACCTGTTGCAACCCTTCGGGGTAGTCGGCTACCACCAGGCGCTCGGCCTCCGGAAACCGTTCCCGGGTGGCAAATTCGGTGCGATCGTCCACCACGATGATCCGGAACCCCAGGCTGGCCGCCAGCGCCGACACCGCCTTGCCCACGTGCCCGGCTCCCAGAATGATCAGCGTGGGAGGGCTGGCAAAGCCTTCCACGAACACCTCTTCGCCCTTCTCTCCCCGCAGGTATTGATGATCCCCGTAGGCCGCCACCCGACGGCCCACCGCAGTGGCCTGCCCATCCAGTTCTTCTGAACCCAGCGACCCCTGCGTGCGCCCGTCTTCGTAGATCAGCCGTCTGGCTCCCGGCTTCAACCCGGTGGATTCCGGAGCGGTCAGCAGGGTGGCCACCGCCACTGCCGGGCCTTCGGTCAACGCGGTTTCGATGGCCTCCATCAGGGGCAGATAGCGTTCCCGATCGAACAGCGGCTCAATGTAGAAATACATGGTGCCGCCGCACACCAGGCCATCCCGGGCGGCCATTTCTTCATTGAGGGTATATTTGCGAAACTGGGGGGTGGGATGCTCCTGCTCAAACATCTGGCTGGCGACATACCACATGTCCCCTTCCACACAGCCCCCACCCAGGGTGCCCACAGCGGTGCCGTCCGGGCGCACCAGCAGCTTTGCTCCCGCCTTCTGAGGGGTGGAGCCTCGGGTGCGCACCACCGTCGCCAGCACCCCGGGCTGACCCTGCTTCACCAGTTTGATGGCTTCTTCGATGACCTCTCGCATCAGGTTAATATCCAATGATAATGGATGATTTTCGATTAAATTAAACGAATACGAACTGTTTCAGGAGTGATGACTGTAAAGGAACCGATCAATTCCTTTTCATGAGTTGCAACAACCGAAGCGACTATGCCAGCTTTCTTCTGTTGGGGTAATCCTTGAAGCCGTAAAAGTATAACACCGGCGAAAAGACGTTTTTAGCGAAAAATCAATTCACCGAAATCTTTATCGGCAGTAATGAGAAGTGCATTTTGGCTGTTGGCCTGATGTAGAACTTCATCATCTGAAATACCGGGGTCCATCTCTGCTATGTAGAGTACCTGGTGCCCTTCCTCCCGTAATTTTTTCACGATCTGATTATCTACCCCTTCGTCTGCCACAAAATTCATGATGTACCCTCTGTCACTGGATAAATCACATCTGCACGTAATGCTTCCGCAGCAAATGCAATCGCTGCCAGAACTGCCTCTCGCGTTAGCCGGGGATGGGCTTCCAGGATTTGTTCAATCGTTTCGCCGGCAGCCAATTTTTCCAGAATCAGTTCAACGGTAATGCGCGTATTTCGAATCACCGGCTTGCCCATCATAATCGCCGGGTCTGATTGAATCCAGTTTTCTTTCATAACCGTCCTCCTGGGCTTCGATATCCTGAAATCTTCCGTATTCTCTCATCGCGATAATTCCCGAACGAGGAATGTTTGTTCAGGTTCCGGTGCCAGTACATGCACCACCGGACTATTGCCCATTTATGGCTGGCACCGGTTGAGGTACAGATTCTCCGGCGTACAGGCCCAGCAACACCCGTTCCGGGGTCATGGGGGCGTGGAAGGGAATCTCGCCGTCGGGACGGAAGGCTTTCATCGCTTCCCGAATGGCGAAGAACAGCCCGATGCCATACATCAGGGGCGGCTCGCCCACCGCTTTGGAGCCGTACGGCCCCCGGGGATTTTCCGGCTCCTCCAACAAGGTGATCTCCACATCATCGGGCATGAAGTACACTTCGGGCACTTTGTAGCTGGCCAGCGCGTTGGACAGCAGGCGCCCCCGTTCATCATACTGCAAATCTTCCATGGTCATCCAGCCCATGCCCTGGGCCAGGCCCCCTTCGATCTGCCCCACATCCACCAGCCGATTGACCGGGCGCCCCAGGTCGTGCACGATCTTCACCGAATCCACCTCGTAGGTGCCCCGCAGGCAATCCACCGTTACCTCAAAAATGGCCGTGCCGTACACATGGTAGGCGAAGGGGTGCCCTTTTTCCCGGGTTTTGTCAAACCAGATGTCCGGGGTGGCATAGAACCCGTGCGCCGAAAGCGACACCCGATTCAGGTAGGCCGTTTGCACCAGCCTGGCCCAGTCCCATCCGGTAGCCTTTCCTTCGTACAGCACCTGTTCTTCCGCAAGGGTGATTTTTTCCGGATCGGGCAGGTGCAGTTCTTTCGCCGCCAGGGATTTCAATCGGGAGAGGATCTGCTCCGCCGCTCGAAGGGTAGCTCCGCCGCACAGGTCGGTGGTGGCGCTGGCGGCGCTGGGGGACATGTTGGCAATCCGGGTGGTGTTGGTGCTCTCCACCCGGATGCGCCGCCGGGAAATTCCCAGGGCCCGGGCGGCGATGTCGGCGATCTTGGTGCTGATACCCTGGCCCATTTCCACTCCCCCGGTGGTCACGCTGACGCTGCCGTCGGTATATACGTGCACCAGGGCGCTGCCCTGATTCAGGAAAGTGGCGGTAAAGGAGATGCCGAAGCAGATGGGCATCACCGCATAGCCTTTTTTGGTCTCCACATGGGAGCGGTTGTAGGCCGTCACCCGCTCCCGCAGTTTCTTCAGACCGTACCGTTCCTCGGCAATCCGCCAGGTCTCCTGCGCCCGTACGCGTTCGGCTTTCTGGCCGTAGGGGAATTCATCCCCTTCGGAGAGCAGGTTCTTTTTCTGAATTTCTTCCCGGGGCATTCCCAGCGTCTCCGCTGCTTTAGCCAGGGCGCACTCCATCACGAACATGGCCTGCGGCCCTCCAAAGCCCCGGAAGGCGGTGTTGGGCGGCAAATTGGTACGACAGGAAGCGGCAAAAATTCGGGCGTTGGGGATAAAATACGCGTTAGTGCTGTGGAACAGGGTGCGTTCCAGAATGGCCGGAGAAAGATCGGCGGTGGCTCCGGCGTTCTGATAGTGCTTGACTTCGTAGGCCAGGATTTTCCCCTCCCGGGTCAGGCCGATCTTAAAATCGGAAGAGTAGGGATGGCGCTTGCCGGTCATGCGCAGATCTTCTTCCCGGGTGAGGATCAGTTCCACCGGGCGCTGTACACACCAGGCGGCCAGCGCGGCCATGCAGGCCCAGGGCGTGGCCTGATCCTCCTTACCTCCAAACCCACCCCCGATGCGCTTTACATCCACTTCAATCTTATGGTTGGGCACCCCCAGTACCTTTGCGGCATGGCGTTGCACCGCATACGGACTCTGGGTGGAAGCATACAGGGCGATGCTTCCTTCTTCCCGGGGAATGGCCCGGGCGCCCTGGGTTTCCAGATATACGTGCTCCTGTCCGCCCACATCGGCCCGGCCTTCCACGATCACATCGCACTGTTCCCAGGCGGCATCCACATCCCCGATCTCGAAGGTGCGGGGCGTGCCGATGATCTCGCCTTTGGCGAAGGCTTCCCGGGGATCCACGACAGGGGGCAACTCCTCTATATCCACCCGGATGCACCCGGCGGCCCGATGGGCAATCTCCTTGCTTTCCGCCACCACGATGGCGATGGGCTGCCCCATATACATCACCGTCTCTTCGGCCAGCAGGGGCTCATCCTCGATCAACGGGCCGATCTGATTTTCACCGGGGATGTCGGCGGCGGTGAGCACGGCCACCACCCCAACAATGTCCGTTGCCGGCGTAACATCCAGCGCCCGGATGCGACCGTGGGCCACCGGAGAACCGAACACGGCGGCATGGAGCAATCCCGCCGGTTGGGGCAGGTCTTCCACATATTGGCTTTCCCCCCGGGTGTGCAGCGTAGCATCAAGGTGTTTCATTGATTTACCTCCTGTTCA
>CAYQGB010000181.1:0-8123 GCA_964416895.1 uncultured Calditrichaceae bacterium
TTGCAAATGAGCCTCCCGATCTCTACCCTGAACTCGAAGTTGAGTGGTCGCACGGCTCAATGCTAATAAATAGGGCAGAATTTCATGCCGATGGAGTTGCTCAGCATCGTGTTGATTGCTGAAGCTCATCAAACACTGATAACAGGCCGCATGACATTCCGGTTGTTGATCCTCACCGTTTTCATCGAAATGACAGATTCGCAACGCTTCCCGGGCCACCTGAGCCATCGCATCCGGTTCTTCCACCAGATGCCGCAACGCCCCAACCCCTCCTTCTCCGGTTTCATAGAATAGAATCGCTCGATGTTCTTCCCGACCGATCCGTTCAGCGGTCAACTCCGATTCTTCCAGTTGATACAGCTGCTCACATCCCCGTTGCAGGGCATACTGTAGGGAGACCTGGAGCGTTTCATTCTCCCGTAACTCCGACTGGAGGAAATGCACCAGCAATAGATTCTGGGTATCCTGCACATACAACCGTAGCGTCTCGGTGCGGCGATTTTCAGTGGGGTTGTTAGAAAGTTGATTGGGATTCAGAATTTCTCCGGAATCCAGGTCAATGAGAAATCCGGGTTGACGGGTAAGTCGCCAGCCGTGATTAATCCGCAACAAAGTGGCTGTCGGGGCATAGGTGAGCCGCAGGATCGCCTGGCCCTCATGCTTCACCTCGGCCACCTGAATCCGGGCTTCACCTCCGGGGAGGGGGGCAAATTGATAGGCGGTGGTCAGCTCATATCCCTTGCGGCGTCGTTCTTCTTCATCGCAGGTAATCCGCTCCCGTCCCCGGCACCAGACATTGGGCATTTCCAGCACGGTGGTCAGTAGGCTGTTCTCCCCATCAAACCGGGTATCGCAATGGGGGCATCGGTCGTCATGCTGCTCGGTGAAGGCGCCGCAGGTATGACACAGCCGCAGGATTCGCCGCCTTTGCTCCAGACCTCCCGGAGGTGATTGAAATCCAACCACTTCCCACTTCCGCCCTTCGTGATAAATAATGTTGTTGGGGCCGAATTCTCGGATAGCCAGAAATCTGGGGCGAGCAATGAATTCACCATCCCCCCGGGGCACCCAGGCGCGTACCGGCAGAGCCGGAAAGTTGTAGCCGGGCAGGAATCCTTCGCTGGCCAGATACCGGTAGGGATAGAAATCGCCTTCCTCCCGACTCACACCAATCTGGCGCAATAGATTTAACTGTCGGAGGGCTTCATCCTGTTTACGTCTGGCCCTGTCCTGTTCTTCCCGGCCCCTCGCCCGGAGAGTCTCTTGTTGTGCGGTGGTTAACTGAGCCCACGCAGCCCGGTAGAGTTCTCGCCAGCGATCAAAGGCGCGGTCAAATTCCCGGGGCGCCTCCTGAAATACAGTTTCCAGCCACTGTTCATTAAACCAGCCGGATTGCTCTAAATCCTGCCAATCCGCTTTCAGAATGGCTTTTGCCCGATCCACCAATTCATTGCGTGTCGCTTCGCTGAGATTAATGGCCCCGGCGATGTGCTCATGGAGTGGAAGTTCGTTGTGCTGGGTATTGACAATCTCTTCAATGGATTGGGATATCCGCAACCTAACTTCGGCCAACCACAGGGCGTGTAAGTGAGCTTTCAGAAGGGATTCATTGACCAGCTCCAATCGGGGCGGGCGCACCACCCCGGCCACCATTTCGGTGCGGTTTCGGAAGAAGTATTGATCGTGATTGCTATAGGCGCCGCAATAGGTGAAAATTAATCCCGGCTGACCCTGGCGACCGGCCCGACCGCTCCGTTGAGCGTAGTTGGCCGGTGTGGGGGGCACATTGCGCAAATGCACCAGATCCAGATCGGCGATATCCACTCCCAGTTCCATAGTCGGTGAACAGACCAGATACGGCAGCGGGCGCTGGTCGGCATCGACTTCTCCCCGGAAACGCCTTTCCCGGAGTTCTCGTTCTCCCGGGCGCACCACCTGAGCGGTATGTTCCCGGGCTTCCAAACCCGCCAATGCTCTCGCCGAACTCTTGTAAAACTCCCGGAAAAACTCGTTGACCGGGGAGGGATTCCCGGCATCATCCGGGCCATGCACCCGGCGAGCATACAGGGGATCGGGAGGCGGGGGCGTGCCGTCTCCAATTTTCCAGATTAGCCCGCTGGCTTCCATCTGGTACTTACGAACATCGGGAGTGGTGGAAATTTGGGCCAGCAACCCATGACCGGTAAGCAGATTCAGAAAATGCTCCAGAAAGGCCTCATATTCGTTTCCCTCTAACCGGAGTTCCCGGCGGAGAAACCTCCCCAGAGCGCTGGTTTTCCCCAGGCTGAATTCGTTCGATCTGCTCTGCGCGCTCTGCCCGGGAGCCATAAAACAGTTGGCCGAACGAAGCTCTCCCCCGGTCTCATCCAGCCCCCAGAATTCATTGAGCAGTTGTTCCGCCCGTCGCCGAATTTGCTGCTGCTGGTTTTCCTGAAGACAGCGGGCATTGATGGCCAGCTTGCGGCGAAAATGATTTAAAAATGCCCTGACCACCCACTCTCGCTTTTCCGGAGACATTTCCTGTATGAGGGGGTGAAAAGTCCACAGGGAATCATCGGCGCAGAGGTTCTGCAATCCTCGGTAATCGATGCGCAGCAAACCCACCTGTTCCAGATTGGGTTGCACTACCCGCCATCCCCGACGGAGATCTTCGTACAGCCGGTATTCGGTAATCTCGGTGAAGGCCTGCAATACCTGTCTGGCAGCCTCCGTGTCCGGCTGAATGTTGGGATTTTGGGCCATATCGGATATATCCAGTCCACTCTCCGATACCACCGCCTGGGCCACTCGATCGAAGGTCAATTCCTTATGTTTCTCCAGAGCCGCATACAGAGCGCATCGCAACAGGGAAACATGAATAAAGTCATTGAAATGCCCGGCCTGCAGGGAGGCATCCTGGCGATTATCGGTAAAGGAAAGTAGCTTGTCCCGCGCGGCCCGGGTATTGACCGCATGACGCAACAGGGAAGTGGCCAGCACTGTGGTGGCGCTGGTACGGGCTTCGCTGGAAAGACTGGCCAATTTTCGAAATTCCCTTTCCTTGCGGGTGTAAAACTCTCCACAGGAGAGACAAAGGCTAAAGGGAGCATCTTGATACCAGGCTTTAACGGCCCCCTCCACAGGTTGATCACTACAGATGCCATCGGGTTTCACCCATAACGGGCGGGGCACCCGATCCCGCCAGGTGCGGGAAAGGCGACCATTGCGGTTATACCACTCTTCGGGGAGTTGATCTTCGCTCCAGTCGTTTTCCGGAGAGGGAATTATCAAATAGCCTTCGGGCAGCTCTTCTCCCGGCTCTGCTTCTACAACCGGTTCGCCGCCCTCGGGAAGGTTGCGGAAATACCCTCCCTCACCGGAAAGGATACCCTGGTAGTACTCCTGTCCGCAGTGGCGGCAAAATTTGAGAGGATAGAAACGGCGGCCGTCTTCGGTGGTGAGTTGCCCTTCCAGGGAAAACTCCCGCCGATCGGGCGATTCCAGGGTGGCATAAACAGCTCGCCCCTGGCTGAGAAATTGATGCAATTTGAAGGCAAACGCCCGCCCCTGATCTTCTGTGGTTAATTCGCTGCCCCGGAGGAGGGTTTCCTGTAATTTCTTTTGACACAATTCCGGTGTGGCTCCGGTGGCTTTTGCCAGAAGTTCCGCAGCGTCGCTGAGGGTGCGGGGCATCCGGCGGCGAAGGCGCCCCCCGGCCTCGGTTTCCACTCCTAAATTCCATTCCACCCAGCGAGGCAGGGGATGACGACGGAACTCATCCATAACCGTGGGTAAAGGGGTGGTTAATCCGGTTTTGAGTTCATCGGCAGAAGGTTTCCCTCCTTCGGTAAAAGCGATCAGGGTTTCTTCGATAACGTTTTCGGCCGCAACCGGCTGACCAAAGATTTTGGTGGCAAAATCGGCCACCGCCTGCCGTCGTTCCTCCGGAGTGGCCTCCCGACTGGCCACCATGGTGGCGCTGGTGCCCACACAGATCAACTCCGGGGAAGCGGCCCGCTCTTTCAGCCGGCGGATGAGCATGGCCACATCGGCGCCCTGCCGCCCCCGGTAGGTGTGCAGTTCATCCATCACCAGAAAGCGCAGCCCGCCGCCGGCGCGATCCAGAAAACGCTGATCCTCCGGGCGCACCATCATCAATTCAACCATCACATAGTTGGTCAACAGGATGTCCGGCGGATGTTGACGCAACCGGTTGCGCTCGTCATTGGAAGTGGCGCCGGTGTATTTGGCAAAGGTGACCGGGAAGGGGCGACCGGTGCGCCGTTCGTAGGCTACCTTCAGCTTTTCCAACGCCTGAAGCTGGGAATTCACCAGAGCATTCATGGGATAGACCACCAGCGCGGAAGTTCGATTCTCCTCCCCGGGATGGCGGAGCAGATGATCCACAATGGGGAGAAAGTAGGTCAGGCTTTTACCGGAGCCGGTGCCGCTGGTGACCACGTAGCTCTGAGCGGATTTTGCCTTTTCCAGCGCCTCCATCTGATGTTGATAGAGATGGAAAGGCTTGTTCTGCTCGGTGCGGAAAATTTGCGCAGTTTGGGGATGGATGATCTTTTCGGTGGCCAGTTCATCCATCGTTTTGGCCAGGGCGTAACGGGGGCTGAGTTGGAGCAGAAACTCCGGCCAGAGATGCTGTTCTTCCAGCAACGCCTGATCAATAAATTCCACGATGCGCTCATCGGCGATGTTGATGAAGGAGCGCACGAAGTGGCGGTAGTCGTTAATGGTCTTTTGGTGTAAGGTAAAAATGCTCATAGGATCACCTCTTTACTTAATCACCGGGCTGAAGCCACGGTGTTAATGAGACCTCTTATTAACACCGTCATTTATGGCGGTGACATACGCCCCTCACAACCTCCAATCATAGAACCGTTTCAATGGTTTCCAGAGCAGTTCGCCGCATTTTGCTCTCCACCGGGCTGCAGCCGCGGTGTTAATGAGATGCTCTTATTCACACCGCCCCAACCGGTCGGAGCGGTGTATTACTCACCAACTCCAGAGCCAGGTCCTTCAGGCTGATGGTCTCTATCCCCTCCTGTAAGGGATAACGTTCAGTTCCCGGATAGACGACGAAGGCCCGATTCGGGGTGAGATCCTGACAGGCGGCATGGAACCCGCGGGTTGGCCGGGGCGCCAGGTTGCGTTTTATTTCCACGGCCCATTTTCGCCCATCCGGCAGGAGGAGCAAAAGATCGATCTCCGCTCCGCCAGCGGTTCGGTAAAAGTAAAGCGTCGTTCCATCCGGAGCACTGCCAGCCAGATTTTCGATCACAAAGCCCTCCCAGCTGGCGCCGGTTATGGGATGGGAAAGCAGCCCTTCCAGGTCCTGGATGTGCAACAGGGCATGAACCAACCCGCTGTCGCGCAGATAGAGGCGGGGCGCTTTCACCAGCCGCTTTCCCACATTGGTATGCCAGGGAGGCAGGCGACGCAGAAGAAACAAATCGGTCAGTAGATCCAGGTAACGGTTAATCGTTCTCACATCCAGACCGAGGCTGCGGGCAAGTTCGCTGGCATTCAGCGGGCTACCCTGCCGGTGTGCCAGCATCACCCACAGGCGACGTAGCGTTTCAGCCGGAATTCGAATACCGAATTGTGGAATATCCCGCTCAAGATAGGTGCGGATGAAATCCACCCGCCAGCGAAAACTTTGTTCGTCGTTTGACGCCAGCAAACTTTCCGGAAATCCGCCCCGCAACCATAGCTGATCCAGAGTGGCTCCGGTAGGTTCCAGGATAAAAAACGGAGTGAGTTCCATGAAGCGTACCCGACCGGCCAGCGACTCCCCGGATTGCCGCAGAAGCCCCAGAGAAGCCGAACCCAGAAGGAGATACTGTCCGCTGCGCTTTCCCTGACGTCGGGCCCGATCAATCATGCCCCGCAGTACCGGAAACAACCCGGGAAAGAGATGAAGTTCATCCAGGATGACCAATTTGTCTAAATGAAGCGTCAGATAGGCCTCCGGATCCTGGAGTTTGGCCCGATCCCGCTCCGATTCCAGGTCCAGATACATACTCCGGCACCGTTCGGCCACGGCAAACGCCAGGGTAGTCTTGCCCACCTGACGTGGACCGAGCAGGCAGACCGCCGGCACCTCCTGGAGGCCCTTCAGCACATGAGTCAAAAGAAATCGTTCGATCATCCTTGCAAATTTAGCATATAGATGTCGATTTTGCAAGGATAATAGATGGAGTATGATAGTGTGCAGGTGTGAGGGCAAGGTATGTTTGGTTTTTAACCACGGAAACGTAGAGAAAAAATGATATGCAAAAAGCTCTCCGTGCCCTCTGTGTCTCCGTGGTGGGTTCTCAGTTTAACCACGGAGGCAGGGAGAACACGGAGAGTTAATACTTTCCGTAAAGAAAACCATCTCAAAGGAAAAACTCACTTGCTCTTTTTCCGGCTTCTTTTTATGATTTTGCCGGATGGGTCCATTACTCCGATCCCGGTGCCTTGCGTCTTTTTAATTGCCTCATTCTTCAACCCTTGTGGTACAGCAAGATATTTTTTGACTTTTCTTGACCTTAGCAACTGACGTATGCCGTGATCAAGGGTTTCTTTACTGACTTCAACTTCAATGGCAGCATCCCGGGTTTTGATGTCCACCCCTTTGGCAGAATTATATTCTGTCTTCAGTTTTGAAGCCAGTTGTTTTGCCAAACGTTGATGTTTCTTGGATTCCATAACAAATCCTCCTTTAGTCAAGTTGATGTGGTTTATGTTCGATTGAATGTCCATGCCAAATCCCGGTTTTAAGCCATAATTCATAAAAATATAACCACAGTGCTGTCCAGGGAATTATTGTCTTTGCAATTAAAGAGTTTTTGGTCCAACTAAAGTCCTTGGGATAAAATAAACAAAGTGAACCATCAGGATACAGATGTGGAGCTTCCTCTGCAAGTTTTGGTGCAAGAACATTGACAACGGGAGGCTTTGGAGGCTTGTGCGTAATTTTAATTTGATATTCAGGCGATACAGGGGTAGGTTGCAGTGTTCCTACCCACACGCCTCTACCGTTGTATTTAAATTGAGGAAACCTTTGCCTAATGTGAAGGCTTTGAAGTCCACTATCAGGAATTTTTTCTTTAAAAAGCTTTTTCATTTCTCTTCACCATAAAATCTTTGGGGTGGTGACTTATATGTTCTTTCTTCGCTCTTCTCCCCTTCTAACAAAATGTGCCCGGTAGAACTGACTAACACCTTGCCCTCAGTTTGAGCTGCCTTGACCTTTTGTGCCCGAACTTCTTCCGGTGAGGGAAATTCATCACCGAAAATTTCCCGCCATTTTTCGACGCTCTTTTCTAAGTCTTCCTCTTCGTAGGCATCTTCAATCTTTTTCAGCAATGCCGCAACTCGATTCTTGAAGGTTTCATAGTGTTCTTGCTTCCAATCACGAGCAAGATTTTCTGTGGATAAAGAGGGATTGGGTATACAGGGTACAGAAGAATGCCACTGAAGGAAATCATGCAAGTTACTCACCGTACCTAAAAGAGCATCGGCATCTGTGCTACAATCCGATGAAAAATTCTTTCCGATCAGTGTCGTTAAAATGATTGATTTTACAGCACAGTCTTTACCAAAAACCCGATTCCGCCACCATTTCAAAAACTTAACCACTCGCGTAAACTTTCCGTTAAATTCATCATTTCGTTCAGAACACCATTGGATGTATCCTTTAGGATTGGTCTCACTCCATTTATCCGCTTTTCTATCCGGAACATACAATGTGCCGGTCGATTCATCATAATGGGCCGGAACAACATCCATGTGAAAATCACCGGCATAATCAATTCGAACGCATCGCGTTTTTCGCTGTACTCTATCCTGGTAAATTGAAATAGATTTTAAAATGTTGTACAACATATCGATGGCTTCACTGGGTGACATTCTGCTCCCGTTTTCATCTTCCAGGCTGAGAGCAACGATCACATCCACATCAAATTCCTGTCCATTTCGAGGGCGCACCGAAGTTCCGGTTCGGTAGGATCCCTGAAGGAAAGTCTCATACAATATGGCACTAATGTCTTCATGTTTTTCGAGAGTGCTTCTGAGAGTGCTGTGTGCACGCTTGATTCTTTCCACCCGACTTTTGTCCAAACTGATTTTTTGATGGAACAACTGGA
>CAYQGB010000182.1:0-8075 GCA_964416895.1 uncultured Calditrichaceae bacterium
TGTCACACTTCGACAAGCTCAGTGTGACAGGGGGTTATTGGCTTTGCTGAATAGTTACTCCATAAGGATGTCAAAGAGCAGGGGTAACGTCTGCCGGGAGAAATCTTTTGGTTTTTCCCGGCAGAACGAGAAAAGGGTTTCGGATTAGTTAGCGCCGAACAGCTCCGGATGGATGACGATGTCAATACGGCGGTTTTTGGCCCGGCCTTCGGGGGTTTCGTTATTGGCGATGGGGCGGCTTTCCCCATAGCCCACGGCTTCCACTTTGTCCGCCGTCAGATCGCTCATGTTGGCGAGCAGGTATTGCCGCACTGCCTCGGCCCGTTCCTGGGAGAGTTTCAAATTCAGTTCGTCGCTACCGAAGGAGTCGGTATGCCCTTCGATGGTCACCCGGCAGCCGGGAAAGGTGCGGATGGCCTGTTGCACTTTGGTGAGCAGGCTGAAATATTGAGGCTGGATGACCGAAGAGCCGCTGGCGAAGTTCAACCCCACCAGGCGAAGGATCACGTCATTGCCTTCCCGGAATACCCGGGCCTCGGTGCGATCAAACATTTTCTCCACGGTGCGGAACTGTTCCCGAATGCGCGCCTGGGCCTCCATGCGTTTTTGCAGTTCCGATTGCTGCTGAGCCACTGCCCCTAACTGCTCCTCCAGCTCGGCGATCCGGGCGTTGAGGTCGGTGATCTGCTGTTCCCGGTCGGCCAGTTCCTGGCTCAGGTGAGAGACGCTATCCTGGTAGGTCTGGATGTAGCGCACGATGGTTCGGGTGGGCTTCTCCGGTCCCTCATCGAATTCGGCCACCACATCCATGGCGGCGGCAATTTGTTGCAGAGGCAATTCCGCCTGGAGCAGCACCTCTTCCAGGGAGCGTTTTTCCTTTTTGATCTTCCGGATGGTGTTGTGCAGATAGATGGCGTGTTTGGCCTCATATTTGGCCTGCTGGGCCAGGTTTCGGGCCACGTCGGTGTCGTAGCGGTTTTCGTTCAGTTCCTTTTCCGCCTGCTGAATCAACTCTTCCGCCCGCCGGAGGGTTTTGGGGGCGTTATCTTTCACATCCATCTTTTTGGCCTGCGCCAGCAGATCCCAGGTTTCCTTCAGGTAGTTGACCTTGATGGCTTCCAGTTCGGCGTCTTTGTAGATCATGGCCGCGTCGCCGGCCCGCTTTTTGGCTCCGTTTACGTCTCCGCCTTCCAGCTTGCGGGCGGCTTCTTCAAACTTCTTTTCCGCCCGTTGCCATAACTCACCGGCAAAATTGGGCGCGCCGGCATTTTCGGCATCGCTGCGGGCTTTCAGAGCGGTGGAAAAAGTGACTTCCGCCAGTTTGGTCGCCTCCAGGGCCTTTCTAAAATAGGTGACCGCCGCCCGGAGCTTCTTTTTGATGTCCTCCAGATTTTTACCCCGGTCGAAGTCCCGTTCCGCTTCTTGATAAAACTTCATCCCTTCACGGAAGTTTTTGGGGGCCAGAATGTCCGCCTGAGCCTTTCGGGCTTCCTGAAGGGCCTGGTTGGCTTCCCGGAATAAGGACGCCTTGATGTCCTGCAGGTGGTCGTCGGCCAAAAGACTTCCCGAAATTGCCAGACATCCCCACACTAAAATCACCCCGATGGAGGCGATTGCTCGAAAAAGAGGGATCGATCGGTTCATACGCATCTCCTTCTGGTTTGTGTTGGTTTCATAACCTGTTCGTTTCCGTATTGTGACTTCTTGTTGCTCGCGGTGTTCATCGGTATGGATTTCGAGAGGCACCGGTGATACTGCCGGAATCCTTTTCCATCTGCGCTACTTCATTGGCTTGCCCTCCCCTGCTTGAAACATTTCCGAATGCCCCACACCTTTAAGCTTAAGGGGCTTCCCATATTCCGGATACCTTCCATTCAAACCGGGCAAAACGGGAAAAGTCACCGGAAATTTACGGTTTCAAGAACTTTTTCCAGAGGCTCTTTTTTTACCGCTGGAAGTGGAACGGGGCTTTTCCTGAATCCGGGTGGAATTATCGATCAGAGCGTGGTTGGGAAGGCTGACCAACCCTTCTTTGGTACGAATCATGGCGTTGGCGGTGCCGATCTGGAGGAGTTCCCCCTCAACGCCGTTTACCCGAATGATCTGCCCCACCCGAAAGGTTTTCCGGGCATACATCCCGCAGATGATATTGTAGGAGATGTTGCGGGTGCCCATACCGATGGTGAGGGCGATGGCCAGGGCGAAAGCCCCCAATAGAGCGGCAAAGGCGATATCCAGCACCGAGGATTGAATGTTTAACTGGGTAATGGCGATGACCACCACGGCGATCAAGATGAAGTTGCTGACCGCTTTTCCCAGAAAATCGGCGAATTCGATTCCGGCTTCCAGAGCCGATCCTCGCACCAATCGTCCGGCCAGCCGGGCGAGCATGGCCCCGAAGACGAGCACGAAAATTACCACAATAAGATTGGGCATGAACCCGACCAGCTTCTCCAGAGAGAGGGCCAGCGCGGTAAGTTCCAGGGTCTCGGCAGCCGAGAGCAGGAAAATCAGCATCAGAGTCCAGAAAATAATTTTGCCCACCACCCAGGAAAGGTCTTCTTTGAGGCCGGCGTTTTTCAGGAAGCCGGTGATCCCGGTGCGATCGGCCAGGCGGTTGAAACCGATGCGTTTTAAGATTCGCCGCACCAGGTTGTCCAGCAGCTTGGCTACCAGCCAGCCGATGAGGAGAATTATCGTGGCAGCCAGGATTTTGGGCAAGATGCTCAGTACATCCTGAAATACCTTTTGCAATGCGGGAACAATTACTTGATTCCAAAATGTCATCGGGGTTTTCTCCCTGGTTTGTTAGACTGCGAGGAGGGGGGGGCGATTCGGGTAAATCCGAGCAGAATTTCCCAAAAACCCCGCAGGATCATAAACAGATAATCCCGAATCAACTGATGTTGTCGGGCGCGCTGGATAACCTTTTGAACGAAGGTTTCATCTAAAGCCTTTCCGGGAGGGGGATCTTTCCATAACCACCCTGCCTCCGGGGGATCCCTTCTGTCAGTAGCACCCATGAGCTTATTCCCCATGAAGTTGATGGAACAATTTACGAAAATCCTCTTTGGCCCGTTTCAGGCGCATTTTGGCGGCGCTGAGATTGATTTCCAGATAATCGGCGATGGACTGATAATCCATTTCGTCGAAAAACCGCAACCGGAGAATCTCTCGTGCCTGGGGCTTCATCTTTTTCAGCACCTGTTCAATAGCTCGATTCAAATCTTCCCGTTCCAGGCGCTGACCTATCAGCAAAAACATCTGTTGATCTTCTTTTTCGCTTTCCCGCAATTCATCCACATCCACAGTAAGCCACCACAAGGCCCGACGATTCTTTTTGTCGATATGGTTTAAGCAGGTATTGACCGTGATGGTGTATAACCAGGTGGAAAAAGAGGCGTTATGCTGAAATGCCGGAAGGGCATTGAATACCTTGACGAACACCTCCTGGGTGGCGTCTTCGGCGTCTTCCCGGTTTTTTAACATGTTCATCGCCTTGGCGAAAACTTTGTTTTGATAGCGCTGTACCAGTTCTTCAAAGGCGCGGGTTTCGTACGGGAGTTCTTGCTGGCACCGGTACACCAGCTCGGAATCGGTCAGCGCCGATAGAGAGTTCTGTTCCATGGCCGTTTCGGTAAACACCTGTTTAGACCGCTGGCCGCCGGAAAAGTCACCCCGATAGTAGAATTTTTCTCCGAAGGGCCGGCAAAGCTTCTTTCCGGTTTTTCCGGGCTCTTCCGGTGAATCTCTTTTGCCGCTTCGTTTCTTGGCGGTGATCCTGAAGGGGTGCGGTTGGTTGCGTTCCGAGGTCACCGGCTAACCCCGTCATATTCCTCAATTCTTACCGGAGATGCTATGCGCTATGTCATACGGGCGTCGGTTCGGGGGAGGGGCAGAAGCAAAGGGCCATCCGATCCTTCCCGGTCAGGTGAGGGGATCGAGAAGGATCGGGGCGTTTGCGCCGGGGGGTGCCCGGCGCTGTCATTGATGAAAACCGCTGTGGGGGAGAGAGATCAACCGGTAAAGTACAGCCATACCAGCCCGACCACCAGAGCCAGCAGCAGGGATAGTCGAACATCCTGCCGTTTCCACAGGGGATCGGATTCGGTTTTGGTGGCGGTGGAGTAGGTCAGGCCGGCGATCTTTTCTTCCGCCGGAGGGGCGGTCATCAAGCTCACCAGAATCAACACCGCCGAGCAAATCACGAACAGAAACACGGCGAAGTGCAGGAAGTTGACGGTGGCGTACTGATGCAGCAGGCCGCCCAGGTGTTCCTTGTTCAGTTCGGCAATCAATCGCCCCATGCCCAGAACGAACCCGGTCAGCAGTGCGGCCATGGCGCCGGCGCCGTTGAGGCGCTTCATAAACACGCCCAGCAGAAACACCGCCGCAATGGGCGGGGAGATGTAGGCCTGCACGCTCTGAAGGTATTTATACAGTTCTCCGGAGATGAATTTCATAAAGGGAATCCACAACAGCCCCAGAACCACCAGGGCCACGGTGGCAATCTGCCCCACCATGACCAGTTGCTTTTCAGATGCGGAGGGGTGGAGGGGTTTGTAAATGTCGATGGTGATCAGGGTGGAGCAGGAGTTGAATACCGCGGAGAGGGAACTCATCAACGCGGCCAGCAATCCCGCCAGCACCAGACCTTTCATACCCACCGGCAGAAGGGCGTCGATGAGCACCGGGAGGGCCTGATCGGCTTTGCCCAGGGAGAGCAGACCTTTTTGGGCCAGGGCGTAGGCAATAACCCCGGGAATGACAAAGATAAACAGAGGCAAGACTTTCAGGAATCCGGCCAGGATGGTGCCCCGGCGGGCGTTGTCGATATCTTTGGCCGAGAGAACCCGCTGCACGATGAACTGGTCGGTACACCAGTACCACACCCCCAGAATCGGGGCGCCGAACAGAATCCCGGTCCAGGGAAAATCCGGATGGGTGGCCGGTTGCCACATGTTAAAGAAGCTGCTGCCGGCGGTTTCATACAGCACTCCCCAGCCGCCGATTTTCCATAACCCCAGGGCGGTCACCAGCACCGAACCGCCGATGAGCACAAAGGTCTGCATGAATTCGGTGAAGACCACCGCCCGCAATCCCCCGAAGACGGTATAAATGCCGGTGGCGATGACCACGATAAACGCCCCCACCCAGAAGTTCATTCCCATGGCTTCAAATACAATGCCCCCGGCGTAGATGGTGACGGAGATTTTGGTCAACACATAGCCGATGATGGAGATCCACGAGAGGTAGGCCCGGGCCCCCCGGGAGTAGCGCCGCTCCAGGAATTCGGGCATGGTGAAGACCCCGCTCTTGAGGTAGAAAGGCACGAATACCCAGCCCAGAAGGAGCAGGATCAGCGAGGCCAGAATTTCAAACTGTCCCACGGCCACGCCGCTGGCGGCGCCGGTACCGGCCAGGCCCACCAGGTGCTCGGAACCGATGTTCGAGGCAAACAGGGAGGTGCCGATGACCACCCAGCCGATGTTCCGCCCGGCCAGGAAGTAGCCGGCGGAGTTTTCCCGTACCGCCCCCCTTCGGGTGGACCAGATGGCAATGGCGAAAACCGCAGCGAAGTATCCCAGGATGATGAGCAAATCTACCGTTCCGATATTCAGTCCCATACCTGTCCTCCAATGATCGCGTGATGGGTTTGAGGGATGATTGGTTTACAGAGGGAGAAGCGATATGCGGGGGAAAGGGCGCTTAAGCGCCCTTCCGCCGCCTGAAAGGGCGCTTAAGCGCCCTTCCCCTCCTCGCTCCGGTGCCTCCTCGGGTCACTTTCGGGCACGCTTCGCCTCCGGTAGCAGTTCAAAGGTGGTGGATTGATCCCCCACCGTAATCCGAAACGTCCCCGGCTCGGTCACAAACTTGCCCTCCCGGCCCCAGAACGCCAGATCTTCCGCCGTCAGCGTAAAATTCACCCGGCGGGATTCCCCCGGTTCCAGATACACCCCGGTAAACCGCTTTAGCTGTTTTACCGGCGGCGAAACCGTGCGGTATAGATCGCTGACATACAATTCCACCACCGCTTTTCCCGCCCGCGCGCCGGTGTTTTCCACCGTCACCGACACCTGCACCGGTTCTTCCGGGAAAATCGCCGCAGGTTCCACCGTCAGGGCGTGATATTCAAATCGGGTATAGCTCAATCCATGGCCGAACGGGTACAGGTAGGCCACCTTATTGGGATCATCGGCCTGGATCGGTTTATAGTCGTAGCAAACCAGATCGTTGGGATACCGGGGATAAGTGAAGGGCAGCTTGCCGGAGGGATTAATATCCCCGAACAGGGCCTCGGCGATGGCCTGGCCTCCCCGGGGGCCGGGAAGATAGGCCATCAGAATGGCCCGGCTCTTCTCCACCACCGGGGTAATAATCCGGGGGCGTCCCTCCACCAGCACCAGCACCACCGGCGTTCCCGTTTCCTGAATGGCCTTCACCAGATCCAGTTGAGCCTGGGGCAGGGTTAAATCGTGAATATTGCCCGGAGTTTCGCAATAGGCCGGTTCCCCGAGGCACACAATCGCCACATCCACCTTCCGGGCGGCCTCCACCGCCGCGGGAATATCAATGGGGTTATCGAAGTCGCTGCCGGGAACATGCTTCACCCGATCCCGGCCCAGTTTCGCCTGAATTGCTTCCAGAATGGTTTTCTGGGAAGGGGGATAGAGGGATTCCTCATTCCCCTGCCAGGTATATGTCCAGCCGCCGTTGAGGGCCGACCGCAAATTGGCCGTGGGGCCGGTAACCAGCACCGTTTGATCCTTGCTCAGGGGCAGAAAGTCCTTTTCATTCTTGAGCAGCGTCAGCGCCTCCCGGGCTGCCTGCAAACTCACCGCTGCGTGTTCACCACTCCCCACCTCCCGGCGCAGGTTTCGATTCGGGTAAGGGTGCTCAAACAGATTCAGCCGGAACTTTACCCGGAGGATTCGCCGCACCGCCTGGTCGATTCGGCTGACGGGCACCTCTCCTTCCTGCACCAGCGCCAGCAAATCCTCGTAAAAACTGAAATCATAGGGCACCATACTCATATCCACCCCGGCCATCACCGCCATTTTCACCGCCTCTTTCCGGGAAGCCGCCACCCGATCCCGGGAAAACAGCCGATTCACATCCTCCCAATCGCTGACCACAAATCCATCGAAGCCCAGCTCCTTGCGCAGAATCTGGGTGAGCAGGTAGGGATCGCTATGGGAGGGGATGCCGTTGATCTCCGAAGAATTGACCATTACCGTGAGCACCCCGGTTTCCACGGCTTTCCGAAACGGGGGAAGAAAAATTTCCCGGAGCATCCGTTCGGGAATCCAGGCCGGGGTGCGATCCTTGCCGCTAAGGGGAAAGCTATATCCCAGGTAGTGCTTCATGCAGGCCGCCGCCCGATCCGGGGCTACCGTGGGCGAAGGGGTTCCCTGCATGCCCTGCACATAGGCCTCCCCCATCACCGACACCAGATAGGGATCTTCCCCAAACGTTTCAAAAAAACGGGGCCACAGGGGGGTGCGCCCGACGCCCAGCACCGGATTGAAATTCCAGGGGATCCCCGCGGCCCGGATTTCCCGGGCGGTGATCCGGGCGGATTTCCGCACCAGTTCCGGATTGCGGGTGGCCGCCAGGGCGATGCTCTGAGGAAACAACGTTCCCTCCCGGAGGTAGTTGGCCCCGTGGATGGCATCGATCCCGTAGATTACCGGAATCCCCAATCGGGTCTGATGCAGGGCGATGTCCTGAATCCGGGTGATCAGTTCATTCCAATAATCCAGCGAGAAGGCCACATCGTACACATTCAGAATCGACCCCACGTGATACTCCACGATGGCCTTTCGCAACTTCTGGAGATCCAGACGATGAGGTTGGGTGGCCGTTCCCCGGGTCGCGGAGACTACCTGCAGGGTGATCTGGGTCATCTGGCCGACCTTTTCCTCCAGGGTCATCCGGGAAAGCAGGCTGTCAATCTTTCGCTCGATATCCGCATCGGTAACGGGAGATTGAGCCAGGCTCACTGATCCCAATAGCCACAAACATAACGCGGTGATCCAAACTCCTTTCATAGGCCGGTTCCTCATCGTCTTTTT
>CAYQGB010000183.1:0-8074 GCA_964416895.1 uncultured Calditrichaceae bacterium
GGGGTGTATCTGTATAAGCTGAAAATCGGCAACGTGGTGGAAACCCGCAAGATGATGCTGATTCGCTAAATCGACATGACAGAGGAGAAAAAATTGTTTAATACCATAACCAAGTGAGAGGGCAACGCAATGAGGATGAAACGAAGAGAATTCTTGAAGTTCGGTGCCACCAGCATGGCCACGGCGGCACTGATCAGCGCCGTGGGCGTCTGGCCCCGCCGGGGACGAGCGGCCACGGTGGACATCAGCCTGTCCATGACCGGCGCCGACGTGGAAATGGTCGACGGCACCCCGGTGTTTATGTGGTGTTTCGGCGGCCCGGCCGGCCCCAGTATTCCCGGCCCGGTGATCGAGCTGGTAGAAGGCGATCTGGTGCGGTGTACCATCACCAATAACTGTCCCGAGCCTCACGGCTTCGGAATTCACGGAGTGGCCGGGGGGTATATGGGGCTGGAGAATCCCATCTCGCCCGGAGCCACGGTGGTGTACGAGTTTCAGGCACCTCCGGCGGGATGTTATATGTATCTGGATCCCGTGAATGCGCCGGTGAATCGGGTGCTGGGTCTGCACGGGGCCATGGTGGTCTGGCCGGCGGATCCCAATCAGATCACCCCGTACAGCAATCCCACCCCGGCGGTGCAGCAACTGTTTGCCGACCTGGGCGATCCCGCCAAAGGCTTTCCCGGCCGACCCTGGGATGAAAAACTGGTCTATCCCAACGGGCGCACCTGGATCATGGTGATGAACGAGATCGATCCCCGGTTCAACGAGATGGCCGCCAACGGCATTCCCATCGATCCGGCGGATTTTGTGGCCAGCTTTCTGCCCCGCTATTTTACGGTGAACGGAGAGAGCGGCTGGTTCGTGGCTCACAACCTGAATACCTCCCCCCGGGCCAAGGAGGGGGAACCCAGCCTGATGCGGTTCATGATGGCGGGAATGGGAACCCGGCCGCCCCATATTCACGGCAATCACGTATACTATCTGGCGGATATGAACGAGAACGGGGAATTCACTATTCGTGATAATTTACTGGAAATCGACACCTGGCCGGTCAAACCCCTGCACTGTGTGGATGTGCTGTTGCCGTTCCGGCGTCCCCCGGATGTGCCTCTGGGCAAGTGGCCGCCCAAAGAGGAGCCTTTCCCGCTTACCTGGCCCATCCACCCGCACGATGAAATTTCCGTTACCGCTGCCGGGGGGATGTATCCCCAGGGGATGATGATGGACTGGCATATGACCGAGCCGACCACGGTGGATCCGGGCGCCACCCCGGGATTTCAGACCGCGCCCCATATCGTCAGCTTCGATCAGTTCGGATGCAATCCCCTGCGCATGAGTCCGCCCACTCCGGATATGGTGACCCCGGATGTGTTTATCCGCCGGAAATTTTTCGGCGACCGGGTGATCACCATGCCCGACGGGCGCAAGGTCAAGTTCTGGGGGTTTGATGATCCCGATGATCCCTCCACTCAGGGCTCCATTCCTGCTCCCACTATTCGAGTGCGTGAAGGACAGATCGTGCATGCGGAATTGCACGTGGCGAAAAAAAGCCATACCATTCACTGGCACGGAATCGAACCTACCTCCATGAACGACGGGGTGCCCCATAACTCGTTTGAGGTAAGCACTCGCTATGTATATCAATGGCAGGCCATGCAGGCGGGAACGTTCTTCTATCATTGTCACAAGAACACCACCCTGCACTTCCACATGGGCATGTCCGGCCTGCTGATCGTGGATCCGCCTGACGGCCCCGGCAAGCTGTGCACCAACGGGCCGAGCTATGACGTGGAAGGGATTCTGGTATTCCAGGATGTGGACCCGTACTGGCGAAGCCTTACCCACGAAGCCGGGATGTGCGGTGAAGATGTGGGGTTGAATGTGTTTCGGCCGGAATACTTTATGATCAACGGCATCCCCCATCCGGACACGTTGGTCAGCCCCAAATGCGTGATTCGGGCCAAACCCACGGATACCATCTTAATCCGTATGCTGAGCGGGTGTTATTGCGTTCAGTATATTTATTTCCCCTTTGATGTGTTGATAGTGGAGCACGACGGAAGGCCGTTGTATCCCGGACCTTCCAACCACGGGTATTATCAGCCCTATACGGTGCCTGCCGGCGCTCCCGTAGAGATGGAAACGGCTCAACGCCGGGCGGTACTGGTGCAGGGGGTACCGGAAGGGGAGTATATCATCACCAACGAATTCCGGGAACTGGTACGTCCCGATCATGTGCTGGGTGTGGCCCAGACCAAGCTGGTCGTCAGCAATGCTACCATGAACGATCAGATTGTGGTGCAGCGGGCGGAATACGACCGGCGCAAGGAAAAATGGCGGTTCCGGGGTACCTGTGCCATTCCCGGCCCGGGCAACTATGTGGATATTCACATCGGGCCGGATCTGAATGCCCCGCTGTTGGGTACTGCGGTGGTGGATCTCAACGGCGAATGGCGCTTCCAGCGTCGGGCGCCGGGATTGCCGCCTGATCCTACCCATACCGCCAGCTTCCGATCCACCATGGGCGCCACTCTGCTGAGCGTACCGGTTCGGATCAAGTAAGCGAAGCACACCATCGAGATTGCCACTGCACGGCGGCAATACTCACGAAGAGAGCGAAAGGGATGGCAGCAGGGAAGTAGCCATCCCTTTCGTTTTATATAGACTTCAAGATAAACATTTTGGGAATAGAAAAACCGTAGCCTCAAGCCCTCCTTCCACCGCTCCGGCGGTGGAAGGAAGAATGGGCGCTCCCGCGCCGAGCAAGGACAGCGCGAAAGCACAACAATGGGGGTATCCTTCAAATCTTAAAATAGCGACGCAGAGCGCCTAAACTTTCCTTCCGCCGCCGGAGCGGCGGAAGGAGAAGGGCTAATTGCCCCTAAACCTCACCTAGAATCCAGGATAATAGGTATGCCCCAAAATATTTTTCTTGAATGCTATCTATCTGTAACCCCGGTAATAACCGATCATCTAACTACATCGTCGGATGAACCGGCGGCGGGCAACTGTGGATGCGCTTCGCCGGCAGAAGAGAAAACAGGAAGAATGGATCAGCCAGATCCATGTCACCCGGAAGGGGCAATTTTAGCAAACAGGAGGAGTAGCAGGTATGCCGTTGTTTGAATTCAAATGTAAACAGTGTGGGGCGGTGTTTGAGAAGCTGGTGTTTTCTTCGGCGACGAATCAACCGGTGAAATGCCACAAGTGCGGTAGCACGGAGACGCAAAAGCTGCTGTCCACCTTTGCCGCCCGAACTCAGGGGGGTTCCTCCTCCGGCGGTAGCAGCAGCGGCGGAAGCTGCGGCAGTTCGGGTTTTTCTTGAGCGGTGTAGGCGATTCCGGCAGGTTGCCGGAAGGGAAAGTTGCAAAAACGAGGAGAGCGCCCGGCCGATTTCGGAAGCCGGGCGTTGCCGTTTCGGTTACTTCTGTTCCGCCTTTTGTCCCCAGATGACCCAGTGCACATACAGCAGGGTGTACAGAATGATCACTACCCCCATGATCAGGTTGAACCAGTCGGTGGCCTTATCGAAATTGAGGGATTCCCGGATCAGTTTGACCACCACCAGCAGGATCAACATGAAGGGGAAAAAATAGGTGTACAGGGGAGCGACCATACGCATGAACAGGGGGCGCCGATCCACGGTCTCTTCTGTGACCTCGGGAGTTCCCCGCTGACTGTAGTAAGAAAGGCCCTCCCGGGTGATGAACGGCCCGCCCATTTGCTCGCAGAGCATCCGTTCAATCTCCGCCAGATAGAAGTAGTGTCGGGTGACGTGGATGGAGCGCTGGTAATATTGAATGACCAGGGAGACCAGCAGGAACCAGGCCAACGAGCCGATGACGCTGAAATCCACCTGCACCTGATTTCCCAGGGTGCGATGGATGTAGGCGTTGGCCAGGCCGGGTAAAAACTCCGGGCTGTAGGTATCCAGAGACATTAAGGCCAGCAGGATCAACACCAGCACGAACAGGCGGTTGCGCAGCCGCCAGTGATACAGGATGTGCTGGTAGGTATCCTTGTGATGTTCTAACAGCAGTTCGGCGGTTTTTTCCGCTTTCATGGCCGTGGATTACCCGGCGAATTCTTTGAGCACATTCAGGACGTATTCTACATCCGCTTCGGTGTGGGCAGCGTTGATCTGGAAGCGGATGGTTTCATCTCCCCGGGGCACCACCGGGAAGGTTAATCCCACCACCAGCACGCCTTTTTCATACAGCCGGTTGACCATTTCGTGGGTTCGGGCGGTATCCCGCACCAGCAGGGGCACCACCGGATGGGGCCCGGGGATGGATTCCATGCCCAGGGCGGTGATGCCTTCCCGGAATTGCCGGGTTCGGGCATGGAGATGGTTCAGGCGTTCCTGCCCCTCCTGGCTATCGGCGATGTCGATGGCTTTGATGGCTGCGGCGCAATCGGCCACGCTGAGGGGGTTGGTGTAGATGTAAGTATCCGCCTTCTGTCGTACGGCTTCGATCAGTTCCGGGTTGCCGGCGATGAACCCCCCGTTGACCCCAAAGGCCTTGCCGAAGGTTCCCACGATGACATCCGGTTCGGTGCCGGTGAATTCCGCCGTGCCCCGACCGGTGGCCCCATAAGCTCCCACGCCGTGGGAGTCATCCACCACCGTGATCACCCCGTCCCGGAAGCGCTCATGGTGTTCGGCGGCCAGTCGGGCGATCTCATCCAGCGGAGCATAATCCCCCCGCATGCTGAAGATGCCGTCGAAGATGATCACCACCCGTTCAATGCCTTCGGGAACATTCTCCAGATGGGATTTCAGGTGCTCCATGTCGTTGTGGTTGTAGATGGCCTTGTTCTCCCGGGGCACGTTGGCGATGCGCATGGCCCGGATGATGCTGTTGTGGTTCAGTTGATCCCCGATCCAGTAGGTTTTGGGCGTGGCGATGGTCAGGGCCAGGGCCAGATTGGCGGTGTAGGCGGAGTTAAAGATTTTGGCCGCCGGTTTGTTCACGAACCGGGCGATGCGCTCCTCTAATTCCACGTGGTAGCAGTAGGTGCCGTCGATGAACCGCACCGCCCCGGGGCCGACCCCGAACCGATGGGTGGCTTCATCCGCCGCCTTGATCAACTCGGGATGATTGGAGAGGGACAGATAGCTGTTGGAATTCATGCGGATGAATTCCTGATCGGAGCCTTGCAATTTGTACCGGGGGCCGCGATCCCCGCGGGGAGGAATGTACTCCACGATGATCCGTTCCGGAGCCTTGGCCCGCCCCTCCCGATGCAACGCCTCCACTTCCTCCACCAGAGCCTGATTCAATTTGTCCAGTGCCATGATTGCCCCCTTTGGTCTGTTTTCTCCGGTTGCTGTACCCTGTTTTCCAGGATGAATTGATCTTAATGAAATGCGGGAGGATTCGCAAGGGGAGTTTAAAAGCCGATCTGGGCATTGATTAGCAATTGGTGATGCTTGAATTCACTATCATCCCGGTTGATGAGGTAGTTGATCTGAATCTCGGTGGCCTGAGTGGGCCAGATGTTGATCCCGGCGATGAACCGGCGGGTCAGCGGGGTATACAGATCGGAATCAAAGTATTCGTACCGAAGCAGCGCCTGAACCGGGGGGATGATTTTGTAGCCGGCGGTAAGATAGTAGCCGAAAGGATGGGTATTGCGGATGCGCACCTGCCCGATGATCTGGGGATGGATCTGGCTCTCAAAACGGCCATCCAGATGTCCGGAGAGGTATTCTCCGGCCAGCAGCAGGGAAGCCCACTCCAGCCGGGCATCCACTTCCCACACGGTCCGGTCACCGGTGAAATAGGAGAAAAACAGATAGCCCGGCAGGCGCACATCCCGATCGGTGCTGGTGGCAGCGGATGCGCCCAGAGAGAGTTGGGCGTGATCCTTCCCCACATCCGGTCTCAGGCGAAGTTCTCCCCGACCGACCACCATGAGGTGGTTATTTTCATTCCCGTTGGTTCCGATGCCGTTGCCGTTGAATACGCCCACGGCGTAGTGGAACACTTCATTGCCCAGGTCGCCCCGTATCTGAGCGCCGATCTGCCGACCGGGAGACAGAGCCGTTACGGCCTCCGCCCGGTTGACAAAATCAATGGAGGCGGCGCCGGTGAGAAATTCCCTGCTGAAGGGAGCCTTGAACTGACCGGCTTCCACCACCAGCCCCGGCGCAATCCGATAATACATTCGGGCGTCCAGAATGGCCGGCTGGTTGATGAAGTTGGCCTGAATGAAATAGCCGAAGTGATGATCCAGTTCCCCGCCCACGTTCAAGCGCAGATTGGAAATGGTAAAGCCGTTGGTGGTGCCGGGAATATTGCGCTCGATCTGAAAATCACCCACCGTTTGCAGCAGGATGCCCACACTGAAGTAGGGCTTTTTGAAATCCCGGTTCAACTTTTCCCACAAGGGTTCTTCTCCGGCCTGTGCTCCGGTACATCCCGCAACCATTCCCAGAAGAATACCCCACATCACAAGCCTGATCCTGATTTCCATAGCGCTCCTCCAGTGGATTTTTGATGTTGGGGATCGGTATGCCGATGTGCCCTGTACTATCACTATCACCCGAGATATTAGCAATTTGATATTTCCGTACACCGGAGATGAGGTGGATGAGTAAACCTAAAATGTCATGATTACAGCGTTAGCGATGTTCCCACGGTTAAATGCCAGATCGGGCGATGGTTGTCGATTCCCCGGCGTATTCCCAGATCCAGAACTGCCCTGGGAGAGAGGGTGTAATACAATCCGAACATGGCGGAGAAGACCCCTTGCCGGAGTTGCCCCGGAGATTGGTCGGCGGTCAGTTCGGCCACCGCGCTCAGGGTTGGGGAAATCCGATACTCTCCGGCTGCTCCCAGACTTACCTGATCGGCGTCGTTGCCCACCAGAATCCAGCCGAGCATTCCATGACCGGTCCAGCGGCGATGGGTGTACGTGGCGGCCAGGATCACCGCCCCATCCAGAGCGCCGCTTCCCAGCCCCTGACGTTCATCGCCGGTGCGGGTTTTCAGGCTGACCAGGGTGGCCAGCGCGGGAAGCCGGCGACTCCCGGAAACGATCAAATATTTGGCCGATACCACCACGTCATTCCACCCGTGCAGGCGATTCCCTTCCGGCGTTTGGCGGAAGGTGTACGGAATGTCGAGCATCACATCCAGACGGGAGGTAAGCCCGTAGATGGGGACCAGTAGAGGGGTATGGTCGGTCAGGGCATGGGGGTAATGAAATACATCCCAGCTAAATTCGATCTGCACTACACCTTTGCCGGCAACTGCGGCATCTTCGGTATTCAAAGGGCGACCGGAAAACGCATAGGCAGGAAGGAGCAATCCGACTATCAGTATCCAGTATCTTCGCACCTGTCGATCCTGTTTTCCTTAACCTCGGGTAACCGCCAGACATTGAACGTATAGGTTCAGATAAATGTAAGAATGGGGATTTGCCCGGGCCGATCAGGAATTTCCCGAGGCCCGCTTTTTCCGGCGCCCCAGGAACAGGTGGGTCCCATATCCCAATCCAAATCCCACCAGAGTCAAGATCAATATCAGGATAATTAGAGACATCCGGAGGGAAAAGAACAGCACGTGCACGGTGACCACCTGCGTGTTCTGAACCAGGATGATCAGTACCAGCACGGCGAGCACAATCAGGGCGATTTTTCGGGCGTCCAGCTTTTGCATTACGTCCTCGAGTTTAGGGAAATGGGTTACAGCAGCAGATTCATGAGGCCATAGGCCAGACGCCGGAACCGGCGAATCAGGGCCTGTCCTGTCGGCTCACTTTCCAGCCAATCCTGGATCATAATGCCCAGAAGCCATATTCCGGCCAGGCATAAGATGAACAAGGGAATCAACAGCAGGGTAAACACGGCCATTACCACCAACTCCATACCGGCAAGCCTCCTCACACAGGTGTTTCCTACGGTTTCTTCCGCCAATGACGCAACTAAAATACTGCGATGGACATGCCTTCGCAGATATTGAATTAGACCGGCCGATACGGCAAAAGTCACGGGGAAAATATAGACACGGTTTTCTCAGGGTTCAACAGGTTTTGTGTCGTCAAAAGAATCCCCGGGCAACCG
>CAYQGB010000184.1:0-7992 GCA_964416895.1 uncultured Calditrichaceae bacterium
CTGGTGACGGCCTTTGCCGGATTTTATCTGGCCGGGGGAGAGATGGATTGGGGGCGGTTGGGGATGACCCTGGTGGGGGTTGCCCTGGCGGCAGGCGGCACCATGGCCCTGAACCAGTACATGGAACGGGATACCGACCGCCTGATGAAGCGAACCCAATTTCGTCCGTTACCGGCCGGGCGGATTCGGCCGGGCATTGCCCTGACGTTTGGCGTGAGCATTGCGCTGATGGGGCTGGGAATATTGGCCCTGGGGGTGAACCGGTTAAGCGGGGAGATCACGGCGTTAATTGTCGTTAGCTATCTGCTGGTATATACCCCGCTGAAGCGCCGTACCCCGCTCAGCAGTGTAGTTGGGGGAATTCCCGGGGCGCTGCCGCCGGTGGTGGGATGGGTGGCGGCCTCCGGGGAATTCCACCCTCTGGCAGGGGTGCTGTTCGCGGTGCTGTTTTTCTGGCAATTGCCCCATCTGCTGGCCATTTCCTGGTTATACCGGGCCGACTATGCCCGTGCGGGAATGCGGGTATTCCCGGTGGTGGATCCGGAAGGGGACAGCACCGCCCATCTGGTCCTCACCGGCTGCCTGGCCCTGGCAGCAACCTTTTTGATTTCCTTTATCTGGATTGACCACAACCTCTTCCATCTACTGGTCGGCACCGGATTAACCTTTCTTT
Source organism: uncultured Calditrichaceae bacterium (assembly GCA_964416895.1). Taxonomy (GTDB): domain Bacteria; phylum Calditrichota; class Calditrichia; order RBG-13-44-9; family J075; genus CAYQGB01. The sequence continues at coordinate 674 of CAYQGB010000184.1, forward strand.
TCTTGAGATACGGATGGCAATTTGCCGTCCTTCGCACCCATCGATCCGCCCGGAAACTGCTGCTGGCGTCCTATCTGTATCTCCCGGCCGTTCTGGTCAGTGAAATGATTATGCTGGGGGGATTGGGTCTCTGAATTATACGGAGAAGCCGTTCTTCCCGGAGAGATTTCTATCGAATAAATATCGAATAACCATGGGGGGCAAAGGAGAAGAGAGAGCGGGTAAAGAGGAGCAATCCCTTCACTAACAACCAATATACTTCCCGCGATAGGCCTGGTTTACCCTCACCGAGGGGTGGGAATACTTTGTCAAATCCAACTATAACACAATGGAGGAAAGCACTATGTGCAAGCGTATGATTTCGTCGATGCTGTTCACCGGGCTGCTTTTCTGGGGAATGGTATTTGCCCAGGGAGGCACCCTGATGGGTACGGTCTCTTTTGAGGGAGAACCCCCCGCGCCGCAGCCGATAAAAATCACCAAAGATGCCAAAGTTTGTGGCAAGGAACCCCACTATGACGAAAGCCTGCTGGTGGGGGAGAACAAAGGGCTTCAAAATGTGGTGGTATCTGTCCTCAACGCCCCCAAAGGAGGGGACATGAGCCGGTTGGGCAGCGAGTTTGCCGTTCATCAAATGGGATGTGTATACACGCCCCATGTACTTCTGGTGCCGGTCAATGCCCCGCTCCTCATTTACAACGATGACGGTATTCTCCATAACCTGCATACCTACAGCAAGCAGAATCCTTCCTTCAACGTTTCTCAGCCCAAGTTCAAAAAGAAAGTGAAAAAGAGCTTCAAATATCCGGAGCTGATTACCATCAAATGCGATGTGCACGGCTGGATGGTGGGATATATCAAGGTGGTGGATCACCCCTATCACGCCATTACCAACGAGAAGGGAGAATACAAAATTGAAGGGTTACCGCCGGGCACCTATCAGGTGGAGTTCTGGCATGAGAAGTTAGGCGCGGTTCAGAAAGAGGTGACCATAGAAGCGGGCAAGGCCACGACCCTGGACTTGAGCATGAGCCTGTGAGTGATCGGGAAAAATCCAGCGGTACCGAATTCCCAACTAACCTGATCATCAATGACTTGAGGAGAGCACAATGAAATGGCCGAAATGGATAGGAATCGGGTGTTTGCTATTTGCCCCGTTCCTGTGGGGTCAGTCGTACATGGCTTCTCCGTCCGGTGGGGGAAGCAATGGGGATGATCTGGCCCGGAAGTATGCCGAGGAGATGGCGGCGGTGGAGCGAGGGCGAATGCTCTATCAGCGGGCCTGTGAGGCCTGTCATGGGGCCAACGGCGACGGCAAAGGTCCCGCCGCCGAAGCCCTGAATCCCAGGCCCCGGGACTTTACCACCGGAAAATTCAAGTTCCGTTCCACCCCGGCCGGTGAACTGCCCACCGATCAGGATCTGTACAACACCATTGCCAACGGGGTGCCCCGCACGTTTATGCCGGCCTGGAAGGGATTGATGACGGAGCAGAACATCTGGGACCTGGTAGCGTACATCAAAACTTTCTCCGAAGGTTTCCGGAAACGGGGTCCCGGTCAGCCCATTCCCATGCCGGAAGAGGTTCCCCCGGCTACCGAGGAGAGCATTTTCGAGGGAGAACAGGTGTACAAGATCATGGAGTGCTGGTCCTGTCATGGCGCCAAAGGCAATGGAAAGGGGCCTTCCGCCGGTGACCTTCAGGACGATTGGGGCCAGAAAATCAAACCGTTCAACTTTTCGGTGGGGCGATACAAATCCGGAGAGGGGGCCCTGGCGATCTACAAGGCGGTCAATACCGGCCTGGACGGCACCCCCATGCCCAGTTATCGAGAAGATTTCCTGTATCCCCGGGATGCGTTTGAAGATCTTTCCAACCTGGAAGAGGTGTATCCCCAGAGCGAGATCGACGAATTGCGGGAATATCTGAACACCATCCCCACCGAAGCCCAATTAGAAGCCATGTCGGAAAAGGAGCAGGAGAAACTGGCGGAGAAACGGCGCTGGGCGCTGGTGCATTATGTACAATCACTATCCCGCAAGGGAAGCCTCCTCCGCACCCTGTTCTTCGATAACACCGATGAAACCCAATAATCACAGGAGGATGGTGATGAAGCGATATGGTGTACTGATTCCTCTGCTGCTCTCCTGCGCGGCGCTCCTGGCACTGGTTTCCTGCGTGGGAGACGGCAGCACCCTGGATCCCCTGGGCAATCCCCTGGGACCTCCCCAGATCGCCATTACTCCCGAAAACCTCTCTCTGGAGGTGGATTCGGGACAGGTGGCCAATCTGAATCTGGAGATCAAAAACACCGGGGGGTTTCCTTTAGAAGTTCAGCGCATCGAAAGTCAGGCGGATTGGATACAGATTGGAGAGGTGAACCTTCCCCTCACACTGGAATCCTCCGATTCGGTGCTGGTTCCGGTAACGGTGGGAAAGCCGGATCTCTCGGTAAGCACCCATAGCAGCGCCATTCGGGTGGTCAGCAACGCCGAAGGAACGCCCACAGTGGAAGTGCCCATCACCCTGAAGGTGACCAAAGAGGTGCTGCTATTTGCTCCGACGTTTACCAATATTCAGAATTTTATTTTTACCCCTATCTGCACTGAATGTCACGCCGGCGCCGGTGCTCCCCGGGGATTGCAGCTTTCTGCGGGAAATTCCTATGATCTTCTGGTCAATGTACCCAGTGATGAGAAACCGGAACTGTTCCGGGTGAAACCCTTCGATCCGGATAACAGCTACATTATTATGAAATTGGAGGGAGCCCCGGGGATTTCCGGAGGGCGGATGCCCCTGAATCGCCCGCCCCTGGGCAAAGATCAGATCAAAGTGATCCGTCGCTGGATCTCCAGCGGAGCGCCCAACAACTAACCGTAGAAAAAATGGGCCAGCGATAGTGTTGCAACGACGTGAAGCTTTTACAAATGGAGGAAAAAACCATGGGCAAGCGAAACGCCTGGTTGTTTCTGATGCTGGGGATCGGCCTGGTGCTGGCCGGCATCTCTACCGCCCGGGGAGAGCCGTACCTGGCCGTGCGCACCGGCTTTAAATGCAGCCAGTGCCATCTGAACAAGAGCGGGGGAGGGAAGCGTACCGCCTTTGGGGCGATTTATGCTCAAACATTTTTGCCCCGGGTACAGATGAAAACCGAAAGCAATAAATCCTTTTTCAACGGATATGTCTCCGAACACGTCTCTTTTGGAGGCAACCTGCGCCTCACCAACATCACCGTGTTCGGAGTGGATCGTCCTCGCCGGGCCTATCAGCGGGATAATTTTTTCGATATCCCCGAAGGAAATCTCTACCTGCAACTGGATGTGGTGAAAGATTTCCTGACCTTTTACATGGATGAAATTATGAGTCCGGTAGGCGCCCAGAGCCGAGAAGCCTTCGGGATGATCCACAACCTCCCTTTCAACGGCTATATCAAAGCGGGGCGACTGCTGCTTCCCTACGGATTGCGCCTGCTGGATGACGACGCCTTTATCCGCCAGAAGACCGGGTTTACCTACGACAACCAGGACCTGGCGGTGGAAGTGGGGATTGAACCGGGGCCGTTTTCCCTGATCGTTTCCGGGAGCAACGGCGTCGGTGGGCCGGGGGACAACAATCTGGATAAGCAGTTTACCTCGGTGGGATCGGTGGTCTTCCGGCACTTCCGGGTTGGCGGCTCCTTTGCCCGAAATCGGGTGCCGGACATCCTCCGCTATACGTACGGGGGATTTGCCGGGCTGTATTTTGGCCGCTTTACCCTGTTGGGCGAAGTGGATGTTATCGAAGAACGGGTGAAGGGGCAGGAAGAGCAGCGAAAGGAGCAGGGAGATCGGCTGGCCGGGTTTGCAGAGATGGACATCCTGCTCACCCGGGGCATTAACCTGAAGGTGGCCTACGACTATTTTGATCCCCACACCAAAATCGAAGAGGATCACCGGTATCGGCTGACCACCGGTATCGAGGCCTTTGTGACCCAGTTCCTGCAATTCCGGGCTTTATACATCTTCGCCGACAGTGTTCCCCAAAAACCCCGGGAGCGAGAAGACAGCCTGATTCTGGAATTGCACACCTTTTTCTGATGACACCAAATCCACAAAGGAGGAAATTATGAAACGGATGATTTGGCTATTGGGATTGCCGGCGATGTTGCTGGTGCTGTTGTTCTCTTGCGAAGGGCCGGAAGGGCCGCCGGGAGAGCAGGGAGCCAGTGCCCCCTATATCACACTGGAACCGACCACCCTCAGCGTGATGGTGGGAGAATCGGCCACGCTCACGGCAACGACTTCAGACCGCCAGGAAAATTACACCTGGGAATCCTCGGATGAAAATGTGGTGACCGTGGATGCCAGCGGCACCATCACCGGAGTCAGCCCGGGGCTGGCGGTGGTGACGGTTCGAGGGAACGAAAGCAAGGCCGCGGCCTTCGCCACGGTGACCGTTACCCAGGCCCTGGCCAGCGAGGTCAGCTTCTCTCAGCACATTCTGCCCATGTTTACCACCAATAACTTCTGGTTCCCCGGAGCGGATAAGTGCACCTCCTGCCACTTCAGCAACAACGAAGACGAAGGCTCCAAACACGCCATGGATTTGGGTACCTATCAGGGACACATGTTAGGTGCAGATCCCCCCGATCCCAACACTCCCGGCGAGCCGCTGTACGGACAGACGCCCGGGGGCACGGATTTCGATTGGGAACATTCCCTGCTGCGAAACCGCCTGCGCAACAATCGAATGCCCCAGCAACCGGGGTGGGAATTCCGTCGGGATGAAAGCAACCGCAACGGCCCGGATCTGGAACTGGTGAACGGCCACTGGCGGGTGATCAAACCCCATCGGTACACCAGCTGGGATAACGAGGACAATGTACCCAATGCCCTGGGACTGATCGGGGCCTGGGTGGAAGCCCTGAAGGCCGGAGGCGATCTGTACGATTCCACCATGACCTTCTCGTACATGGGGGTGGACAGCCTTACCTTCTTCGATGATGTTCAGCAGTTCTTTGTGGAAAGTGACATCTGGTTTCCCAATTCCCAGGCCTGTACCGAGTGCCACTTCGCCAACAACGAGCATTCTTATCACGAAATGAATCTGGGTACGTTTGCGGGAATTATTCTGGGCGCCGACGGCGGAGTAGATCCCATTCTCAACGATGCCGATCAGCCGCTGACCAGCGCGGATCAAATCGATTGGGCGGAAAGCCGCCTGCGCCATCGGCTGCGGGACAACCGGATGCCGCCCAATGCCCCCTTCCTGCTGGATGAATCCAACCGGGATGGGCCGATTGTCACCCATCCGGTCACCGGGCTGCCGGTTCGGGCAGTGGATTTGATCGGCGAGTGGGTGGCCAACGGAGCGCCGGATAACTAAGCCGGGGCAATTTTTTCACCGGTGAGTGCAGGTTATGCCCGCCCTCTGGCAAATCTCTGCCGGAGGGCGGGCGTTTTATTTTCCTCATTACCCTTCAGCGGAAGCTGTTTTACCGGAAACCCCATGCCTTCCCTTTTGCTAACATAATGCAAGATTTTACAAACTTACGAATGTTTAACTTGATCGAGCGCATAAATTGTATATCTTTGAAAAATTATTTTAGGCGCCGGGATTTTTGAGCGTTACGAAGCAGTAAAAATCCCCCCGTTTCTTTGATATTGCTTCCGTCTTCGGAAAAAGCAGGCATAAAATTTGTCAGGATTTCTGTGTTCAATGCGGCAACAACTCCGCCGGTCTTTGGGTTGACCCGTGCACCTGTGGAACAGTAAGTCCGGGAAAGAAGCGAATCCTCAATTCTACATGGAGGTTGTGACGAATGAAAGGAGGTTACCCACGATTTTTGATATGGCTGGTCCTGCTCTGGGGAGCCACACTGATGGGGCAGACATTCGATCTGCAATTCCTGCTGGTACAGAACGATGCCACCGTTGGGGGCACCTATGCGGTCAAAGTGCAGATAAAGGCCAACGGCAGCACCTTCGGGTTGGGGACCAGCAATCTGGTGTTTACCTACAACACCGCCGGGTTGTCCAATCCCACCCTTCAGACGGCGCACAATTTTAGTGGGGGGTTTTACAGCCCAATGTTAGTAACGGAACCAGTATCCGGACGGGTATCGATCAACATTGAACTTTTACTTCCGAACAATGGAACAACCGTTCCGTTAAACTGGATAGATGTGGCAACCATTGCGTTTTCCATCGTTGACCCGCTTCAGAGTTCCCAATTGCAGTGGCGTACCACCCCTCCTAATCAAACCATCGTTTTCGCCGATGACGAAACCACTATTATCCCTGCCAATAACCTCAGCGGCCGGGACGATACCCTGCCGGTGGAACTGAGCGCTTTTTCGGTGTCGGCGGAGCCGGGAAAGATGGTGCTGGAATGGACCACCCAGAGCGAAATCAACAACCTCGGTTTCGAGGTGTATCGCTCCCGGCAGCGGGAGGGAAACTACGACAGGATCGCCTCTTATGAGAGCGACCCGACCCTGGAAGGTGCCGGCAACTCCAATGTCGCCCATCACTACCGGTATGCCGATGAAGCGGTGGAGGCGGGGGTAACCTACTGGTATAAGATCGCCGATGTGGATTTTCGAGGAATGCGCACCTTCCACGGGCCGGTGTCGGCGACTGCGGTGGCGTCTTTACCCGAAAACTTTGCCCTCCATCCCAATTTCCCCAACCCGTTTAATCCGGCCACTCAGATACCCTTTGATGTTCCCCCCACGCAGGGGCATCCCTGGTGGGTGGCGCTGGTTATCTACAACGCATTGGGGCAGAAGGTGCGCACCCTGTTTACCGGGATCATCGAGCCGGGGCGGCACCAACTGGTGTGGGATGGACTGGATGATTTCGGAACCGCAGTACCTTCGGGGATATACTTTGTGCAGTTTCAGGGAGAGCAGTTTGTAGCAACCCGGAAACTTATTCTATTGCGATAAGGAGCGAGGCTCAGTCCCCGCTCCCTTCATCCTGAAAATAGGTGGATACCAGAATGTCGCCCTCGGCGGCGTCGTGTTTGACCATCCGGTCGAGCAGTTCATCAATTCCCCGGCAAATCGACCGCACCGCTTCCTCCCGAAAGACCTCACACTGTTTCAGTTCGTCAATAACGCCGTTTAGCTCGTTCACGATGCCATGCCGCTGCTGCTCCAGACGGTGCACCGCCTGGGCATGGTGAGGCGCCACCCGTAGCAACTCCTGCATAAATCCCCCCTCATCCTCCAGATCATGACGTTTGGCCAGTGCCGTGTGGAGATCCCGCAGTTCCCAGAGCACTTCCATGCGCCACTCGGCGTACTCCGGTTCCGGGCGGGGATCCTGCACCAGCCG
>CAYQGB010000185.1:0-7982 GCA_964416895.1 uncultured Calditrichaceae bacterium
AGTATGACAAAACAATACTCTCAATAGCAACAACACTCAAAAGGGAGACTACCCAATTGACAAAGTAAAGGAAAATCCCGATGGAAGTCTATACCATAAAAATTTCTCGAAAGGGTCAGATTGTGATTCCCAAAAAGTTCAGAGATCGCCTTTCCACAGATATTCTGGAAGTGGCCATGGAGGGCAATAAAATTGTGTTAGTTCCGGTGGATTCCATTCAGGCGTTGGGAGGTAAGCTAAGGAAATATATCCGGAACGCAAAGGGGATTACCCGGCGTCAACAGGAGGATGAGTATGCCTGGGAAGCTCACGTTAGAGAAAAACGCAGCGTGCAAGAAAAAAACTCGGTCTGCCGATAGAGAACCGGCCGCTTTTTGTCTTCAATACATCTTCCGATAATCCCGCCTGTTTCCATCCGATTTGGGAATCCAGTAGGAAGGCTTTTTCTCTTTCATATCCGTATCCAGAAACCGCTTGCCGCTCAGGCGGGCGATAAACGCAATGGGGGTGAGGGCCAGATAGAACAGAAAGGTCAACAGGATTCGGGAAACGATCCAGCCCAGGGCAAAGGCCAGCCCCATCCATACTTGATAAAGCGGGCGAAGCCGGAGGGGGGCAACCGCCCCCAGCCCCATTAACACTACCCCGAAAATGAACAGCCCCGGCGCGACCATCCCCCGGCTTCCGCGATACCAGGCCACCCCCGCCAGTACCATGAACACGCCGCCTACCAGCAGGCCAAACTGGCGTAATTCCCGGAGAGTGGTTGAAAGTCCCCGTATTTGGGAACGCACCTCGCTAATCCAGCTCATATACCCGCCTCCAGTCAATGGCTTCATGAAATTCTGGTTGCTCTTCTTTGTACAGCACAAAATTCCCCAGCACCAGCACGTCCATCTCCGTGCGCATGAAGCAGCGGTACGCATCCAGAGGAGATTCCACAATCGGCTCTCCCCGTACATTGAAGGAAGTGTTTACCAGCACCGGGCAACCGGTGCGGGCGTAGAAGCGGGAAATCAGCCCATGAAACAGGGGATTGGTGTTTCGGCTGACCGTCTGGATGCGGGCGGAATAATCCACGTGGGTGACCGCGGGGATCTCCGACCGTACCACGTTGAGTTTGTCAATGCCCCACAGTTGCTGTTCCGCTTCGGTCATGGGGCGCTGCTTTTCCTTCTTGACCTCTGCCACCAGCAGCATGTACGGGCTGGGGCGGTCGATCTCGAACCACTCGCCTACCTGCTCTTCCAGCACTGCCGGGGCAAAGGGGCGAAAGCTCTCCCGGAATTTGATTTTGAGATTCAGCTTCTTCTGCATGGTCGGCGAGCGGGGATCGCCCAGGATGGAGCGGTTGCCCAGCGCGCGGGGGCCGAATTCCATCCGCCCCTGAAACCATCCCACCACCTTTTCCCGGGTCAACAACTCCGCCACGTGATCCAGCAATGCTTCCGTCTCCATATAGGCGGCGTTCAGATCATACGAGTTCAGGAAGGCCCGGATCTGCTCATTGGAATAGGCCGGGCCGAGGTAAGAACCTTTTTGTTGATCCCGCCCCTGTTTTTCCGGCAAGGGATGATTTAGATGGTGATGATAAACGATGTACGCCGCTCCCAATGCGCCGCCGGCATCCCCCGCGGCCGGCTGAATCCAGATATCTTCAAACATCCCTGAGCGCAACAGCCTGCCGTTGGCCACACAGTTCAGCGCCACCCCTCCGGCCAGGCACAGATACTTCTCCCCGGTTTCCCGTTTCACATGCCGGGCCATGCGCAGCATAATCTCCTCGGTTACTTCCTGCACCGAGCGGGCTAAATCCATCTCCCTCTGGGTGAGGGGGCTTTCCGGCTTGCGAGGTGGCCCGTCGAACAGGGCCTCGAACTTGCGGTTGGTCATGCGCAGGCCCCCACAGTAATCGAAATATTCCATATTCATGCGAAAAGAGCCGTCTTCCCGCAGGTCGATCAGGTGGTCATAAATCTTCTGCACGTAGCGGGGTTCGCCGTAAGGGGCCAGCCCCATCACCTTGTATTCCCCGGAATTTACCTTAAAGCCGGTAAAGTAGGTGAAAGCGGAGTACAGCAGTCCCAGGGAGTGGGGGAAATGCAATTCGGCCAGAATCTCCACCCGGTTGTCCCGCCCGACGCCGTAGGAAGCGGTGGCCCATTCTCCCACCCCATCCACGGTGAGGAAAGCCGCCCGCCGAAACGGGGAAGGGAAGAACGCCGAGGCCGCATGGGATTCATGGTGTTCGGGGAAAAGAACCTCTCCCCGGTAGCCCAGTTCTTTGCGGATCAGGTCGGGAATCCACAGCTTTTGGCGAATCCACAGGGGCATGGCCTGAAGAAAAGAACGAATACCCCGGGGAGCTACTGCCAGGTAGGTCTCCAGAATGCGCTCGAATTTGATGAAGGGCTTGTCGTAGAAGGCCACGAAGCGCAATTCGTTGGGGGAGATGCCCGCCTCCTGCAGACAATAGCGGATGGCATGGGTGGGAAACCCGGCGTCATGCTTGAGGCGGGTAAATCGCTCCTCCTGAGCGGCGGCCACGATCTCGCCGTCTTTAAGCAGAGCCGCCGCCGAATCGTGATAAAATGCGGAAATTCCCAGGATATACATGGCGTTGTGATTAGAAGAGGGTGTAAATGAACGGCGCCAGGGCATGCCCTTCCATCACCACGGCGATAGCGCCTAACAGGATGAGCACGAACAGGATCGGGGCCAGCCACCACTTCTTGCGCACCTTCAGAAAATCCCACAGCTCTTTCATCAGGGATAATTTTGACATACCAGGCCTCCCATCGTATTGGTCGAATTGGGGCAACTTCACGGCGCCGACTTTTCCGCCTGGAAAAATATAACAAAACCCGACCCTCTTCTACAATGGATTTGATGAATGCCGGGGGAAATTTTAACAATTTGTTCAATTCCCCGGTCTCCCTTAGATTTAGCGGTCGGTTCGGGCGCAGTTGAAGCGAAACGAAAGCGAAGTTTGCATGATTCCCCTGGTGTTATTTCTGGCATCTCTGGCGGCCTCTCTGATCGGTGTGGGGATGGTTCGCAAAGTGGCCCTGCGCTACCGCATCGGGGCGTTGCCCAGCGCCCGAAAAGTGCATCGCTGTTTTACGCCCGTGTTAGGGGGGCTGGGGATCTTTTTGGGATTGCTAACGGGAACCTTCCTGATCTACCTTCTGCATCTGCTTCCTCAAAACATCTGGAGCGCTCACGCCCACTTCTGGGGGGGATTGCTCATCGTGCTGCTCACCGGCTTCGTGGATGACCTGCGGGGGCTGACCGCCTCGCAAAAATTTTTGGGGCAATTTCTGGCGGCGGCCGTGGCCGTGTTCGGCGGATGTCAGATTGAAGCGTTTTTCGGCCCCGGAGGCGATACCCTGCCTCTGGGGTGGTTCAGCTATCCCTTCTCCATCCTGTGGATTATGTTTGTGATCAATGCGGTGAATTTGCTGGATGGCCTGGATGGCCTGGCCGGTGGCATCAGTGTGATTGTGCTGATGGGGTTTCTGGTGATCACCTGGATGGGGGGCAACTTATTTCTGAGCCTGGTGGCCCTCACGCTGATCGGGGCGCTACTGGGATTTTTGAAATACAACAAACACCCTGCCTCTATTTTCATGGGGGATGTGGGCAGCCTGATGCTGGGGTATATTCTGGCGTTCTTCTCCGTGGAGGCGCTGCGCATTGCCGGGAGCGGACAGGTGTATTTTCTGGCTTCTCTGGTGTTTCTGGGCATGCCCGTGACCGACACCCTGATCTCGTTTTTCCGGCGGATGGGGAGGGGAGAACATCCCTTCCGGGCCGACCGGGAGCACATCCATCACCGGTTGCTAAATCTGGGATTGACCCACAAACAGACGGTGGAGTTTCTGTACCTCCTGACCGTGGTGTACACCGTGCTGGCGGTGTTTATGGTAATTTACCGGGAACTGGTGGGAGCGTTGCTGTTTTCGGTGGCCTTTGCCTTTTCCATATTCTGGGCCTGGCGGCTGGGGTATCTGGAAACCCGCCGGATTATCAGCTTCGGCCCCGATGAGCAGGAAACCCTGGCCAATATCCGCCCCCGGATCAACATCAACCGGGTGTGGCATCAGGTGCTGATCTTTACCGGAGATGCCCTGGGGGTGTGTTTGGCCCTGTATCTGACCATCTGGTTCCGTTTTCAATCCGGGGTGTTAAATCCGCCCACCATCAAATCGGTCACCGATTACCTGGCCGCACCGGTATTTCTGCTGTTCTGCGGTATCTGGCTGCTGCTGTTCTGGCTGAACGGCCTGTACAATATGCCCTGGGATGTTTCCCGGTTTTACAAATCGCTGCGGGTGGCCCGGGTGGTCACCTTCGGGATCCTGTGCCTGCTGATCCTGCTCAATCTGGATATCCTGATGAACGCCCGGGACGATCTCGCCTACGGCCATATCCTGAGTGAATCCCCCCGGGGAGTGCTCAATCGTGCGCAGGTCATTACCCTGGGATTCTACTGGCTGATGATGATCCTGTGCATCAACGGGATTCGCCTGCTGATCATCGAATTCGAGAAGCGCTATCACCGGTTTGAATACACCTACAAAAACACCCTGCTGATCGGCACCACCCGCAAGGCGCGCAATATCCTCCGGGATATCCGCAGCAATCCCCATCTGCTGTATCGAGTGGTGGGGGTGGTGGATCGCAAGCCCGCGGCTCAGACGTTTGAGGGGATTCCCGTGCTGGGGAGCTATGCGGATTTGCCGGAATTGATCCGGGAGCATCGGATTGAGGAGATCATTGTGGCCATCAACGAGAGCGCCCGGGCGGATTTGCTGAACATCATCGGCGTGTGTGACCGGCTGCAGGTGGTGGTAAAGACGTTGCCGGAGTTGCAGGCGATCGTTTCCGGGCGCACCCCCGGATTGGGCGGGCACACGCTGGTGAGGGTTTTTCCGGAGAACATGGTATTATGGCAATGGGTGGTCAAGCGGTTGATTGACATTGGTATGTCGGTGGTGGCCATGGTGGGGCTGATGCCGTTGTGGCTTCCTCTGGCGGTGCTGATCCGGATGCGCTTTCGCAAAGGAGTATTCGTGAAGGTGCCCATTCTGGGGCGAAACGGGCGGATTTTCAACATGTATCTGTTCCGTATCGGAAAGCCCAATCGGCTGGCGGATACCATTTATCAGGGGTATCATATTCCCAAAAAGTTGACCCCATTGGGGCAATTTTTGGTGCGCACCCAGTTATACAAATTGCCGCAGTTCTTCAATGTGTTGCGAGGGGATATGAGCATCGTGGGGCCGCGCCCGGAACCCCCGGAGTGGTATCGCAAACATCAGCATCGGCTGCGCTTTTTGCACCGCCGGCTGATGGTGCGCCCGGGATTGACCGGCATCGCCCAGATTCGCTATCGGTACGATATTTCTCAAAAGTCCCTGGCGGAACGGCTGAAATACGATATTTACTATGTAGAACACATTTCCCTGAGCCTGGATTTTTCCATTATGCTGCGCAGCCTGGTGCTGCTGCTCTGGCGCCTGTGGCGAAGGGGAAAGCGAGCCGCCTGATGGTCCCTGTACTCCCGTACGAATGTCGTCGGGAGAAGGTTCAGGCCGCAATTCAGCTTGTGGAAGTTTATCCGGAGTGTTATTTTGGTGGAGCAAATGCAGATAAGGTAAAGGTGAGTGGGTTGATCGTCCATTATTTTCCTCGGGGGATCGAGGATTCAGAATCCAGAACCCCCGACCTGCAGCCGGGGTTTCCGCTGCGCTTCAATCCCGACTTTGACGGCGTCGGGATTTCCGCTGCAGCGCTCCAACCGGCATCCGGCATGTTCAAAAAAAGCGACAGGGGTACACGTTCCTCCCGAATGATCAGGTTGCATTGAGTCTATGAAAACCACTTCTCCCCGCATTTCCGTCATCATTGTGAACTACAACGTCAAGGAATACCTGGAGCAGGCGCTGCATTCGCTGAAGCGGGCGCTGGCGAATATTCCCCACGAAATTTTTGTGGTGGATAACGCCTCGGTGGACGGTAGCGTTCCCTACATTCGCCACCGCTTCCCGGAGGTGATCCTGATCGAAAATTCCCGCAACCTGGGCTTTGGCCGGGCCAACAATCAGGCTCTCCGGCGCGCCCGGGGGGAGTTCGTGGTCATCATCAACCCGGATACGGTGGTGCAGGAGGATACCTTCCGGGAGCTGCTGGCCTTCTTTGAATCCCATCCCGACGCCGGGGCAGCCACCTGCAAAATCCTCAATCCCGATGGCTCCTTTTCCGTGGATTGCCGCCACAGCATCCCCACTCCCATGATCGCCTTCTGGAAGGTGATCGGTTTCAGCAAGCTGTTTCCCCGCAGTCGCCTCTTTGGGCGTTACAACCTCACCTATCTGGATCCCGACCAGACCTATCCGGTGCCGGCCATCTCCGGATCGTTTATGATGATCCGCAAGTCGGTGCTGGATGAGGTGGGCTACTTCGACGAGCGCTTTTTTATGTACTGCGAGGATATTGACCTGTGCCACCGGATCAACCAGGCGGGAGCCAAAATTTACTATGTGCCCACCACTCAGATCATCCACTACAAAGGTGAGAGCACCCGAAAGCATAACCTGGATTACGTGATTACCTTCAACAAGGCCCTGTATCAGTTTTTTCAAAAGCATTACGCGGGGAAGAGCATCTTCCTGTTGCGCTGGTTGATCGTGCTGGGAATCGTGGTGCGGGGCGTGCTCATCTACCTGCGCAATTTTATGCACGAGCGGTTTCCCCTGCTGCTGGACACATTGCTTCTGAACCTGACCCTGCTGATCAGCTTTGTGGTGCGATACGAACTGAAAAGTGGGTTCACCTGGTACGATTTCTTCCACCAATACGGGGGAGTAAACCTCATCGCATCGGTGATCTTTCTGGCGGTAGGCTACTACCTGGATGTATATCCTCATCACCGACTGTCCATCCAGGCGATCGTCAAAACCAACATCATTACGTTTATCCTGCTGGCCTCGTTGACCTTCTTTCTCAAGCAGTTTGCCTTTTCCCGGATGGTGGTGCTGGCGTCCATGGTGGTGTCGCCCCTGCTGATGATCGCCTGGCGGGCGGTGATGCGCCGGTTCTATCGGGGGGACAAATCCGCCTGGGGGAAGGATTTGTTCACCAAGCCGACCATTCTGGTGGGCAGGGGGGAGAAGGCGGTGGAGTTATACCGGCGTATCCGCAATCTTCACGATTTAAGCTACGAACTGTTGGGCGTGGTGACCGTGGAGGAGGATGATCCCCTGCTGGAAAAGAACGGGGTGCCGGTGCTGGGGAGCATGGATCGCCTGACCGAGGTGATTCGGATTCACCGGGTGCGGCAGGTGATCTTCTCCTCGGAGATGCTCAGCTACGAGCGCATCCTGAAGACCATGGCCGCCATCGACATGCCTCAGCTGGAGTACAAGATTGTGGCGTCCAATGCCGAGGTGGTCATCGGCAAATCTTCCATCGAGCGGCTGGATACCTATCCGTTGATGGAGGTGGAATACGCCGTCGGTCGTCCGTTTAATCGCATTACTAAACGCTTGATGGACATGGGGTTAAGCCTTCCCCTGCTGCTGGTGATGGCCCCGGTGATGTTGCCCGGTCTGTTGTGGATGCGGCGGCGCATTCAGTCGGTGCGGATTGTCGGTCGCCGGGGGCAGCCTCTGGATGTGCGACAGGTGGAGGGGCTTTCTCCGAAGGCCTGGGTCAACCGGTTTCTGATCCTGTGGGAAATCGTGCGCGGGCGGCTGTCGCTGGTGGGAGCGCCCATCGAACGGTACCGGGAAGGTGCCCCGGGCTACGGCTACAAACCCGGCTTAACCGGCCTGGTGCAGATCAATCGCCGCCGCATTTCCTCTCCCGAGGAGCTGGAGAAGTATCACCTGTTCTACCTCAAAAACCAGTCGGTGATGCTGGATCTGGAGATCCTGTTTAAGACCGTGGTGGGGTAGGGGAGGTGGAAGGATGAAAGA
>CAYQGB010000186.1:0-7977 GCA_964416895.1 uncultured Calditrichaceae bacterium
CTCAACTCAGCGGTATCATCTGCGGGGCGCGCACCCAGATGTGTTCGGTGATGTAGATGCCGATCAGCGCCAGAGCACCGGCGGCGGATAGGAGCATTGATCCCCCCATCAGTGCCAGCACCAGGGGAATCAGGTTGCCGATCAGCACGCTGCCCAGCCAGAAGGCGGTGCGGAATTTCCCCTTGTGGATCAGTTCCGCCGTCTGCCGGGCATCTTCGGTGGGGTGGGGGACCAGCAGTTCCAGGGCCATGATTACCAGGTTGAGTATCACTCCGGCGCTTAGCACAGCCCGTAGCAACCGTTGCCAATCCGGGGAAGTTCCGGTTGTCGCCTGCACCACCGCGAAGACCGCCGCGCCGGCGACCACCGCATGGATGAGCATGTGCAGTACCAGGGTGGGGCTTTGCCAGAAATCTCGCCCCCGGGCCTGGGCGAACAGAAAGGCCGTATAGACGGCGGTTAGTACCGCAAATATTGCTCCCAACCACCCGATGATGGGCATTGCTCCCTCCCACCCGGCAATTTTCCCGACCGCCCATAAGGTGAGCAACCCTCCGTATCCGACCAGAAAATATCCCCCGCGCACCAACCAGGAACGCCACTGAGGCCGAAGCATGACGTACAAAAAGCGCCCCGGTCGATCCAGGTCTTTGATCAGCAGACCGGTGGTGATCAGCAGGAACAGTAGCCCGATTCCGGTTCCCAGCCATTGAGCCGACTCCGAAACGGGCACCCAATCCAGGCTTCCTCCCAGAAAGGGCATCAGGAATGCACCCGCGGCAATCGCCTTTGTCCACACATAGGCGGACACCTCCCATCCCCACAACACCCCTTTGGCCGGGGCGTCGTAAACCCGGCGGGCCTTCTCGCGAATTACATCCAGAGCTTTTCGCAAAATGGTGGTCTGATCGCCGCCGGCCGGCGCCAGCACCTCCGGATCACCGGCTTCGCCGGCAACCCACCGGCCTTCCTCACCGTTGCCAGGCTGTTTGGCCATTTCCACCGGATCGGATTTGGCAATCAGCGATTCCGCATACCGGGCATAATGCCCCACACCGGTTTGCTGAGAATTCCACATGTATTCGGTGGAAGGAGGGGCAGTTACCGGTTTGAGGGCGGCTTCATCGCCGTCAATGTAGAACAGTTTGGGGCGGGTACCCTTTTCCACCTTACGGGCGGTGACCTGCTCCCGGGCCAGCAATTGGGCGATCTCGGAATGGGGGTCATCCAGGTCGCCGGAGATGATGGCGTGCTCCGGGCACACGTTCACGCAGGCCGGTTCCAGCCCGATGTCCACCCGATGGGCGCAGTAGTTGCACTTGGCGGCGGTGCGGGTGTTGGGATCAATATAAAGGGCATCATAAGGGCAGGCCTGCATGCACGCTTTGCAGCCGATGCACCGCCGGTTGTCAAAATCCACGATCCCATCGTCGCGGGTGTACAGGGCCTGCACCGGGCAGATCTCCACACAGGGCGCATCTTCGCAATGGTTGCAGCGCATCACGCTGAACAGCCGCCGGGTGTGAGGATACTCCCCTTTCTCGATGTATTTCACCCAGGTGCGATTGACCCCGATGGGCACGTCGTGTTCCGCCTTACAGGCCACCGTACAGGCGTGGCAGCCGATGCACTTCCGATTATCGATGATGAAGCCAAAGTTCATGGACAACCTCATTGATTTTCGTGGAACCCTCCCCGGCATCCCGGTGTTTCGCCGCCTGCTTTTTTACAATCTTTGTGCCAGATTCATCGGCTATGAGGATTCGGCCTGTCGTTTCAGAAAATTTTCCACCGCCGCTTCCCGGGTGTAGAAGAAATGATCCCGGCCTATTTTATCGAAAAAACCGGCCCGTTCCAGCACATCCCGTACCGGACCACGGATATTGCTCATGTAAAACCGGATGCCTCTGGCTTCCAACTCATGGGCAATCTCTTCCAGAGCAGCGATGGCCGGGGCGTCGATCTCGTTGATGCTGCTGGCATCCAGTAGAAAAGCCTGCACCCGATCCTTCCGTTGCCGCAGAACTGCTCGAATTTGTTCCCTCAAATATCCGATATTGGCAAAATATAACGAAGCAAAAATGCGAAAAATTACCAATCCCTCGATCTCTTGAGCTTCCGGGGCGCGCTGAATGTTTCGGAAAATGTTGGTTCCGGGAATACGCCCCAAAACGGCCACCTGGGGGCGACTGATGCGGCGAATGATCAGAATCAGAGAAGCAGCGATGCTCAGCACCAATCCCCAGCGGGCGCCTAACAGCAGGGTGCTGAAAAAAGCAAACAGAAGCACGGTGAAATCTTCCTTACGGATACGATACAACCGTCGGGGTTCCCGGGTATCGACCAGATTGAGCACCGAGACGATAACGATGGCCGCCAGCGCTGCCCGGGGAAGGTAATAGAACAGGGGAGTGAGGAAGAGCAAGGTGAGAATAATCACCAGAGCGCTGATCCACAGGGCCAGTTGACTGCGGGCACCCGCCTGCACATTCACCGCCGAACGGGAGAAGCTGGCGGTTACCGAATACCCCCCCAGCAGCCCGGACATCATATTGGATACGCCCAGGGCCACCAGCTCCTGATTGGCATCTACCTCCTGATCGGCCCGGGCGGCAAATTTCCGGGCAATAGCGATAGCTTCCATAAAGCTAACCAGGGATAAAGTGAGGGCAAAAGGTGCCAGGGCCTCGATCTGTTGCAAATCAACCGCAGGCACCCCCGGGTGGGGAAGCCCCCGGGGCACGGTTCCCACTATCGGCACTCCCAATTGATCCAGCCCGGCCCACCACACCACCACAGTACTGAGGATGATCACGATAAGTAAAGCCGGCCAGCGAGGTTTCCAGCGTTTCAAAGCCAGGAGCAGTGCGATGCACCCCAGACCCAGCAGCAGGGTGGGGAAGTGACTCTCCGGAAGGTGTTGCCACAATCGCCAGATAACGGTCAGAATTTGCTGGCTTCCGGCCATTTCCACCCGCAAAAGGTATTTCAACTGACTGAAAGAGATGATGATCGCCGCGGCGGAGGCAAAGCCGTTGATGACCGGTTGGGAAAGAAAATTTACCAGGAACCCCATTCGAGTGATGCCCATGATCAGTTGAAAAATTCCCACCAAAAGGGTCAGGATGATCACCAGACTGATATAATCAGGAGTTCCCGGAACCGCCAGAGCGCTGACGCCAACGGCCACCAGCAGCGAATCCATGGCCACCGGCCCCACTGCCACATGGGGAGACGTGCCCAACAGCGGATAAATGAGCAAGGCACCCAGCGCGGCATACAATCCGGCAATGGGCGGCATACCCGCCAGCAGGGCAAAAGCCATCCCCTGGGGAATCAACATGGTGCCCACCGTTAACCCGGCGAAGATGTCATGGCGAAGGTGGGAGAGGGGATATTGAGGAAGCCAGGTAAGAATCGGGAGCAGCTTGCGCATGGCAGCGGTCAACGATTGCGGTTAGCGGTGGATTTTGCCGGAGTTTTGCTCAGAACATTTTACACCGGTTATATGCGGTACAACAATCATACCAGAAAGATGAGGTAAATTCAACCATCAAATATATTCCCGATCCCCATGGTCAATCCGGGCGGTCTGCCCTCAAATGGTCGGTACTTCCGCCCGGGTTGGAGCCGGGTTCCCGGAAAAAGGTATCGGTGAAATTTATGGCAATCCAACCCGATTTGGTGCAAATTTGCCATAATTGTGAATCAGGTTTCCTGAAGAGCAGGAGGATTCTTCGGGGGATTCGGCGAGGAAGCTGGCACCGGGATTGTATAGCAAAATATCCTCGTTAGATGAATCCAAAACGATCAACCCCGGGGGTGTCGATGTCGAAGGAGGAGCAATACATCTTTCCCTTTACGGCCATTGTGGGACAGGAGGAGATGAAGCTGGCCCTTCTGCTGGCGGCGGTGGATTCCCGGGTCGGTGGCGTGTTGATCATGGGGCATCGGGGAACGGCCAAGAGCACCGCCGTGCGGGCGCTGGCTGCTCTGCTTCCTCCGGTGGCCCCCGACGGGGTGATGGCGGAGATGTACGTTCGGGGAAAACGAACCGCCTTTCCCTTGTTTGCCCCCGGTTCTCAACATGTTCCCTCCATACCGGTGGTGGATCTGCCCCTGAGCGCCACCGAAGATCGGGTGGTGGGTAGCCTGGATATCGAAGCGGCCCTGACCCGGGGAGAGCGATCTTTTGAACCGGGATTGCTGGCCCGTGCTCACGGCGGATTTCTGTACATCGACGAAGTGAATTTGCTGGAAGACCATCTGGTGGATCTGCTGTTGGATGTAGCTGCCAGCGGGGTGAATATCGTGGAGCGAGAAGGGTTGAGCGTGCGCCACCCGGCGGAATTCGTGCTGGTCGGTTCGGGAAATCCCGAAGAAGGAGACCTGCGCCCCCAGTTGCTGGATCGGTTTGGCCTGTACACGCAGGTGGAAACGATTACCGACGTCAAGCAGCGCATGGAGCTGGTGCGCCGCAACGAAGCCTTCCGGGAAAATCCGGAGAAATTTCTGAAACAGTGGGAGGGGGAACAGCAACGCCTGCTGGAACAAGTCCTGCGAGGGCGTGAACTGGTGGCTTCGGTGGAAGTACCTGCCCGGGTGCTGAAGCGGGTGGTGGAATTGTGCATGAAGTTGCGAATTGACGGGCATCGGGGGGAAATCACCATTACCCGGGCGGCGCGAGCGCTGGCGGCGTTGCAAGGCCGGCAGCGGGTCACCGCTTCCGATGTTCGCCGGGTGGCGGTGATGAGCCTGCGCCATCGCCTGCGGCGAGATCCTCTGGAAGAGGTGGATTCGGGAGAGAAAATTCTGGCCGCCATGAAAGGCCTGTTTGCGGGGAGTTAATCACAGAGAGAAAAATGATTCGACCGTTTCTGGGATTGCGGGATCCGTTGTTTGCCCTGTCCCTGGTGGCCATTGATCCGGGGCTGAAGGGGGTGATGATCGGTGGCCCGCCGGGCACGGGAAAAACGGTGCTGGTACGGGCTGCTCGTCGGCTATGGCCTGCCGGTACGCCGTTCGTTGAACTGCCCCTGAACTGCACCGTGGATCGCCTGATCGGGGGAATTGATCTGGAACGCTCCTGTCAGGTGGGGCATCCGGTGGTAATGCCCGGTTTACTGGCGCAAGCCCATGGAGGCGTGCTGTTCGTGGATGAGATTAATTTGCTCCCTCCCGAAATCGCCCATATTGTGTTGCAAGCGCTTTCCCGGGAAGAAGTACTTCTGGAGCGGGAGGGGTTATCCCATCGCTATCCGGCGCGATTTGTTCTGGTGGGAACTTTCAATCCGGAAGAGGCTCCTCTGTCTCCCGTTTTTACCGAATCGGTTGCTTTCACGGTATCCACCCGCACGCTGCCGGATTGGGAAACCCGGGCCTTTCTGGCCCAGAAAGCCGGTCGGGAAATTGTGCTCCCGGAAGATATACCGCAAAGCGTGGACATCGCCCGCAGGGTGCTGCCTCAGGTGCAACTTGCGGAAAAAGCCCTCCGGGAACTGTGCGCCGTGGCCACCCGCACCGGGGTAATCGGAAATCGGGCGGAAATATTTGCCGTGCGTTGTGCCAGAGCCAATGCGGCCTTGCATAAACGCGTGCCGGTTACCCGGGGGGATGTGGATCTGGCCATTCGGCTGGTATATTTACCCCGGGTGGGGGAGAGTGTTCTCCCCGGTTCGGCGCAGCAGGCAGACGCATCCCTGAACCGCCGTCGGGAGGAGCAGGCCTCCACTTCACCGGCGGGGTCGGATGGCGCTACCTCCGGAGAAATTCGTGATGAGCTTCAACCTCAAACTGCTGCGGAGACAAAAGCCGCTCAGGAAACACAGTCCCGGAGGCAGGTGCGGCAATGGGAGGAAATGATCTTCCGCAACGAACTGGAAGAATTGCGCGGCTTTGGAGGGGAGTTGCCGGAATTGAGGCCGGTTTCAATGCCCAAACAAAGGGATACCGGTAAGGCGGTGGGAAGGCATCGGGCCGGTGTCAATCTACATCGGGGGCGGCATCTGCGGTCGGTTCCGGGAGATCCCCGGCGAGGGCGGCTGGATCTGTACGCCACCCTGAAGGCCGCGGCTCTGGCAGCGCCTTTGCGCAGGAAGGAAGCCGCCGGCAAAATCCCCGTACGCAAGGAGGATTTTCGCATCAAGCAGTTTCGGCGTCGCAGCGGGCTGCTGTTTATCTTTGTGGTGGATGCTTCCGGCTCGATGGCTCTGAATCATCTCACCGCAGCGCGCAAAGCGGCCCTTTCGCTGCTGGAGAAAGCCTACATCCATCGGGACAAGGTGGCGTTGATTACCTTTCGGGGGGAAGAAGCGGAAGTGGTATTATCACCCGGCGGGGGGATTTCCCGGGCTTCCCGGGCGTTGCAGGTGTTGCGTACCGGCGGGCGTACCCCGTTATCGGCGGCATTGTTGAAGGCCTGGGAGATCGCCGCACAGGCGCAGCAGCGATGGGGCGTTGCCGGGAGCGTGCTGGTGCTGTTTACCGACGGGCGGGCGAATCAACCCCTGATTCCGGTGGTGGATAAAGATGAGCGCAAACAGCGCTCCTGGGAGGAAATTTTCCGGATTTCCGGGAAACTCCGGGAAGTGCTGGCCGCAGCAATGGTGTTTGATGTTCGGATCATGTTTGTTCCCGGAGGGCGGGGGCAGCGGCTGGCCGAATGGCTGGGCGCCCACTATATTCATCTCACCGACAAACAGGTTCAACCCATCCTGGAAACCGTGCAGGCTACGGTAAACCCTCTGCGATAACCTCCTGAATCTTCCCGGTAATAGACGCTTAGATTTCCTTGAAGTCGATGGTAATCCGATCTCCGGCGATGGGGCGGAAATGCTCATCGGCGTAGCGCACGTGATCCGGGTGTTCTCGGTAACTGTCGATAACCTCGGTTGAAGCAAAACGAATTACCCAGCAGTACCGGTAGGGTTTATCCTGCTGCACCGCCTCGCCGATAAACACTCGCCGCACCCCGGGAATCCGGCTGAGTACTTCCCGCCCATGCTCCATAATTCGATGCACCGCTTCCCCGGACAGGTTTTCCGGAACGTTAAATTCGATGACATGCTCAACCTCCTGCCAGAGGCGACATTCCGCCAGTACCGGTTCCGCCCGGCCTTCCGCACCCCACAATTTCAGGCAGCGCTCTACTTCCCGGCGGATGGCGTTCCGAACGTCCCGGTGCAGATCGGTGTAGCTTCCCCGGGAATGCGCGGAAGCGTTCCGGCGAATCTGCGCCGCCGCAGCGTCGGAAAGGGCGGTGTAATAGTTGATCTTGGCCACCCCGTTTTCGATCAGGCGGCGGTATTGCTCATCGCTCAGACCGGTGCCTCCATGGATGACCAGCGGAAGGTTCACCCGTTGGTTGATTTCCGCCAGTCGCTCAAAATCCAGCCGGGGTTCCCCGCGAAGTCGCCCGTGTACCGTGCCGATGGAGACGGCCAGAAAATCCACCCCGGTTTGGGCTACATATTCCTGCGCTTCCCGGGGAGAAGTATAAATAATCTCGCCGGGATGTTTTTGGGCGTCCTCCCCTTCCACCCCGGCAACGTAGCCTAACTCGCCTTCCACAGGAACTCCGCAACCGTGAGCCATCTCCACCACTTCCCGGGTGCGAGCCACATTCTCCTCGAAGGGCAGATGGGAGGCATCCACCATCACCCCGTTGCAACCCATCCGGATGGCCGCTATCGCCGATTCCAGTGATGCCCCGTGATCCAGATGAATGGCGACCGGGATGGCGGCCCGTCGGGCAGCGGCCACACTGGCGGCCAGCACCAGCTCCACATCGAAATGCTCGAAATGGGATTCGGCCACGCTGAGGATAACCGGCGCATGAACACTTTCTGCGCCTTGAAGAATTGCTTCCAGAAATTCCAGGCTTACCAGATCGAATGCGCCCACTGCATATCCGTGACGGTGCGCATGTTGTAGCAGATCACCCATGTGAATCAGCGGCATGATTCCCTCGCTCGGTTT
>CAYQGB010000187.1:0-7935 GCA_964416895.1 uncultured Calditrichaceae bacterium
AACAAAGACGATGTGCGCATGGGAATCGGCAAAGGCGACCTGAACATTCCCGATCGGCTATATCATCAGTTGAAAGAGCGGCATGCTCAGAAGTATGCTTAGTGGTTCGTTTCATAAATACTTGTAGGGTTAAAACTTGAGTGCGAACAGTTTTACCAAGAAAGTTGTGGCTTCGAAAAATTCGGTTGAGTGGGGCGGAATCCCTCTGCTCTGCATCCTTGACCTCACCCAACCCCTCCCGCCCCGCCGAGGCGGGGCACCCTCCCCTTCCCTCTCCTTGCAGGAGAGGGAAGGGGAGGGTTGGGGTGGGGATGGGTGAGGTCGGTATCCCTACAAGGAATTATGAAACGGTGTGCTTAGAGATATGCCTGGAGAAAACGTTCAATGCAAAAAGCGCGGGTATGGATTACGTGCTGCCTGTGTCGTGTGATGCGTGATCCGTGATCCGTAACTTGTATTACGCATCACGTTTCACGTATTACGTAGCCTTTCATTTACCGCGGAATTTTGAATACTCCATCTAAGCCTGAAATTACCTTTGAACCCTGAAAAAATGCAGGAGGTTATCGTGATTGCACCCCATGGCGGCGAATTGATCAATCGGTATGTAACGGGAACAGAGCGAGAACGGTTGCTGGAACAGGCCCAGACCTTACCGGGGATTGTTCTGGATGATAAGAACATTTCCGACCTGGAAATGATTGCCTGCGGAGCCATGAGTCCCCTGACCGGGTTTATGACCCGGCGGGAGTATACCTCGGTGGTAGAGCATATGCGCCTGAGCAACGGGCTGGTGTGGAGCCTGCCCATCACGCTGGCGGTGGATGAAGAGACCGCAGAGACCGTGCAAAAAGCGGATCAGGTGGCGCTGCGGGACCCCCGGGGGCAGGTGCTGGCCCTCCTGAATGTGGAAGAGGTGTACACCTACGATAAGCAGCAGGAAGCTCAGCAGGTCTTCCGTACCACCGATGAGAAGCATCCCGGGGTGGCTTATGTATATGCCCAGGGGGATTATCTGGTGGGCGGAGAGATTACCATGCTCAATCGCCCCCAACACGAAAATTTCGTGGACTATCGCCTGGAACCGACCCAGACGCGAGAGGCTTTCCGCAAGCGGGGGTGGAATACGGTGGTGGCCTTTCAAACCCGGAACCCCATCCATCGCGCCCATGAGTATTTGCAAAAGTGCGCCCTGGAAATTGTGGATGGGCTGCTGATTCATCCACTGGTCGGGCGCACCAAATCCGATGATATTCCTGCGGAAGTGCGCATGCGCAGCTATCAGGTATTGCTACAAAACTATTACCCGGAAAACCGCTACCTGCTTTCGGTATTCCCCGCGGCCATGCGTTACGCCGGCCCCCGGGAAGCCATCTTCCACGCCCTGGTGCGCAAAAATTACGGCTGCACCCATATTATCATCGGGCGAGACCATGCCGGGGTGGGGGATTATTACGGCACCTACGACGCCCAGCATATTTTCCGGGAGTTTCGCCCGGAGGAGCTGGAGATCACCCCTCTGTTTTTTGAACATGCCTTCTACTGTCGGCGCTGCGGCAACATGGCCACAGCCAAGACCTGCCCCCACGACAAGAGCGCCCATGTCTTCCTCAGCGGCACCAAAGTGCGGGAGATGCTCTCCCGCGGCGAGCTTCCCCCGGAAGAGTTCACCCGCCGGGAAGTGGCCCAATTGCTGATGGAAGCGATGCGGAAGTAAGGCGTACCCGACCAAACCATGACACCGGAATTTGAACTGTGGTACACCGCCGTTCTGCTGGTGCTGATGAGCATCCTGCTGGTGGTGGAGATCGTGCAGATCGAGCTGGTGATGTTTACCGTGCTGTTGCTCCTGATCGTGGGGGATGTCATCACGGTAAAGGAGGCGTTTTCGGGGTTCTCCAACGAGGGGATGCTTACCATCGGGTTGTTGTTCATTCTGGCGGGGGCGCTGAACAATACCGGCCTGCTGCACCGGATGGTGGAGTTTTTGTTCGGGCGGGGGAACGGCGGAATCGCCCGGCGCCTGCTGCGGATTTTGTTCCCGGTGGCGGCGGTATCCGCATTTATGAACAACACCCCGGTGGTGGCGATGCTGATTCCTCCTCTGCGTCGCTGGGCGGAAAAGTACGGCCACTCGGTTTCCCGCTACCTCCTGCCGGTGTCTTACGCCGCCATCCTGGGGGGGCTGTGTACCCTGATCGGTACCAGCACCAACTTAATCGTTCACGGGTTGATGCTGGATCATGGTATGCCCGGCCTGGGAATGTTTGAAATTTCCCGCATCGGGGTGCCGGTGGCGGTGGTGGGGGTGTTGTTTATTGCCCTGATCGGAGTGCGGTTGCTGCCGGAACGGAAGGAACCCCTGGCGGAGTTGGGAGAAACCACCCGGGAGTATGTCATCGAGTTGAAAGTAACCCGGGCTTATGAGCATATCGGGAAAACCATCGAAGAGGCCGGGCTGCGGCACCTGAAGGGGCTGTTTCTATTCCAGATTGAGCGGGATGGAGAAATTATCGCCCCGGCCGGGCCTGATGAGCGCATCCGGGTGGGAGATCGCCTGTTTTTTACCGGCCTGCCCAGGACCATTCTGGAACTCCAGAAAACCCCCGGCCTGCAACTTACCAAAGACACCCACTTCGACCTCAAGCATTACGACTCCGACAAGATCCGCACATTTGAATGCGTGATTTCTCCCGGTTCTCCGCTGGTGGGCAAGAACGTCCGGGAAAGCAACTTCCGGCAGATCTATGGGGCGGTAATCATCGCCATCCACCGCCACGGGGAGCGCATTCGCAAAAAGATCGGCGACATCGTGCTGCGGCCGGGGGATACCCTGCTGCTGCTGGCGGATCGCAACTTTCGCAACCGCTGGTATCACTCGGGGGATTTTTACCTTATCGCGGGGGCGGATACGATTCCCTCCAAACCCCCCGGGCAGGTGTATCTCACCGTGGGAGTGTTTGGGGCGATGATTGCGGTGGTGGTGCTGGGAATATTGCCCCTGCTGGCGGCGGCGGGCCTGGGAGTGGTGATCCTGATGGTCACTCGCTGCATCAGCGGAATGCAGGCCCGGGAGTTAATTGACTGGCGGGTGCTGGTGGTGATCGCCCTGTCCCTGGGAATTTCGGTGGCAGTGGAGCGCTCCGGTCTGGCAGGGGCGGTAGGGCAGGTTATCGTGAACACCGGGGGTGGGCTGGGGAGTATGGGCGCGCTGGCGCTGGTCTATGCCCTGACCGCCCTGTACACCTCCTTCATCACCAACAATGCCGCGGCGGCGTTTCTGTTTCCCATTGCCCTGTCGGTGGCCGCCACGCTGGGTATGGATCCCCGGGCGTTTGCCATCACCGTGCTGGTAGCCGCAGGAGCCAGCTTTGCCACGCCCATCAGTTACCAGACCAACCTGATGGTCTACGGCCCCGGGGGGTACCGGTTCGTGGATTTCCTCAAAATCGGCCTGCCTCTGCAAATTCTCACCGGGGTGGTGGCTCTGGCGTTGATCGGATATTTTTATCTCTGAAGTGTATGGCGTATTGCGTAAATAAAAAATAACCATTCGGTTTGCACCGCGAAAAATAGAAGATGCAAAAGCGGGGAAGCTGAGCAGCTACCATGAAAAGAGGCATGCCCAAATTCTCCGGAAAAGCCTCAGATTCTCATTGCGACGGCCTTCGCGGCATGATAAATTTGCGCCGTTTATCCGAACAATTGAAAGCTTATCGACCGGAGCGGGGAAATTCCGGAAAAAATCACAACCCTGTAAAGTTCTATCACAGCCTTCCGAATATTGGGTATCTTTGCAAAAACGGGGCTTCAGGAGGAAGCCTGAGTTGTCGGGGGAGTACCAGGAATGATCACCGTGCAGCCTTTACCCCCTCTTCCATATCACAAGGAAATGGATTTCCGCCTCAGAACCGATTTTGACGCTCTGTGGGAATGATTTCACCGAAGGCGATACTCATCGTCGGAAATTCCCGGAGCAAAGACTCGATAATCCCGGTTGTCCTGGTATTGTCTATTGATCGGACTTGCATCTTTGGGTAAGTCCTTTTTTAATAATCGTATTATTTACAATAGATTGTATATTGCCCCGATGCAGGTTGCCTCAAGGCGATCTGTAAGTGACGGGGCGGAGCTATGCCCGGACCCCAACAAGCTGCCCTGCATTACTCCTGCTCCACTGTAAGCACCGACACTCCCCGGAACTTCTCCCAATGTGAAATTTTTTTGCCTCTTTTTGCCAAATTGGGTTTATATTCAGCCACTAACGGTTTTTCAACCATGGGCAAAGGAGGCAATCGGTGTTATATCTGGTCACAGGATGTGCAGGATTTATCGGGTGGAAAGTTGCTTCGCTGCTGATCCAGCAGGGGCACCGGGTCATCGGGGTGGATAATCTCAATGACTATTATGATATTCGGCTGAAGGAGTGGCGGTTATCTCAGCTTCGGGCGTATCGGCATGCTTTCGTGTTTACCCATCTGGATATTACCGCTTATGAGGCGCTCAAGTTATTGTTCCAGATCTATCAGTTTGACGGGGTATTTAACATTGCCGCCCGGGCCGGGGTACGGGCCAGTGTGGAAGATCCCTGGACATATTACGACACCAACACCCGGGGGGCGCTGAATATTCTGGAATGCTGTCGCCGATATGGAGTTAAAAAAGTGGTTCAGGCATCCACGTCCAGCGTGTATGGATTGAACGAGACCCCCTTTCGGGTAGAGGACAATACCGACCGGGTAATTTCGCCCTATGCGGCTTCCAAAAAAGCCACCGAGGCCCTGTGCCATTCCTATTATTATCTGTATGATCTGGATATCAGCATTCCCCGGTACTTTTCGGTATATGGTCCGGCCGGGCGCCCGGATATGGCCTATTTTAAATTCATGGTAGCCATTGATAAAGGATTGCCCATCCCCATTTACGGAGACGGCACCCAGGCCAGAGATTTCACCTATGTGGATGATGTGGCCGAGGCCACGGTGCAAAGCATAGAATTAGAGGGATACAATATTTTCAACGTGGGGGATGATAATCCGGTGGAACTCCGCCGGATTATCGAGATGATCGAAAAGGGGTTGAATAAGCAGGCCAAATGTGAATATCATCCCCGCCATCGGGCGGACAATCTGGTGACCTGGTCGGATATTTCCCGCACCCGGAAACTGCTGAACTGGGAACCCCGGGTGAAGATTGAACAGGGGATGGAGCAGGTACTCCGGTGGTATCTGGAAAATCGAGAATGGGTGCGGGAGCTGGATATCCTGTAAGGCAAGAGGGATCAAGGAAAGGCCTATGTCGGAGAAAGCTTTTCAACTGGGGATTATCGGTTGTGGGCGCTGGGGGATGAATCATGTACGCACCGCTTACGGGGCTTTTGGGAAGGAACTCCGGGCGGTGGCCGACATCAATCCGGCGCGAGAGGAGGCGGTTCACCGAATTTCTCCGGACATCCTTTTCACCACCAATCCCCAGGAGATTTTTGACCACCCTTCCATCAACGCGGTGATCATTTCCACGCCGGCGGTATCACACTACGAATTGGCCAAAGCCGCTCTGGAGCAGGGGAAGCATGTGCTGGTGGAAAAACCTCTGGCGTTGTTTTCTCATCAGGCGCAGGAACTGGAACGGCTGGCCGAACAGCACCACCGGGTTTTGATGGTGGGGCACCTGCTGATCTACCATCCGGCCATTCGCAAAATTAAACAGATGATCGACGAAGGACAGCTGGGCAAGCTGGAATACATCTACAGCAACCGGCTCAATCTGGGCACGGTTCGCAAAGAAGAGAACATCCTGTGGTCGTTTGCCCCCCACGATATTTCCGTATTGCAGTATTTAATTGAAGAAGATCCCCTGGAAGTGGATGCCAGCGGAGGGATTTTCCTGCAGCCGGGTATCCACGATGTCACCCTGACCATGCTCAAGTATCCCCGCAATATTCAGGCGCATATTCACGTCAGCTGGCTGCACCCCTTCAAAGAACATCGGCTGGTAGTAATCGGAGATCGCAGCATGGTGGTGTTCGAGGATACCCGTTCCGAGGACAAGCTGGTGCTGTATCCCAAGGGCATCGACTGGATCAACGGGGAGCCGATCAAACGGGATGAGGGATTTCAGGTAATTGAGTATGATCCCGAACCCCCTCTGGATGCGGAACAAAAGCACTTTCGGGAGTGTGTGCTCACCGGTATTCAGCCGCTAACCGATGGGCGCAGCGGGGTGAAGGTGCTGGAAATTCTGGAGCAGGCCCAGGCCTGTCTGGAACGGCGCAGTCCCATGCCCGAAGGGGACCGAAACCGCGGCCGGGAACAACCGTATTTTGTACACGAAACCGCGGTGGTGGATGAGGGCTGCGAGATCGGCGAGGGCACCAAAATCTGGCACTTCAGCCACATTCAGAGCGGGGCTAAAATCGGGAGCCATTGTACCCTGGGGCAGAACGTTAATGTGGGCAACAATGTGCGCATCGGCAATCACGTCAAAATTCAGAACAACGTTTCCGTGTACGAAGGGGTGGAGTTGGAAGATTACGTGTTCTGCGGCCCCTCGATGGTGTTTACCAATGTGCGCAATCCCCGATGCGAATACCCCCAGCGGGGCAGCGAGCATTACATCCCCACCCTGGTGAAATATGGAGCCTCTATCGGCGCCAATGCCACCATCGTGTGCGGGGTGACCATCGGGCGGTTTGCCTTTGTGGGGGCGGGTGCGGTGGTGACCCGGGATGTGCCGGATTATGCTCTGGTGGTGGGAAATCCCGCCCGCATCGTGGGGTGGATGTGCCGCTGCGGCACCAAATTGAATTTTTCCCGGGATACGATTGCCGTCTGCGAGTGCTGCGGTCGGCAATATAAAAAGGAAGGAACCACGGTCACCGTGCTTCCGGGGGAGCATTGAAATGAAAGGCAGACGTTCCCCCTTTCGGTACAAAATTATCCGGCAAATTCGGGATGCCATTGCCGCCTATGCACCGGAGCGGGTGTATCTGTTCGGCTCGTACGCCCGAAACGAGGCCGATGATGTCAGCGATGTGGATATTGTGGTGATCAAGGAGACGGAAGAAGAGTTTTTTGATCGGATGAAGCAGGTGGTTAAATTGCTTAATCTCCCCCGGGCGATTGATGTGCTGGTGTATACCCCGGAGGAATTTCAGGAGATGCTCCGGCGGGGAAACGCTTTCGCCGAGATGGTGGTGGAAGAAGGGGTTATCATCTATGAGCAAGAAGCGGCGGGAAGAAGAAGCGGTTAACTGGTTTTCTCAGGCAAAATATGATTTGAAAGCGGCTGAATGGAATTTGGAAGGCGAATTCTACAACACGGTTTGTTTTATGTCTCAACAGTGTGCAGAAAAAGCCTTGAAAGCGCTGGTGTATTATGCCAATCTTTCCCGTCGGAAAATGCTGACGCATTCGGTGTTCGAGTTGATTCAACTCGGTAGCAAAATATTGCCTGAGCTGGATGAGTTTGTTGATGATGCTCGAAACCTGGATTTGCACTACATACCTTCACGATATCCGAATGGTCTGGTAAGTGGCTATCCTCACATTTTTTACGGAAGAAAAACCGCAGAAGAAGCGCTGGAGTCAGCCACCAGGATATTTAAAGCAATTGAGAGGTATTTTATCGCTCAGGGCCTGGGAAGAGAAGATCCTTATGGGGAGGATAATTAAGATTTGTAAATCCGTTACTATTCAGCAAAGCCAATAACCCCCTGTCACACTTCGACAAGCTCAGTGTGACAGGGGCGGGTCATACTGAGCCTGTCGAAGTATGACCCGCCAAGAGTTTTACTCCTTCAAGGGGAAACCGGCAAAAGGCAGACAATGCTCTGGAAGCAACCTGAATAGTTACGAATGCTGAATAGTAACATAAATCCTTTGCAATATTGGGCCATGCGCAATGAACTTCCCGGAAGACTTCAAAGAGTTTATC
>CAYQGB010000188.1:0-7925 GCA_964416895.1 uncultured Calditrichaceae bacterium
AAAAAAGCATAATGTCAAGGAGAAAGTAGGTAGTTTTTCTTAACCGAGAATTTTTCTCCGTTTTTGTGTGCTTTCAAGCTTAACGTGACGGGTTTTCATGCCATTCTGATTCCGCCGGGGCGGGAGAAGAATCCCTGACCTTATGCCTTTAGTTCAAGAGCACACCCCCTCATCCAAACATTGAAAGCGCATTAAAAAGTTTTCTGACGGAGAAGAAATCTCTTGACTCTAATCGGGCATATGCATAAATTCTGGCGCTTTTTTTAGCGGGAGTAGCTCAGTCGGTAGAGCATCAGCTTCCCAAGCTGAGGGTCGCGGGTTCGATTCCCGTCTCCCGCTCAAGGTTTTCCCCTCTTTTGATTCCTTTCTGCGGGGTTCATTTTCCACTCAAACCAGGAATTACTCCCTAACATTGCTTTGATATAATTTCCTGCGTAACTTGTTGTTCATCCTGTTTTTTCGGCGCTGCGTTATGCGAGAGGTTGCTCAGGGGTAACCCATCCGGGACACTCTGAAGGTGGAGCAACAATCTGAACCATCTGGAAACAAATTATCATTCAGGAGCACCCATGAGACTCTGGATCAACCTTATCTGGATCGGCCTGTTGGGGCTGGTTCCTCTGGGGGCGCAGAATGGAAAATCCCCCATCGGTCAGATCACCTTTCCGCTGAATCGGGTATTTGTCACTCCTGCCGGCACCCATCGTCTGGTCATCCCCCCGTTTAATATGGAGGTGTTCCGGGGAGATCGGGTGGAAACCCGCCTGGATAGCCGCTGCGAGGTGCGATTCGTTAGCGGAGATGTCCTGCGCCTGGATGAGAACAGCGCGATAACCCTGGAAGAGGGGCGGTTCTCCGATTCCACCGCCTGGGTGGAATCCCGGTTACAGGCCGGTCGTGTCTGGGGAACTGTTCGGCAGGATAGCGCCGTTCGGCGGCTGTTTATCGTGCGCACTTCAGAGGCCGTGGTGGCTACCAGCGGAGGGAAACTGGACATCCAGCGCCGGCCTTCTGGAAGCACTCTTGTGCGAGCCTTCGCAGGTGAAATTGCCCTGCTCCCCGCTTCCCTGGATGAGGAGTCGTTGATCCTGGCCCTTCGAGAACCTTCCCCGCATCCGGCCGCGCCGGAAAGCACCACCACAGATGTTCCCACCACGGAACAAGCCGCCGGGGGAATAAGCCCCCGGATGCTTCAGGGGGGACAGCAGGCGGAGATCAACGCTACCGGGGAGATCACCATCTCCACCTTTGAGATCGACCCCGAAGCACCTCCCGAATGGGTGGACTGGAACCGGCGTCGGGATAGCTATTTGAATCCGTAGATAAGTCGTCGCAGGGAGGGTTCAATAAAAGATCGCCGCCAGGTAGCCCACCACCCGGCTATGATCCCCGGAAATATCCCCCGAATTGCGGTATAACAACACCCGGGCGTCCTGTGCGCCGGCGGCTTTTGCCACCCGCATGGCCACCAGAGCCGCCCCATAACTGCACATTTCACATCGCTGCTCCCGAATATCTTCCAGCAACCGCTCCGGGGAAAATCGCTCCACATCGTTGATGGCCACCTGATCCAGTGCCCGGGCATATACCGAGGGATAGTAGTGGGACAGGTCGGTGGTGCCGATGATGAGAAAGTTTCGGCCTTTCAATATATTGGTGAGGGCTTCTGTCAGAAGGTCGATAGCCTCCGGGGATTGTTCCCCCATCATCAGCGGGAGAATGGGAGTGTTCGGTTGCACCCACTGGATGAAGGGGAGCTGCACTTCCAGACTGTGCTCATCGGAAGCGTATCCCTGAATGGAGAGCCGAATTTGCGGGTAGCGGGTGGTAATCTCCCGGGCCAGGGCGGTATCCAGAGGAACTTCTCCCAGGGGGGTCTGGAGGGCGCGACCGGGATAAACGGTAGCCATCGGATACTGCTCCACATGGCTCAAAGCCACCACGGCGATCACCTCATAGTCGATGCCGATGAGTTGCCGATAGGCCCTGGCGGCCACTCCCCCCGAATACACGATCCCGGCATGGGGAACGATGCTGCCCCGCACCGGTCGGGGCAAATCCAATCGGGGAGAATTCTCCAGCATCAGGCTCAGTTCCCGTTCCAGAGCCACCTTATCCGATGGGTAGAACAGCCCCGCCACACCTGGTGGGCGTACTTGATTTTGCCGGGCCATAGCCTCCCCCGATGGGGTTAAGTAACCGGGCCGTTATAACGCCAGAGACGAACAGAATCCATCCTCGATGTTCATCGCTACACCCATCCCCCAAATGCCCCGGGCATCCGGGGGACGGTTCCTGTCAAATGGCGACTTTTTCGGATTTGTTTTTGGTCAGGAACTCTTCCGTAGAACTCTGGGCGATCAACTGCCGGATCACACACACCTTAATCTGACCGGGATATTCCATTTGTTCCTTGATCTTGCGGGCGATATCGCCGGCCAACAATTCGGCTTCCTCATCGGTGAGTTTTTCCGGTTCCACCATGACCCAGATTTCCCGACCGGCGGAAAGGGCGTAGGTTTTAGCGACTCCGGCAAAGGAGTTGGCCAGTTCTTCCAGTTTGGTGATTCGCTGGGTATAGGCCTCCAGCGATTCCCGGCGAGCGCCGGGGCGGGCGCCGCTGATCCGATCCGCCGCGGTTACCAGCACCGAAATGGGATGAATCGGCTCCTCTTCCTCGTGATGGGCCAGAATGGAGTTGATGACCACCGGATGCTCTTTGCACCTGGTGGCGATCTCCACCCCGATGGAAACGTGGCTGCCTTCCGAATCGCTGCTGACGGCCTTGCCAATGTCGTGAAAGAGGCCTGCCCGGCGAGCCAGTTGCACATCCAGCCCCAACTCGGCGGCCATATTGCCTGCCAGCAGCGCCACTTCCCGGGAATGCTGCAAAATATTTTGCCCGTAGCTGGTGCGGTATTTCAGGCGCCCCAGATAATTCTTCATCTCCGGGTGCACATTGTTGATCTTCAGATCCCGCAACGTCTCTTCCGCCGCCTGCTTGACGCTCTCCTCTACAATCTGCTGGGCGCGCTTGACTTCCTTCTCTATGGTACGGGGATTGATGTTCTTCTTCTTGATCAGGGCTTCCATGGTCAGGCGGGCAATCTCCCGTTTGACCGGGTCAAAGCTGGACATGACCACCGTCTCCGGGGTGTCATCCACGATGACTTTTACCCCCGTGGCCGCCTCGAAGGCTTTGATGTTGCGCCCTTCCCGACCGATGATCAATCCCTTCCAGTTGTCGTTGGGCAGGGATACCGAGGCCAGGGTGGATTCCATGGTGTACTCGGTAGCCATCCGTTCCATGGCGTAGGCCATGATCTCTTTGGCTTCCCAGCGGGCCCGTTCTTCCGCCTCCCGCTTAATGTCCAGGATCATCTGGGCCGCCTCCGAGCGGGCCTGATGGAGCAGGTGTTCTTTCAGTTGTCGCTTGGCCTCTTCCCGGTTTAAACCGCTCAGGCTCTCCAGCTTTTTCATCTGCTGCTCGATAATGTCTTCCACCTGCTTTTCCCGGCTTTCCACTTTCTTCTGCAATTCTTCCAATTGCTTGCGCTGCTTGTTCAGCAACGATTCGCGATCCCGGAGATTATTCTCCGCCCGGCGCAAATCCTTTTCTTTGCGTCGGAGCCGCTCTTCCTGCCGGGAAATCTCCCCTTCCCGATGCTTCAATTGCTTCTGAATCTGTAACCGCTCCTGCTGGAATTTCTCCTTCGCCCGAATGTAGGCCTCCCGCTCCAACTTCTCGGCGCTGCGCTCCGCCCGGCGAATAATTTCTTCCGCCGTTTGACGGGCATTCTTCTCTTTCATCTTCTGGAAAACCCGGGCCGTTGCTATCCCAATGAAAACGCCCAGGATAAGTGCTCCAATCAAAAGACCGATCACCATCGCATCCATGTGTATTCCCTCTCTCCATTTGCGTCGTTCAGGCCAATTGGATATCCCGGTTTCACGAGCATCCTCCGAAAGCGCTCTCGCTTCCGGATTTTCGGCTCGCTGGCCGACAAAATGCCCATTAACCCATTTTGGTAATGGAATATAGGGGAATGATTTTGGCGAGAAAACAAGTTTTTTGAATAAGCGGGAGTTTTGTGCGTTGTGGCAAAAAAGTTCTTCTCAAGGCTTCGGTTTTCCGTATCCTCCCCCGCCGGGAGTACACAGGCAAATGCGATCTCCCGGTTGCAGACGAATTTGGGCTGCCGGGGGCAACACCTCCGGTTGGCTGTGCCCCTTGCGAAGCAGCAGATTCTTTCCCGCCTGCCCCGGTTCTCCCCCCTTCAACCCGAAGGGCCTCCGGGTGCGCCGCTGGGTCAGCAGAGACACCTCCACCGGGGCGAGCATCTCCATTTCCCGAATCACCCCGTCGCCGCCGCGCCAGCGCCCCTTCCCACCGGAACCCCGGCGGATGGCAAAACGGCACACCCGCACGGGATAGTATTTTTCCAGAACTTCCACATCGGTTAGCCGGGTGTTGGTCATGTGGGTGTGCACTGCCGAGGCTCCCTCAAATCCCGGCCCGGCGCCGCTGCCCCCGCAGACGGTCTCGTAGTAGCCGAACTCTTCGTTCCCGAAAATAAAGTTGTTCATGGTGCCCTGGGCAGCGGCCACCACCTCCAGCGCCCCGAAGATCACATCCACAAGGCGCTGAGAAACTTCCACGTTGCCGCCAAACACCGCCGGATGCCGCTCCGGATCGGGATTGGCCGGGGGATTGAGCATTCCCCCGGGAAGGATCAACCGCACCGGGGCGAGCATCCCGGAGTTCAGGGGAATATCCTCCCCGATCAGGCAACGCAGGCAGTACAGCACCGCGCTCTGCACCACCGCCCGATTGGCGTTCAGGCTTCCCGGATGCACCGGCGCCGAGCCGGTGAAATCAACGGTCAACTTTCCCTCCCGGTAATGCAGCCTTACCTGAATGGGGGAACCGTCGTCCAGTTCATCCCGGAAGCGATACACGCGCCCCCCGAATCGGCGCATGGCTGCCCGCACTTTCTCCGCCGCCGCCTCCCGGATGTGCTGCATGTACGCCGCCACCACCGGCCAGCCGTAGTGGTCGATGAGCCGCTGCAGCTCCTGCACCCCCACCTGATTGGCCGCTAACTGCGCCCGAATGTCGGCCACATTCTCCCGGGGCGACCGGGAGGGATACTTTCCGGTGGTCAGCGCCTCCCACACCGCCGCTTCCTGGAATTCCCCCTCCCGCACAATCCGCAGATTGCGGAACACGATCCCCTCTTCGGCCAGATTTCGGGCAAAGGGGTAGGCCGATCCGGGGTAGCGCCCTCCGATTTCGGCATGATGCGCCCGGGAGGCGGCAAAAAAGCGCAGCTCCCGACCTTCGGCGTCGAACACCGGGGTGATGACGGTGAGGTCGGGCAGATGGGAACCGCCCAGATCGGGATCGTTGGTAAGAAAGGCGTCGCCGGGGCGGATGTCATCCACCGTTTGCAGCAGGCCTTTGACCGCCTCACTCATTGCTCCCAGATGTACGGGAATATGAGGCGCGTTGACCACCAGATCGCCCCCGGCGCTGAGGATGGCGCAGCTAAAATCCAGCCGCTCTTTTACATTGACCGACAGGGCGGTCTTCTGCAGGGTGATCCCCATCCGTTCGGCGATGTGGGTAAATTGATTGTTAAACAGTTCCAGTTGCACCGGATCGCGTCTGGCGGAAGCCACCATCCGGCGCTCTGCTCCGGCGGTGTCGGTGAGCAGCAGATCTCCGCGCCCGGTCAGGCGCCCTTCCCAGCCCGGGTCGATGACAATGGTGGAAAACGCCTCGGCCACGATGGCCGGGCCGGTCAGATGCGCGCCGGGATGCAGGCGGCTTCGCTCGAATACCGGGGTGCGCCGGGGGCGCCCCTGAAAACAGGCGGTCACGAAATCATCCGGTTCCGGAGTCCCCTCCCGTTCCGAACGGCAGACATCCGGGGGGCGCTCGGTCCGGCCGATCACCTCCACCCGCAGGGAGACGATCTCCACCTCCCGTTCCTGATGCACATAGCCGTAGTATTGGCGATGCAGCCGCTCGAAGGCGGCAGAATAGTCCCCATCCTCCGGCTGCCGCACGGTGATGGCCGCTTCTTCCCCCCGATAGCGCAAATCCAGATACCGTATCGGAGGAAGGATGCGGGCGTCGGGGATGCCTTCTTCCCGCACTTCGTGAATGAGTTGCGCCTCCATTTCCCGGAAGCGAGCTTCCAGATCGGCCAGGGTTTCGGCGGTAAGCGGTTTCAGCACGGTCTGCTGGGCAAAGCGCTGCACATCGGCCAGCCCCAGGCCCAGAGCGCTGAGAATTCCCGCCAGGGGATGCAACAGAATGGTGCCAATGCCCAACAGCCGGGCGATGGCGCAGGCATGTTGCGCCCCGGCCCCGCCAAAGGCCATCAGCAGGTATTCCCGGGGATCGTATCCCTGCGCCGCACTGATCTTCTTGATCGCCGCAGCCATCTTCTGATTGGCCACTTCGGTAAATCCGGCGGCAATTTCCGGAAGGGAGAATCGGCGGCCCTCCCGGCGCTCCATCTCGGCGGAAACTTCCTTCAGCCGGGCGATTACCGCCTCCCGATCCAGGGGAAAGGGAAAATGTCGGGGGTCGATTTTGCCGTTGAACAGGTTGATGTCGGTGAGGGTGAGCGGCCCGCCCCGCCCGTAGCAGGCCGGCCCGGGATCGGCGCCGGCGCTCTCCGGCCCCACCAGCAGCCGCTGCCCGTCGTAGCGGCAGATGGAGCCACCCCCGGCGGCCACCGTCTCGATGGCATACATGGGCGCCACCACCCGCACCCCGGCCTTCTCGGCAGCGAATTGATACACATAGGCGCCGTCAAACCG
Source organism: uncultured Calditrichaceae bacterium (assembly GCA_964416895.1). GTDB lineage: Bacteria > Calditrichota > Calditrichia > RBG-13-44-9 > J075 > CAYQGB01. The sequence continues at coordinate 6,835 of CAYQGB010000188.1, forward strand.
GCTCACATCGGTGGAGGTGCCTCCCATATCAAAGCCGATGGCTTTTTCAAATCCGGCCCGGCGGGCTACTTCGGCGAATCCCACCACGCCCCCGGCCGGGCCGCTGAGAATGCTGTCCCTGCCGGAGAAGCGATCCGCATCCATCAGCCCTCCGGCGGAGTTCATCAGCCGCAGGGTGCCCCGGGGGATGCTCCGGCGAATACCGGCCACGTAGCGCCTCAGCACCGGAGAGAGGTAGGCATCCACGATGGTGGTATCGGCGCGATCCAGCAGCTTGATCGTGGGAGCAACCCGATGGGAAACGGACACATGCTCGAAGCCCAATTCCTCTGCCACCCGGGCCACCAGTTCCTCGTGCACGGGATTCCAGATGGCGTTCAGCAGGGCTACCGCCAGCACCCGGAAGCCCTCTTTTTTGAGGGTATGCAACGCTTCCCGCACTTCCTTCTCACAGAGAGGCCGGAGCACCCGCCCCCCGGCATCGATACGCTCGGGCAACTCCACCACCCGCCGATGCAATAGCGCCGGTTTGACGATGTGCAGGGCAAACAGTTCCGGGCGGGCCTGGGTACCGATCTCCGGCAAATCTCCGAATCCGGCGGTGGTAACGAAGGCCACTCCGGCGCCTTTGCGTTCCAGCAGGGCGTTGGTGCCCACGGTGGTGCCCAGGCGGATATCCACCGGAGGGATGGGCTGATCCAGCGCCAGACCCAGAATCTTGCGGATGCCCAGCACCGGAGCTTCTTCTCCGGAGGAGAGGTGGTAGGCATGCCCGGCCACCCGGGGCACATGCTTCAGCGGGCGCTTCAGCACCAATCGCCCCTGCGCCCCCTCAAATCGGCGCACCGGCGCGGCGTCGAGCACGGCTCCGGCGGCATCCACCAGCGTCAGGGTGTATCCGCGATAGAAATCCTCCGGTTCCCCTTGCCGCAGGGGATCCACGAGGGACTGGCGGGTGGAGCCTTCCTCCGCCCGCCCGGGAATCGCCCCGCTGCTGAGCACCTTGCAGGTATGCAGCCGCCCCTCCGGCGATTTTCCGATGCAGTCGGTAAACGTGCCTCCCACGTCAATCCAGAATTGCCAGGGCATGG
>CAYQGB010000189.1:0-7913 GCA_964416895.1 uncultured Calditrichaceae bacterium
CTCCTCAATCCCCTCGCCTTGCCCTTCTACGGTCAACTTCGTAGAAGTTGAATTATTGTAGCTCACCGTTCACATTCATATCATTCCTCACATCCCCGTAGGGGATGAATTCAGGCGATAATGCATCCTCTCGTAACTACAAGGATGATGCGTTTTCTGGATGGATCGTTCGGCTTATCGTTTAATAACCGCGATGCGGTGATACAACTGCGATCAAACTCCCTCTACCCGCTCTTCTTCCCCAGAAACCGCACTACCAGAAAGGTGGCCAGAAGGCCCAGCGGCAATACCACCCAGTTGCTGAGGCCGAACCCCACCGGGATGTAGCCGCAGACGGCGGCGATCAGGGCGCTGGCGGCGGCATACGGCAGCTGGGTGCGCACGTGGTCGATGTGATCGGCACCGGAGGCCATGGAGGACATCACCGTGGTATCGGAAATGGGCGAACAGTGATCGCCGAAGGTGGCTCCGGCCAGCACCGCCGCGGTAGAACACAGCAGCAACCCCATGGCATGGGCGGCGTCGATGGAGGGATCCGATTGGGGAAAGGCATGGGCCATGGGAATGGCAATGGGCATCAGGATGGCCATGGTGCCCCAGGAGGTACCCGTGGCAAAGGCAATCACCCCTGCGCTGAGGAAGATCATCAGCGGAAGCCAGTGGGGGGAGAGATACTGTTCCGTCAGGTGGACCACGTACTGAGCGGTGGAAATGTCCGTGCACACCGCCCCGATGGCCCAGGCGGAAGTGAGGATGATGGCGGCCATGATCATGGAGCGCACCCCCGCCACCCAGGCCTCCATGGCCTGATGCAGCGAAAGCAGCCGCTGGGCCAGCGCCATTCCGATGGCGGTTAAACTGCCCAGAAAGGCCGCCCACATCAGCACAGAAAAGGAATCCGAACTCCCCACAATCTTGCTCAACTGCTCAATGAAGGGGAGCTGTGACAGGTCCACGCCTTCTGCCCGCACGCTCTGCAAACCGGTAACCACCAGTCCCACACACACACCCAGAATGACCACCAGTACCGGGATTAGAGCATTATACCATCGCTTGGGAACGCCCTCATCGGCCACGATGTCCTCGCTGGCCAGGTTGGCCAGGGGAGTGGCATCCGGCGCCAGCACCTCCCCGGTGGTGCGGGTACGATACTCCGCCTTCCACATGGGGCCAAAATCCCGGAGCAGCAGCGCCACCATCAACCCGAACGCCAATGTGTAGATGGGATAAAAATTGAACGGGATGGTCTTGATAAAGGTGATATACGCGTTGCTGTCGATGCCCAGGCTTTGAAACGATTCGTTGATCAGGCTGATCTCGTAGCCGATCCAGGTGGAAATGATCGCGATGTTGGAGACCGGAGCGGCGGTGGAATCCACCAGATAGGAAAGCTTTTCCCGGGAGATGCGCAGTTTATCCGACAGGGGGCGCATGGTGTTGCCCACGATCAGGGTGTTGGCGTAATCGTCGAAGAAGATCAGCACCCCCATGAACCAGGTGGCTAACTGGCCTCCCCGGGCGTTCCGGGCGTACTGGGCCAGCTTTTCCACGATGCCCTGGGTGCCGCCGGATTTGGTAATGACCCCGACCATGCCTCCCAGCGCCAGACTGAAGATCAGGATAAATGCGTGATCCCGATCGGCCACCGCGTTCACAATATAGTCGTCCAGGGTATGCAAAAAGCCCGACAGCGGATCATACCCAAAGACAAAAGTGGCCCCCAACCAGATGCCGAAAAACAGGGCCACGATCACCTGCCGGGTAATCAGAGCCATCAGAATGGCCAACAGCGGTGGGAGAATACTCAGGATGCCGGGGATGGCCCGAAGGGAGATTTTCTGTTCCTGGGCATTTACCAGCACCCGAAGTTGCAGGGCGCCGGAATGTTCCACTCGAATTCCGGAAATCTCCACCGGCCCCGGATGATCGGGATCGGAGGAAAACGACCTTGAGGCCAGCGTATCCCCCGTTTCTCCGTGGAGAATATGCACCCAAACCGGCGCCGCCGGACTATCCGCGGTGGCAACATAGAGGCGGGTAGCGGGATGCACCTTGACGGTGAAAGGAATTTCCGCCAGCACTACTTCAGGAGCTTCCACGGTGAAGGCGGGAGGAGAATCTGCCAGAATTCCCCGGGGCCACACCATCAGCAGCACCAGCAGCAGGAACCCCAGATAACCGCCGGAGCGCCGGAGGAAATGGTTTCGCGCCCGGCGAGAATCGGCGTCCGGCGCGAACATCGAGGGAATCGGATGACAACAGTCGGGGAAGAAAGAAACCGGGAGTGGATGAAGCCTCATCATGTTGCCCTGTGGATTTTCGTAAACGTTACCCTTGCCGTTTTTCCAGGCCGAAAAAGGTCACCGATAATATAACCGAATTTATTTGATTTCAAACAACCAGTTGCGGGTTATACAACAGCCATAATTGGCCTTGCGAATCTGCCTTCAACCGGTTAATTTTTCCCAATGAAACGGATGTTGATTGATGGATATAATCTGTTGAACTCCCGGGCCTTCCTCGCTCCCCGGCAACTGGATCTGGAGGGGCAGCGGGAACATTTACTCCGTCTGTTGCACTCCTATGCTTCCCGGCATCGGGTGCAGATCACCGTGGTGTTCGACAATGCCGAGCAGATGCCCCAATCCCGGCGAGTCGCCCATTCCCTGGAAGCGATTTTCTGCCGCCCCGGTCAGGAGGCCGATGAGTACATCCGGCGGCGCATTCGAGAGGAAAAAGCGCCCGGCGATCTCACCGTGGTCAGCTCCGACCGGGTGATTCGGTTTACCGCCCGGGATCATGGCGTTACCTGCCTGCGCAGCGAGGAGTTCTGCCGCCTCCTCCGGGCGGACGAACTGACCGCTTCCGAACCGGAGGAAGAAGACCCCCATCCCCCTAAATATGATCCCAATCTCTCGGAGAGCGAAATAGAGTTCTGGAAGCGGATGTTCCAGCAGGACGCAGACGATGAATAGCTCCGGTTTACTGGCCCGGCGAGGCGTAATCTATGCCCTGTTAGGGGTGGGAATTCTCACCCTGGCGGCGATCAACTTCTGGGCCTGGCTATTCGTTCGGGGCGTTCAGGGGCAAATCCGGGATCAGTTGACCCGCCAGGTTAAACAACTCAGCCAGACCTATGCCCTGTTGATCGGGGAACGGTATTTGCTTCAAGATGTGTTTGCTCTGCCGGAAAACAGCGTGGAGGTGATCGCCCTGCAGCAGATGCTGTTCCAGTTTAAAGAAAACGCCGATCTGGAAGGCATTTTTCTGATCTCGCCGGATCGGAGCACTTACATCAGCGATCGGATATCCCCCGCCGAAGAAGAGGCCCTTCGCCGTTTTCCCCTCAACGATTCCCTGTTCTATCAGGCGGCGCTGGGAATGCAGCCGGAAGCCGATTTCGTGCAATTCGGAGAGGAGTACTTTTTGACCACCTATACCCCGGTCTTCGACATCACCGATGCGGTGGTGGGGGTGCTGGTGGTGGAAGCGCCCGCCCGGCTATTCTCCATTTTAGGCTTTATCGGAAACACGCTGCTATACGTGGGATTGGGTGGAGTGGGGCTGATCGGGCTGTTTGCGGCCATCATTGTGCTGGCCATCCGGCGGCTGTTCCGCATCGAGGCGCAATTGCATCAGCAGAGCCGCCTGGCCCATCTGGGGCAGATGGCCGCCATGGTGGCCCATGAAATCCGCAATCCCCTGAGCATCATCAAAGGCTCGGCGGATGTACTGCGCAAAAAATACGCCTCGGAGCAAAACGAGCTGTTCGATTTTATTCCCGATGAAATCGACCGGCTGAATCGGCTGGTGAACGACTTTCTTCAGTTTGCCCGGCGGCGGGAACTGCGCCTGGAACCGGTGGATGTGGCCGAACAATTGCAGGTGCTGGTGGGGCAAATGAACGATCCCCGGATACATCTGGAGATTCCCGAAGCGCTTCCCCCGGTGCGCCTGGATCGGGATGCCTTCCAGCAGGTGATGCTCAACATCGTGGAAAACGCCCGGCAGGCCATCACCCCGGAAGGGCGCATTCACATCCGAGCGACTCTGGTTTCCCGCCGCCCCCGAAGCCTGACCCTGGAAGTCATCGATGACGGCTGCGGCATGTCGCCGGAAACCCTGGAAAAAATTTTTGAGCCTTTCTTCAGCACCCGGGCGACCGGCAGTGGGCTGGGCATGGCCATTACCCGGCAGCTCGTGGAACAGATGAACGGCACCATCACGGTAAGCAGCGAAGAGAACCACGGAACCACCGTAAAGCTGGAATTCCCCCTGTCATGATCGTCGAATGCATACAATGGCACGGCTGGCTACAGAACCTGTCTGCGGTTGATCCTTCGCCCCTTCTGATTCTGCTGACGGCGATGCTATGGGGAGCACTGCTCCGGGGTCTGGGCTATGCGGAGATTCACTACCGCTGGCGGGGGGTGCCCAGTCGGCTGTATCGGGACCATCCGGAGATTGTGCTGGACATGCCCTTTCGGGCCGATCCGGGACAGCCGGTGCCGCTTTTTCTGTTCGTGAAGGACGCCCACCAATACCCGGTGGAATTGGTGACGGTGCGCATCCAGATTATTTCCCCCACCACCGGCCAGACCACCCACGCCGAATATCCCCTCAACAAAACGATCACCGAAAAGTTCTTTACCCACACCATGCAGATTTCCCCCTATCACTTTCGCAGCGGGGGGGAATACCGGGTGGTGGCCGAACTGCACTACCGCTGTCAGGGGGAGGTGTGGCGCATCTATCAGGATAATTATGCCGCTATCTCCCACGAGCCGTTCACCGTTTACATCTCCGATCATCCGGTGCCTTCCCTGCCCAACCTCTACTGGGGCGACCTGCATGTGCACAGCAACTTCACCGACGATGCCATCGAGTTCGGCGCCTCCCTGCGAGAGACCATCCTCTGCGCCATGTCCCTGGGGCTGCAATTTCTGGCCATCACCGATCATTCCTATGATCTGGATGATGCCGAGGACGACTATCTGAGGAACGACGATCGGCTTCCCAAATGGCGGCGGTTTTTGCAGGAGTGCGCCCTGCTCAATGATGAATTTTCCAACTTTGTGCTGTTGCCCGGAGAAGAGGTGTCGGCGGGCAATCGGCGGGGCCACAATGTGCACTGCCTGGTGGTGGGGAATCGCACCTTTTATCCCGGTCAGGGAGACGGAGGGGAAAACGGGTTGTTGAATCGCCCCACCCTGTCGTTGAAAAAGTTGTTCGAGAAAATCCATGCCGCCGGAGAACCGGTAGTGATCGCCGCCGCCCATCCCCTGGACAAGCCGCCGCTGTCCCATCGGCTGCTTCTGAATCGGGGCTACTGGCGGGAGATGGATTTGATTCATCCCCACCTGCACTACTGGCAAATCCTCAACGGTCGGATCAATCCTGCGTTTTACGAAGGATTGGAGGCCTGGAAGGTGGCCCTGCTTCGGGGGCGGCGGGTCGGTATTCTGGCCGGTACCGATGCCCATGGCAATTTCAACTGCACCCGCCAAATTCAGATTCCTTTCTATCGGATGGAAAAGCATCGAGAGCAGTTGTTAGGGCAGGCGCGCACCGGGGTGCTGATGGAAGGGGACTTCACCCCTCAAAACCTGCTGCGCGCCCTGCAACAGAAACGCACCCTCATCTCCACCGGGCCGGCGGCAACGATGGAAATCCATCAGAGGCATCAGCAGGCCACTCTGGGGGGGGAGATTCTGAAGCACACCGGGTTCACCGTACGCATCGCCGCCGCCAGCACCCCGGAGTTCGGCAGCCTCCAGTCGGTCATTCTGTATGTGGGGGATTATCTGATGAAGTGGGAGCAGGCGCGTATTCTGCCCCTGGAGCATAACGCCTATGGGCTGGAAACGGAGTTAACCTTTCCGGAAGGATTGCCTCCCGGATACCTACGGTTGGGAGTGTATAGTGGGTTGGGGCATCCCCGGCGATTTTGCCTTACCAATCCCATCTGGATTCGCTGAACCTGCCTTTCCTTATCGCCTCACCTGCACCAGCAACCTATCCAGCAGCCGCACCACTAACAGGATCAGACCGGCCAGGAGCAGCAGTTCCCAGGTTTTCGGAGTGGTGAAGGGAAAATAGTCTTTCAGCGTCGCCGGGAGATCCTGCACGATCTTCCACGTTGCCACGGCCATCCGGGACAGGGGTAGAAAATACACCATTGCGGCCAGGCCGGCAACCAGCGCCACCGCCAGGCCGATCCACTCCAGCCAGGGTGTCTTTTCCGAAGGGGCCGGAGCAACCCGCCCGATCACCCGGTCGGCAAAATCCGCCGAGAGCAAAAAGGGCATTTCCCGCTTCAATTCCCCATACACCCGGCGGTAGGCCGCCAACTGGGCGCGGCACTGCTCACACCGGTGCAAATGGGCTTCTACCTCTCGCCGGGAAAGCGCCGGATCGCCATCCAGATAGGCCTGCAATGCTTCATCGGTCAGATGTGCCATGGTTCATTGCTCCCGAAAACATTCCCGTTACCCATTCCATTCTTCGGCGGGGTATCGGGTCAGCAGTTTCTCTTTCAACATTTTGCGCGCCCGAAAAAGATAGCTCTTCACCGTGCCTTCGGGCAAGTCGAGAATTTCTCCGATTTCGCCGTAGCTCAATCCATCCAGATGATACAGGGTGAGGATGCTGCGATATACCGGGGGAAGCCGATCCACCTCCCGGTGGAGGAATTCCTGTGATTGACGGCGGATCAGGGATTCGTCCGGAGCGGGCATATCGGTTGCAGCCGCCTCCACACCGCTGTTCCGGGATAATCCTTCTCCTTCGGAAGCCTCCCCCCGATCCCCCATGTCTTCATACAGGGGCAGCTTCTTCTTTTTGCGATAATTCACTGCCGTATTGTAGGCAATCCGTCCGATCCAGGTGGCCAGCCTGGAGCGAAAATGGAAGGTGGGAAGATTCCGGTAAACCTTAACAAACACTTCCTGACAGACTTCTTCCCGGTCGGTTTCCCGGGGGATCATGCGAAATACAATGTGGGAAACCAGCCGTTGATACCGTTCGATGAGGGAGCGAAACGCCTCCACATCTCCGGAAAGAATTTGTTGTACCAGTTCCCGATCCGTGGTCATACGATTCCCGATTGACTACCCTTTGAATGCCGTACTACAACAGACAACTCAGTTCCGGAAATAGTTGCACAAAAAATTTCCCTGCCGGTCTAAAAAATTTCCTCCGACTTTTCTGCAACTTTTCTCCCACCGGCTTGTCTATTGCCGTAGAGCGTAATTAGCACGAAGCCACTGAACAAGCTCGGAGGAACTTGACATGGATATGGATTTTCTGATTCCCATCGCTTTCTTTGCCACTATCGCCTTCATTATTAAAACGGTTTCCGAAAATCGTACCCGTCGCCTGTGGGTGCAAATGGCCAAGCTGGATAAAGAGGTTCCCCCATTATATCCCCCGGCTCCTCAAAGCAGTCCTCTGGAGTCCGTAAAGTGGGGGATGGTGTTGATCGGCATCGGGCTGGCGTTTCTTCTGGGGCAACTGTTCCCGGAGCAACTGAGCGATGGGGGCACCATAGGGCTGGCCTTCCTCTTTTCCGGGATCGGGTTTCTTCTGTACTACCGGCTGGCGAAAGCTACTTCACAAAAGAACGGTCAGGAGGATGGGGAAAGTAAAACCCCCTTGTAACTATCTCGACAATGTCAAATTAAACCGCCCTCACCCATCCCCACCCCAGCCCTCCCCTTCCCTCTCCCGCAGCTGCGGGAGAGGGAAGGGGAGGGTGCCCCGCCTCGGCGGGGCGGGAGGGGTAGGGTGAGGGCAAGAACGCCAAGCCGAAAGTTCCCACCCTGCTCAACCGAATTCTTTAAATAGCAACTTTCCTGTAAAAAAACCTACAAGCATTTATGAAATAGACCAATAGCTACAATTATTGTAGCGAA
>CAYQGB010000190.1:0-7871 GCA_964416895.1 uncultured Calditrichaceae bacterium
ATCCTTCGACAGGCTCAGGATGACAGTCAAGAATGTCGGTCTGAGCTTGTGCTTGCATCCCGGTGCCGTCGGGACATCCCGACGAAATCGGTGATCGAAGACCGACATTTACCCACAAATTCAAATGCCATGCTACATAGTGCTTCTGAAGCCGCAACTTTTAACATAAAGCCGGTACTCCCCCGGCGGGATCAGAATGACATGGGAACCCGTCAAATAAGCCTTGAAAGAACAATAGCTTGATGGTGATAAGGGAAGGTGAGTAAAAGCACCGCTTTAATTCTCATTAACACCGGGGATTAAACCCGGTGTTAATGAGATAGGCCAGAACCTACAATTCCCTGCCTTGACCCGGTCTAATCAATATCGGATCATCGTTTAATATTCCAGCGTTTCATCCACCGCCAGAATTCGACCTTTCATGCCTTTGGCAGAGAGCTTCTCGATAAATTCTCCCGGATTCGCCTGAATCACCTCAAACGTGTTGTAGTGCATGGGCACATACAGGTTGGCGCCGAGGAACTCGGCGGCCTTGACGGCATCGTCGATGCCCATGGTGAAATTGTCGCCGATGGGCAACAGCGCCAGATCGATGTGGTTCATCTCTCCGATCAATTTCATATCGTAGAACAGCCCGGTATCCCCGGCATGGTACAGGGTTTTGCCGTCCATGGTGATGAGCAGGCCGCTGGGTTCGCCCATGTAAGCCCCGTTGGGTGCGGAGTTACCGTGGTGGGCGATGGTCAGCTTTACCCGCCCGAAGGGGAAATTATACCCTCCGCCGATATGCAGCGGATGGGCTTTAACACCCTGACTCTCGCAATAGCTGGCCAGCTCAAAAGTGGCGATGACGGTGGCGTCGTTGGCTTTGGCGATTTCCACCGCGTCCCCCAGGTGATCCCCATGGGCGTGAGTCAACAACACGTAGTTGGCCTTAATATCACCGGGCTTCTTCGTCGCCAGAGGATTCCCGGTTAAAAAGGGATCAATAACCAGCGTGGCCTGGCTACCTTCTACCAGAAACGCCGAATGTCCGAGATAGGTTAATCGGGGCATGGCAACCTCCTGTAGTTTTGGTTTTTCGGGAGTGGCGGAAATATACAACCGGATGGCAGCCGGAAACAAGCAACACGGGGGATATGTTTAATTGCGGCTAAAGTAGTATGTCAGCAGCTCTTTGAACACGGCTTTTTTAGGGGGAGGAAAAAATTTTACCAGATGACGACGCCAGTACAGGGGGCTGTTCATTTCTCCCCAGGTCAATCGCGCCATCACCCACAGCATGGCCATTTTTGCCCACATGGCAACTCCTTCGGTACATTCCCGGATGCTCAGCACATCCTTTTCATTCAATTTAGACCCTTTCTTCCCCGAGTGCAATACCTTTCTTGGGGCACAAGTACTCTCACCAGCAACAACACTCATAAGGGAGACCACCACCAGTCGAAAAATGTTTAAACTTATCCCCCCTTCCCATACATCTTGATCGCCGTTCCGGAAACACCGGCGGCTCCGGTGGAGAGCGCCACCAGCACGTCGGCGATGGCTTCCGGGGTCACCCATTGTGCGGTATCGGCGTCGGGCATGCTCCGGCGGTTGGCCTCCGTATCGATGATGGAGGGCAGAATCACATTGGCCGCCACGTTGTAGGGGCGCCCTTCATTCGCCAGCATCTCCGTCAACGCGATGACCGCCGCTTTGGAGACGGCATAAGCCCCCAACCCCGCGGGCAACTCCACCGCCGCCCGGGCGGCAATGGTGAAAATGCGCCCGCCTCCCTGAGCCTTCATCAGGCCGAGAGCTTCCCGAACACACAAAAATGTGGTGGTCAAATTTATCTGCATCATCTGCTGCCAGCGATCCAGGGGCGTTTGGGAAATATCTCCCCCCATCCAGAATCCCCCTACCAGATGCGCCAGCACATCCAGCCGGGGATATTTCTGTTGAATATGGTGGAACACCTGCCGAACAGAAGCCTCTTCGGTGAGATTGGCCTGCACCCCTTCCAGGTTTGTGGGATGGTTCAGCCGCGCTTGCAGATCGGCAAAGGCCTCCGGGCGGGTGTAGGTCACGATGGCCTTTGCCCCGGCGTTTAAAAAAGCCTCCGTAACCGCTTTCCCCAGGCCACCGGTTCCGCCAGTGATCAAAACGATCAGAGAATCGGGGGCGTTCATGGCAACTCCTTTCGGGTATGGGGTAAACATCTTTGACAGGCCGGGAGCCTGTCCTGCCCAAAAAAGATAATAACTATTCAGCAAAGCCAATAACTTCCTGTCACACTGAGCTTGTCGAAGTGTGACAGGGACGGGTCATACTTCGACAGGCTCAGTATGACCCGCCAAAAGTTTTACTCCTTCAAGAGAAAAACGGCAAAAAGCAGACAATGCTCTGGAAGCAATCTGAATAGTTATAAAAGATAACCAATTCTTCGTCCAGGAACATCCTCAAAATTCCCCGGATTTTTTGAGGAAGGAAAACGCCGTACCCGGGGCGGATGTCTTGCCATGGGAATGAGGAAGAATCGCCCCCGGTGACGGCGGTCATTAAAGACCGCTACCGATTAAGACGATGAAGAGAATGATCGTTAAGCATGGGACAGGGAGGGAAATAAGGTATAATTTGGGATAGCGTTATCAACAAAGCGAACCCGGCAACAACATCGTTCAACCACAACTCAAGGAGGAACCCCCATGAAGATGACAGGGATGTTATCGTTCCTGGCGCTGATTGTGATCGCCTTTTCTGCTTGCCAGAAAGAGGATGTGCTCAACAACCTCACCAACAGCATCGACCTGAGTGATGACCAGAAGATGGATCTGGTCTCTTCGGCGCTGGCCTCTTCCACCGGAGGCATCATGGCCCAGCTGGAACTGTCGGGCAACTTTCTGGATTCCACGTTCTACGCCTTTGGCAAGCTGGATACCTCGCTCACCTACAACTGGATGCATTACGACGTGGAATTGAGCTTTTTCGCCAGCGGCATTGAAGTACCCCTGTATATCCCTGGCCTGGTGGATAGCGTTACCGCCGATATTCACCTCACCGGGGATACGACCTACGCTTCCCAAACCGGCGGCAACGGCACTTGGACGCTGAACCTGAACACCCACGCCATGTTGTATTTGAAACAGTTAGCTCTGGATACCATTCGGGTGAACGGAAACGGCGCCGACAGCTCCCTGTTTGTGAATCAAACCCAGGCGCAAACGCTGAATATTGAATCCCGCAGCACTTTTGCGTTGCAAAACGTGGTGATGCCCATTGGAGGGCCAACCTACTATCCCGTGGCCGGAACGGTTAGTGGCGTGGTGGCAGGTACCGCCAGCAACGGCACGCTGACCAAAAATATTCAGATTCCCTACACGGCCACGTTTACCGGGGATGGGCGGGTAACCGTTACCCTCACCAACAGCGGATTGCAGTTCGTGATAGATTTGACCACCGGGCAGATTATTCGCTAATCCGGGTGTTTTGTGCTGAAAATGTCCCACGCCACCCCGGTTTCCGGCGGTGGCGTGTGGCATTAGAATACCTGCCGACACCTCCCCCGTCCTTTTCGGCCAGGCCCTGTATCCCGAGCGGACCCTTTCGGGTAAGCGTATCGAATAAGAAGTTGAGAAGATGAGAGTTGTCGACGTCTCCGATACTGTACTGTTTAAGAGAAAAATTTTGAGGCGCCCCGTGAGTGTTCCGATCCCCACGGGGATGCCCGAACAAAGGGAATAAAACTTTCGCTATCATGATTCAAGTTCTATGAAGTTGATGGCAGAAAGGCAATGCAAAGGAGATAAGGAATTCAAACGGGAGGGACATTCGAGGATGAAGGTTGCACTGGTTTTGGGAGGGGGAGGCGCCCGGGGGCTGGCTCACGTGGGAGTGCTGCGCACCCTGGAGCAAGAAGGGATTCCCATTCACCTTATTGTGGGATGCAGCTTTGGCGCCCTGATCGGGGCCATGTATGCCCAGATGGGGCGGGTTCGGTTGGTAGAGGAGCGGATTTATCAATTCATGCAGACAAAAATCTATGCCAATCTGGGAATTCGCCATCTCCAGAACGGCTCGCCGATTTTCTCCGACGATCCGCTGCGCCAGTTCCTGAAAGGAGTGAAAAACTGGGTGATGATCAATTTGCTGACTCGCCGGGCAGCCCTGTTGAAGGGAGAGCGGTTGGGGCGGGCCATCGCCTACCTGGTGCCTCCGGGGGATATTCGCGACACCCAAATCCCCTTCGCCTGCCTCGCCACCGATCTGGTCAGCGGGCAACCCTATCTGTTCACCGACGGGGATATTCAATTAGCCGTAACCGCCAGTTCCACCATCCCGGGGTATTTTCCCCCGGTGGAGTATCGAGACCGAAAGCTGGTCGATGGAGCGGTGAGCTACAATCTTCCCATCCGGTTTGCCCGATTGCTGGGTGCGGATCGGATCATCGCCGTGGATGTGCATCCGGAACTGGAAATCGAGACCGAATTTTCCAATGTTATGGACATCTTGCTGCGCACCAAATCCATCACCGCCAACATCCTGACCGAAGAAATCGCCGCCGGAGCAGATGTGCTGATCGCTCCCCCGATCAAGGAATACAACTGGTTTGAATTTGATCGCTTTCGAGAGATCATCCGGGCCGGAGAGGAGGCGGCCCGACTTCGGTTGGCCGACATCCGGCAGTTGACCTCCTCCCCGGGTGAGGAGGAAATCCGGCACTCCCGCCTGCCGGGACGTACCCGTCGAAGGCGCCGGATCGTTTCCGGGAACGCCTCCTGAGTGAATTTCCCCTGGCGAATTTTCGCCCTTGCCGTTTAACCCAAAAAGCCCGATCCCGCCGGTGGCGGAATCGGGCTTTTGAATTCGGACAAAGGGTTTGGTTATCCCAGAAAGGCTCGCAGCGCCCGGCTTCGGGAAGCATGCCGCAGGCGCCGAATGGCCTTCTCCTTAATCTGGCGTACCCGCTCACGGGTCAGGTTGAAGCGCTCCCCGATCTCTTCCAGGGTCAGGGGGTGCTCCTGCCCCAGACCAAAGTACAACCGCACCACTTCCGCTTCCCGTTTGGTCAGGGTAGCCAGCGCCCGCTCAATTTCGATCTTCAGCGATTCATTGATCAGTTCCGCATCCGGAGGCGGCTGATGCTCGTTCTGGAGCACGTCCAGCAGGCGATTGTCTTCGCTGTTGCTGAACGGAGCATCCATAGACAGATGCCGCCCGGAGATCTTCAGCGTATCGGCCACTTCGTAATCGGTCATATCCAGTTGCTCGGCGATTTCGCTGGCGCTGGGTTCCCGCTCGAACTCTTGTTCCAGAGCGGAATACGCCTTGCCGATTTTGTTCAGCGCACCGACCCGATTCAGCGGCAGACGCACCACCCGGGACTGCTCCGCCAGCGCCTGAAGGATGGACTGACGAATCCACCACACCGCATAGGAGATGAACTTGAAGCCCCGGGTCTCATCGAACCGCTTGGCCGCCTTGATCAATCCCAGATTCCCCTCGTTGATCAGGTCACCCAGGGACAGTCCCTGATTCTGATACTGCTTGGCCACGCTTACCACAAAGCGCAGGTTTGCTTTAGTCAGCTTTTCCAGCGCCTCCTGATCCGACTGCTTGATGCGCTGCGCCAGTTCGATCTCTTCTTCCGGGGTCAGCAAAGGGACTTCCCCGATTTCCTGCAAATATTTATCCAGAGATTGGCTTGCCCGACTGACAGTTCCTCTTGCCATACGTAAATTATCCCTCCTATCTCTGCGAAGGTTTAAGGTTTACGATCTTTTTACCCTTTTTACGTTTCCATCGCTACTAATAACGAGTGGCAAAGAGTTGAGTTCCCCCGACAATTTTATTAGATGTCGGAAAAACGCCTCTCGTTGCTCCCCTTCCAGAGGAACCGGTTGAAAATTAACGTCCCTGTTATACACGTTTATGGGTAAGACGTACACGCCCAAACTATCGTCTTTTCCCCAGGTAAGCTTTAGCAACATGCTCTCTTTGGCCTTCTCGCTATACGAGGCAAACACGAAATTCCCCAGAGAATAAGCGATCAGTTTTCCCCGGTAGAATTCCATCCCCTGAATGACATGGGGATGATGCCCCAGTACCACATCCGCTCCGGCGTCGATGGCCCGGTGGGCGAAATCAATCTGGTATGGCCGGGGCGTTTGATTCAGTTCCTGCCCCCAATGGCAGGAAACCAGCACGATGTCGGCCTCTCGATCCGCCCGGGCGATGTCCTGGAACACGAAGGTATCGTAAGGGAAGCAGGTACCGGCGGTGGTATCGGTAGCCCAGAATTCCTGGGGAAAAGTGAGGTTATAGGCCAGCAGGGCAACTCGCTTCCCTCGCACGTTTATCAAGGCCGGTTTTCGAGCATCGGATAAGGTTACGCCGGCGCCGCTATAGCGGATGTGATGTTGATCTAATATTTTCAGGGTTTCTTTCAAACAGGCCGGGCCGTAGTCCAGGGTATGGTTGTTGGCCAGGCTTACCAGATTTATATTCCCCGCCAGCAACACCTGAACCAGATCCGGATGCACCTGAAAGGCGAACTCCTTTTCAAACGGCTCACCGGTGGTTCCGAAAGGCGCTTCCAGGTTGGCAAAGACCAGATCCGCCGAGTGCAAAAAATCATTCAGATGCCGGAAGGGATAATCGTAGCCGCTGTCGGGGATGATCTGTTCAATCCAGGAATCCAGCATTACATCGCCGGCAGCGATGACGGTGAGTGTATCGGTGGCGTGCGTAGTGGAAAGCCAGTTCAGAAAGAAGACAACGAAAAATGTATAACCCCATCGACAAGCTTTGACCGCCAATTCCGTCCCCTGAATCCCTCGAACCGTTACCCCCAACCGGCAAAGTTCCTTTCACCGGCCCTTATTATCACAAAGCCCCGCAATTTACAAAATTTTACATCGAAATTTCCAGAACAAAAAAATTTTTCCACCGGGCGAACGGTGGAAACACAAATTCTATTGAACTTTCAGGAAGATAAATATTCCGTCAAAACAATTTCGGTGCCCTGAGAAGAGGAGTGAATTTCCACTTCATCAATGAACTGCCGGACCAGAAACAGCCCCCGTCCGTTTTCCCGCCAGAGATTCGCAGGATCGGTGGGATCCGGAAGTTCGGTGGGATCAAAGCCCTCTCCCTCGTCGATCACCGAAACCACCACCCGATCCACCAGATACCGGGCGCGGATAATCACGTGTTTGGAGGGATCTTCCTTATTCCCGTGGATAATGGCGTTGTTGACCAGTTCGGTAACCGCGATGGCCATATTATCGCTTTGATCCTCGGTAAGACCGGCCTTGCGAGAAACCCGGGCTACAAACTGTTCCACCCGGGGAAGATTGGCAAAATCGCTGGTAATGATCAGCTCGTCGGGCGCCGGGGACATTTTTTGGCTTCGGCCTTTCATGGATATACTCGATGAGATAACTTATCCCCCCAAAATCAATATAGAAAAAACCGGAAAGTTAAACAAACACTTTCCCCGTGGTGCGGCGTTCTTTTTCAAAATTCCCGGAAATCCCATGCCAACTTCCCGTGAACTCCCCCGCAGTTTGACCCGCTTTGATGCCGCCATGATCATTGTGGGCAATATGATCGGCATCGGCATATTTACCACTACCGGATATTATGCAGAATACCTCGATGCGCCGGCGACTCTGCTGGTGGTCTGGCTGCTGGGCGGGGTATATGCCTTTTGCGGCGCATTGACCTATGCGGAACTGGCCACCCGCTTTCCTCACGCCGGCGGCGATTACATCTACCTCACCCGCGCCTACCATCCCCTGATGGGCTTTCTGTTCGGATGGTCCACCTTTACGGTAACCTATACCGGCTCCATTGCCGCCATTGCCATCGGATTTGCCTATTATTTT
>CAYQGB010000191.1:0-7847 GCA_964416895.1 uncultured Calditrichaceae bacterium
AAAATTTCCCCAAAAAAGAAAAAATTTTATTTTCCGGAAGTATTGACAAAAATCGTTATTTTCGTTAATATTATCCATAAAGTTAGGGGGTATTTGGCAGGTGTACGGAGCTGAAACGACAGGTAAAGATGAATGGATAAGAAACCTATACTGATCTTTGTCAATCCGAAGTCATCACAAATTAAAGAGTACACATTATCCTTCCGGCGAATCGGCCTTGCCCTCCTTATTGTTCTGGCTGCGGTGGTATTCTCCTTTAAATATTCCGTGCATTTGATCGGCAAGCTCAGCCAGAATTCCCGCATTTCTCAACTGGAAAAAGAGAACGCCATTCTACGGGCGGAATTGAAGAAAATCTCCGATCGCATTGCCGAATTGCGTTCCAATCTGGATTTGATCGAAGAAAAGGATGATCGGCTGCGGGCCATGCTGGATTTGCCGCCCATCAACGAGGACGTGCGGCAGGTGGGTATCGGGGGCGGAGAATCCTTCCTGGCCAATTCGGAACTCGGCTCGGTTTCCTTCGGTTCCGAGCTTATCGAAACCCTGAACCTTCTGGAAAAGCTGGATCGGGAAATTCGACTGGAAAAAGTCAGTTATCAAAAATTGCTCACCACCGTGGAGCGGCGGCAGGACTCTCTTCAATATCTCCCCGCGCTCATCCCGGTGCAAAATGCTTATCTCTCCAGCGGCTTTGGAAATCGAATCCATCCCATTCGCAAGCGGCGTCAGTTTCACAAAGGGGTGGATTTAGCCACCAATCGCGGTACTCCGGTGATTGCCCCCGCCGACGGGTATGTAACTTTTGCCGGAACCAACGGCGGATTCGGGAAATTCGTGCAAATCAATCATAAATATGGGTTTGAGACCCTGTACGGTCACCTGGATAAGATTTATGTCCGCAAGGGACAATTTGTAAAGCGGGGCGATAAGATCGGGGAAGTCGGCTCCACCGGTCTGGCCACCAGCACCCACCTCCACTATGAAGTGCATTACAACGGCAAGCCTCTGAACCCGGTCAACTTTTTCCTCAATGATATGACCTACTAAAGGGCGTTTTCTCCCCACCCGGCATTTTAGACCCCTCTCCCTTTTCCCGCCGCCGTGTGCATCTCACCGCGGCGTTTTTTTTGCCCCACAATCCTTTAACCTGCCGGTAATGGATACCCCCAACTCCTGATTTACCGGTTGTTTTTCCCGGGGGGATTGGTTATTTTCACGGGGCGTAATTCCGGGAACCCGGTGGGGTGTTCCACCGACTCCCGGAATATCCTTTTTAAGCAAATACAATGGTGCTTTGGGGGAACGGATGGCCGTCAGCGTAGAACAGGTGGAATACATTGCCCGGCTGGCAAAATTGCGCTTCACCGAAGAAGAAAAGAAGCGACTGGCGCAGGAGCTGAACGCCATTTTGCAGTATGTGGAAAAACTGAATGAACTGGATACCACCGGAGTTGAGCCCCTCAGCCACACTGCCGAAGTGACCAATCGGATGCGGGAAGATGTGGTGGAAGCCTCTCTCCCGGTGGAAGAAGCGCTGCGCAATGCTCCCGACCGGGCCGGAAATTTCTTCCGTGTGCCGAAGGTGGTCAAATGAAGGAGCAGGTGATCGTTATTATCCCCGCCCGATACGGTTCCACTCGCCTTCCGGGAAAGCCGCTTATTCCCATCGCCGGCAAACCCCTGATTCAGCGGGTTTATGAGCAGGCCTGCCGAATTCCCGGTGTGGATCGCATTCTAATCGCCACAGACGATGCCCGGATTGCCGCCGCCGTGGAGGCCTTCGGGGGAGAGGTGCGCCTGACCCCGAAGGAAATCGCCACCGGCAGCGAACGGGTGGGATTTGTGGCCCGGGAAGTGGAAGCCGAGGTGGTGGTAAACTTGCAGGGGGATGAACCGCTGATCTCCCCGCCGGCAGTGGCGCAGGCGATTCGGGCGGTGCAGAACGATCCCGATCTGGGGGTGGCCACGCTGGGCTGCCCGCTGACCTCGGAAAGGGAGTGGCAAAACCCCTCGGTGGTGAAAGTGCTGCGGGATCATACCGGCCATGCCCTCTACTTTTCCCGCGCCCCCATCCCGTTCCATCGGGATATGCCCTTTGAACCTTCGCCGATGGTGCTCCGCCATATCGGCGTCTATGTGTTCCGAAAGGCATTTTTGCGGGAGTATCTGTCCTGGCCGGAAGGTGATCTGGAACGGCGGGAGAAGCTGGAACAACTGCGCATTCTGGAACGAGGGCATCCCATTCGGGTCATCCAGACCGAAGCCTGCTCGCCGGGCGTGGATACCCCCGAAGATGTGACGATTGTAGAACGACTCATTCAACAGCGAGAGGAGGAACGGTGAATTCGGATGTTAAGCCCCGGGCCAAGTTCATCTTTGTCACCGGAGGCGTGGTCTCTTCTCTGGGGAAAGGCATTACCTGCGCTTCTCTGGGATTCCTGCTCAAATCCCGGGGCCTGAAAGTGACCATTATGAAGTTCGATCCCTACATCAACGTGGATCCGGGCACCATGAGTCCCTATCAGCACGGCGAGGTGTTCGTCACCGAAGACGGGGCGGAGACGGATCTGGATCTGGGACACTACGAGCGATTCATCGACGAGAACATGTCCCAAATGAACAACGTGACCACCGGGCGGATTTACGATGCGGTGATCCGAAAAGAGCGGCGGGGGGATTACCTGGGAGCGACGGTACAGGTGATTCCTCACATCACCGATGAAATCAAAGAGCGCATTCTGTTGTTGGCCCGCCAGTCCAATGCCGATGTGGTCATCGTGGAAGTAGGGGGCACGGTGGGGGATATCGAAAGCCTGCCGTTTCTGGAAGCCATCCGCCAGTTCTGCCTGGAGCGGGAACCGGAAGATACCGTGAACATGCACGTGACCCTGTTGCCCTACATCCGCACCAGCGGGGAGATCAAAACCAAGCCCACCCAGCACAGTGTGATGCGGCTGCGGGAGATCGGAATTCAGCCGGATTTTCTCATCTGCCGCGCCGACCGCTCCATCGACGAGCAAACCCGAAAGAAAATCGCCCTGTTCTGCAATGTCCGCCCGGAGCGGGTCATCGAAGCCCTGGATGCGGAAACCATCTATGAAGTGCCCCTGCTGCTGGCAGAACAACATCTGGATGACCTGGTGGTAAAGCGCCTGGAGTTGCGCACCGATCCCCCCCAACTGGAAGGGCTGCGGGAAGTGGTGCGGAAGATCAAATTTCCCGGCCAGACGGTGCGCATCGCCCTTTGCGGAAAATACACCCGCCTGCCGGATGCCTACAAAAGCATCCTGGAAGCCCTGGTGCATGCCGGCGTGGCCAACGACGCCCGGGTGGAAGTGGAGTGGGTGGATTCCGAAGCGGTCAAGAATCAGGCGGATGCGGCCCGATTTTTTAAAGATGTGAGTGGAATTCTGGTACCCTACGGCTTTGATTCCCGGGGCATCGAAGGGAAATTGCAGGCCGTGCAGTACGCCCGGGAGCAGAAAATCCCCTTTTTCGGCATCTGCCTGGGGCTTCAGTGTGCGGTGATCGAATTTGCCCGCAATGTGTGCGGTATCAAAGAAGCCGACAGCGCCGAGTTTAATCCCGACACTCCCCATCCGGTTATTCACATCATGGAATCCCAGAAGGATGTGGAAACCAAAGGGGGCACCATGCGGCTGGGCACCTATCCCTGCGTGACCCGGGAGAATACCCTCATTCGCCGAATTTACGGGGCGGAGATCATCATCGAGCGGCATCGGCATCGCTATGAGGTGAACAACGACTACCGCCGGATTCTGGAGGAGCACGGCATGGTGCTCAGCGGCCTTTCCCCGGACGGTACCCTGGTGGAGACCATCGAGTTGAAAGATCATCCCTTTTTCGTGGGGTGCCAGTTTCATCCGGAACTGAAAAGCCGGATCATGCGCCCCCATCCCATTTTTGTGCACTTCGTGAAGGCGGCGCTGAAACAGGCGGAGGCAAAACGGTAACGATGGGCGAAGTAAGGGTAAACGAGGTGATCATTGGCCCCGGTCATCCCCTGACGGTCATCGCCGGGCCGTGCGTGATAGAGAATGAGACCATGATCCTCCGCACCGCCGAATTTCTCGCCCGAACGGTACGGGACCTGCCGGTGCAATGGATTTTCAAATCTTCGTACAAGAAAGCCAACCGCACTTCCCTCCGGGGATTTACCGGAATCGACTTCGCTGCCGCCCTGGAGATTCTGGAGAAAGTTGGTCGGGAGTTCCACGTGCCCGTGCTCACCGATGTGCACACGGAACTGGAGGCGCCGGTGGTGGCGGAGGTGGTGGATGTGCTGCAAATTCCCGCTTTTCTATGCCGCCAGACGGATTTGCTGCTGGCCGCCGGGCGCACCGGTAAGGCGGTGAATATCAAAAAGGGACAGTTTCTGGCTCCGGAGGATATGCACAAAGCGGCGGAGAAGGTGGCCTCTACCGGCAATCGCCGCATTTTGCTGACCGAGCGGGGCACCTGCTTCGGCTATCGCAATCTGGTGGTGGATATGCGCAGTCTGCCCATCATGGCGAAGAGCGGCTATCCGGTGGTGTATGATGCCACCCACAGCGTGCAGATTCCCGGGGGGCAGGGAGATGCCAGCGGAGGGCAACCGGAGTTTATTCTGCCCCTGGCCCGGGCCGCCCTGGCCACCGGAGCGGTGAACGCCGTGTTTATGGAGGTGCACCCCGATCCCCCCAATGCCCTCAGCGATGCCCGCTCCCAGTTGCCCCTGTCGGAGGTGCCGGAGGTGCTGCGGCACCTGGTGGAGGTGTATCAAACCATCCGCTCACTGTCCACATAGGAGATTCCGGAAATGATATGTAATCCGCGACGGGTGGGGGAGCTGTTCCGCCGGGCGCAGGCGGTTCGGGCAATCCTGTTCGACATCGACGGAGTGTTTACCGACGGATACATCATCTACGACAGCGAGGGGCGGGAGATCAAGCACTTCAACTGCCTGGATGGGCAGGCCATCAAAATGGCCCGGTTGGGCGGCCTCAAGACGGGGATCATTTCCGCCCGGGAGAGCGAAGCCATTCGCATTCGGGCAAGGGAACTGCACATCGACGGCCTTCGCCTGGGCCGCCATGACAAACTGGCCGCCTGCCGGGAGTTGCAGAAGGAATTGAATTTGCGTGAAGAAGAAATTTGCTTTGTGGGAGACGATCTTCCCGACATTCCTGTGCTGGAGCGGGTGGGTCTGCCGGTGGCGGTGGCGAACGCCGCCGTCGCGGTCAAGGCGCGCTGTCCTTTTTACACCCGGCGAGAGGGAGGACGCGGAGCCATCCGGGAGGTGGTGGAATTCGTTCTCCATGCCCGGGGAGAACTGGAATCGGTGGTGGAGCAAATCGCGTCTCCATAAAGGCAGTACAAAGTAGAGGAAAGAAATAAGCAATGAATGTGTGGGTGGTGAACGCCGTCATCATCGAGGCCATGGCCGGCATCGGGGTGCTCAGCGCCGTGATAACTCGCCGATTGCAACCGGTTTTTGCCGTGGGGTTTAACACCATGTTGCCGGTAGCTGGCGTGTATCTCTGGAATGCGCCGCCCCTCAATACCCGCAAAATCCTTCTTCTGGCAATGCTGATCATGTATCTGATGCACATGAACTGGCTGTTGTTGAGGCATTCCCGGCATACCGCTATATCCAGGCTGGAGCAAAAACTGCCCCCGTCTCAAAAATACGCATTGCCGTTTATCCTTACCAACACTGCCGGGTGGGGCTACTGTCTTCCGTTCTATTTTGCCGCTCAACGAACGGAACCGTTGGGATGGGGAGACTATCTGGCGGTGGGGATTTTTGCGCTCGGCTTTGTTACCCATGTGACCAGTGAATACCAGAAGCGAAAATTCAAAGCCCGGCCCGATGCCCGGGGAAAAATTTTGGATACCGGTCTCTGGTCTCTGTGTCGCCATCCCAATTATCTGGGAGACTTTTTGATATACGTTTCCTTTGCTACGATTGGCGGTCGTTTGTGGGGATGGGTGTCGCCGCTACTCAATTTCCTGCAATATTTATTCGATGCCATCCCCAAAAATGAAGCGTGGATGGCGGAACGGTATGGAAAGTTGTGGGATGAATATGCCCGACGAACAAAGAAATTGATTCCTTTTGTGTACTGAAGTATGGTGGAGGACATGCACGAGGTGATACCCATGACGTCACCGAAATTATCGGCGGGAGAGCAGGGAGGCGAATTGACGTCGCCGGTTTCCGATGAGCAGTTGATGGAAGTGGCCCGACGGGTCATCCGGATGGAAGCGGAGGCGGTGCATCAGTTGCTGGATGTTATCGACGACAATTTTCTCAAAGCGGTGCAACTGGTATTTCATTGCCGGGGGCGGGTCATCGTCACCGGGCTGGGCAAGTCCGGGGCGGTGGGGCGAAAGATTGCCGCCACCCTGGCCTCCACAGGAACCTCTTCCTATTTTCTACACGCTGCGGATGGGTTGCACGGGGATCTGGGGGTGGTACATCGGGACGATGTGGCCATCTGCCTGTCCAAAAGCGGCAACTCCGATGAGTTGTTTAAGCTGCTGCCGGTGTTCAAACGCCTGGGAGTGCCCATCATTGCCATCACTGCCAGTCCCGATTCCATGCTGGCCCGGTACAGCGATGTGGTGCTGAACATTCGGGTAAAAGAGGAAGCCTGTCCGCACGACCTGGCGCCCACCACCAGCACCACCGCCATGCTGGCCCTGGGAGATGCCCTGGCCATGGCCCTGCTGGAAAAGCGGCAGTTTACCCGGGAGGATTTTGCATTTTTGCATCCGGCGGGAACCCTGGGCCGACGCCTGTTGCTGAAAGTCTCCGATCTGATGGAGACCGGCGAAGAGCGGGTGCCCAAAGTGCCCCCCACCGCCACCATGAAAGAGGCGGTGCTGGAAATGGCCGCCAAACGGGGCATCTGTGTGGTGGTGGATGAGGCGGATAAAATCCTGGGGGTGATGACCACCGGGGATCTCAACCGTTTGGTGGAGCGCACGGAGCAATTCTTCCACATCCCGGTGACGGAGGTGATGAATCCCCATCCCAAAATTATCGCCGCCAATACCCTGGCGTACACGGCGTATAAAAAAATGGAAGAATATCGCATCATCGCCATGCCGGTGGTGGATGAACAGGAAACCCTGGTGGGGGTGATTCATTTGCACGACATCATGCGAGCAGGGATTGTGTAACATGGGCAGGGCAGGTATTTGGGGAATTCTGTTGTTGCTGCTGGGCGCTCTGTCCGGTTGTGGAACCCATCAGGAGGAGGCGACCGGCACGGCGCCGGAGGAGCAGCCCCCGGTACGGGGACAGATGCCCGATCAGGAAAGCTGGGAGGCGACTATTTTCCTGACCCGGGAAGGGCGCAAAATGGCCGAAGTGTGGGCCGGATACATGGCGGTATATAACAGCCGCAAGCGCACCCTCCTGAAAGATAGCATTCACGTGGATTTCTTCGATAACCAGGGACGGCACAAGTCGGTGCTTACCGCCCGGGAGGGGATGATCGAGCACAACACCAGGAACCTGGTGGCCCGGGGAAATGTGGTGGTGGTCTCCGATAGCGGCATCGTTCTGGAAACGGAAGAGTTGAAGTGGAACAACTTCAAGCAGAAGATCATCAGCGACGTGGAAGTCAAGTTTTACACCCCCACCGATACCCTCATCGGCGATTCCTTCATCTCCGATGCCGATTTGAAGAACTATGAAATCCGCAACGCCCGGGGCTATTCCCGCCGCCGGGTGCCGCTGGAGAAATAGCCGGTTTCTGGATGCTGGATTCTGGATTCTGGATTCTGGATGCTGGCCTGCCCCGGCCGCAGGTCGGGGATACTGGATACTGGAT
>CAYQGB010000192.1:0-7844 GCA_964416895.1 uncultured Calditrichaceae bacterium
ACCGATCCCCGCCCCCGGATGAAGCCCTATTTTCCCACCGGCGTGCCTGTGCCCCCTCAACCGGCTCGATGGCCCCTGCTACTTTCTTCCATCGGTTTGCTTCTGGGAGGCCTGGCGCTGGCATGGGGGCTGACCCGTACTTCGGTATCCTCGAAATTCCCTCCTCCGAAATCGGGGGAACAACAACCGGGGATTGAAACCCACCAACCCTCTCTTCATCAGGGAGCAGAATCCATGATTGTTGTGAATCGATTGACCAAGCGGTTTGGAAAGGTAACCGCGGTGGAGGAGGTGACCTTTTCCGTGGCCGCCGGGGAAGTGATCGCCCTGTGGGGCTCCAACGGCGCGGGAAAAACCACCGTGATTCGGTGCCTGCTGGGCGTGTTGCCCTTCTCCGGAGAGGTGCGCATCAACGGCTACGCCGTGCCTCAAGAGGGGCGGGAAGCCCGGCGCATTGTGGGGTTTGTGCCCCAGGAGATTCGCTTTCACGAACATCTTTCGGTGAATGAGACTCTGGAATTTTTTGCCCGATTGAAAAAAACCTCTGTCGATACGGTGAGCGTCTGGCTGGATCGGCTGCAACTGCGTCCCCACGGGCAGAAATTGGTTAAAGAGCTATCCGGAGGGATGAAGCAAAAGCTGGCCCTGGCCATTGCCCTGTTAGGTGATCCGCCGGTGTTGTTTTTAGATGAACCCACCGCTAATCTGGACATGCAATCGCGAGACGATTTTCTGGATTTGCTGAACGAGTTGAAGCATGTGGGCAAAACCATGGTGTTTTCGTCCCACCGGCTGGAAGAGGTGCTCTCCTTCGCCGACCGGGTG
Organism: uncultured Calditrichaceae bacterium; assembly: GCA_964416895.1. Lineage (GTDB taxonomy): Bacteria > Calditrichota > Calditrichia > RBG-13-44-9 > J075 > CAYQGB01. Next base: position 826 of record CAYQGB010000192.1, read on the forward strand.
CTGATTCTGGATCAGGGGCGGCTGATTGCCGATGCCCCGCCGCAGGAGGTGTACGAACGCCTGGGCAAGCGTTCCCTGCTGCGCATCTACGTGCCGGTGGGGCAGGTTTCCCCGGCGCTGGAAATTCTGCGCCAACATGGATTTCAGGCCTCCCAGAACGGACGGGGCATCAAAGTGGAGGTGGATGCCCACGCCAAAGGGGAACCGATCACGGTCCTGGCCGGGGCCGGTGTGGTCATCGAGAATTTTGATTATGAAGTGGAAGGGTAAACCGTTGAGGATACATGAACATCGATATACAAAACGTGCTGCTGCTCACCCAGAAAGAGATGCTCGACGCCGGGCGAAACCGGTGGTTCATTCTGTTTACGCTGGTTTTTACCGGGCTGTCGCTGGCGCTCTCCTGGATGGGGCTTTCCGGAGTGGGGCAATATGGGCTTTCCGGATTTGGCCGCACCACCGCCAGCATGATCAACATGGTGCTGCTGATCGTTCCCCTGATGGGGCTGACGCTGGGCGCCATCAGCCTGGCGGGAGAGCGAGAACGGGGCACCCTGCTGTACCTGCTGGCTCAGCCGCTTTCTTCTCTGGAGGTGCTTTTGGGCAAATATCTGGGGGTGGCCCTCTCCCTGCTGTCGGCGCTGGTTCTGGGGTTCGGCGTCAGCGGTTTTCTCATCGCCTGGTATGGGGGAACCACCGCCGTGGGGCAATACCTTACCCTGATCGGCCTGACCTTCCTGCTGGCGCTGGTGTCGCTGGGAGTGGGCGTGCTCATTTCCACCGCCCTGCCCCGCGCCGACGCCGCCGTGGGCATCTCCCTGTTCGTCTGGCTGGCCCTGGTCTTTTTCGGGGATCTGGGCGTTATGGGCACGGCCCTGACCCTGAAGCTGGGCATCCATCAGCTATTTGCCCTCTCCCTCATCAATCCCCTTCAGGTGTTTAAGCTGGCCGCGGTGCTGACCCTTCAGGGCAATCTGGAAGTGCTCGGGCCGGTAGGTGTGTATGCCATGCGCACCTACGGTGCCCAGCTGCTCCCTCTGCTGGTGGGCCTTCTGATCCTGTGGATCGGGGTAACCTTTTTCATCGCCGACCGGATATTCAAACGTCGGGGGGCGTTATGAGGAGAGCGACGGTGGCCGGATGGCTGTGGGGCTTTCTGGTTCTCTTTACCGCCTGCCAATCCGGGGCGCGCACCGATCAGCCGCCGGATATCCGCTGGGGGGAAGACCCCTGCGATGAGTGTCACATGATCATCTCGGAACGGCGATTCGCCGCCGGGTATCACACCGCCGAAGGCACCACCTTTCGCTTCGATGACATCGGGTGCATGTTGCAGCATCTGCGGCAACGTTCGGATTCCGTGAGTTCCGTCTGGGTAGTTGACTACACCACCGGGAAGTGGCTCCCGGCGGCGCAGGCGCTGTTCGTGCACAGCCGGGAGATCATCACCCCCATGGGCCATGGGATCGTGGCCGTATCCTCCCCCGCCGAAGCCGATGCGCTGACGCGTCGGTATCAGGGAAAAAGATTACTCTGGGAAGAAGTAAAGAACAAGATTGGGGAATAAGTTTTTGATTTGAAAACCTGTCGGCCTAGTGCTCTTTCAAGGTTTGGATGACGGGTTGAATTCATAAAGAGATTCTTCGGGCTGCCGCTTCGACACCACTCCTGCGAATGAGATTTCCGTTTCTGAAGCCGCAGTTCTTAACATAAAGCCTGTCCTTCCCCGGTGGCAGCCCTCAGAATGACAATGGAAACCCGTCACTTTAAGCTTGAAAAAACACTGGAGGGACCGACCCATTTTCTCAACTGAGAACAATCAAAAATGACTGAAATATTAGGTCAGCGAACCGAAAAAACTTCTCTTGCGATTTTTTTCTGAATTGTTTATTTTGTACAGCAAATATTCTGGTCATTTTGTCAAAGGTTTAATCTTGTCAAGTGTTTTTGTTCCAACTTTGTACTTTTAATTGTAGCAATCTCCTGGACCAAAGATCAGTTTTTCTTGCGGTCATCGAGGAGGGCAGGAGTCAGAGACGGTGTCGGGGAATGGTGCGGGAAAAGTATGGGAGCAAATAAAGCACATTTTCCAAAATTTGCTGGTTTACGTTGTCATTATCACAAGCAGTACTATCCAAAGCATACTGTGGTTCATGGCCGGTACGCTGATTTTAAAGGTGCTTGATTTTACCATTCGAGAAGATGCAAACCAGTTCAGCATAGTCAATAAAGTGTATATCACTGCCAGAATTATTGTAGCTGTTTTGACAATTCTTTATTTCTTGATCCAGAGTCTGTTGAATATCTCATGGCAAATACGATATGATATTCAAAAATATAGAGGATGGATTGGAAAAGAGCTTGAAAAATAATTCTTTTTTTGCAGACAAAGATTTTTTCTTCCGGCAATTTGTATGGTTTGGTATACTATTTATTTCCTGTGTGATAACTGCATTAATTTTAGTTATAATTCTTTCTGTTGCTGAGATAGAAGCGGTCACAGCGATCAATATTTCTATAGCCGTAAGTAGTTTGCTCTTTATAGGAGTGGGTATACTACTTCATTTACGAAAATACCCGCGTTTTCCTTCGAGATATTTCAGGTATTTGAAATTTTCTACGGTCTTAACTTTATTGAAAAAGATACCAAGAATCGCGGTACAGCGGGAAATCAAAGAGAGAGAATATAAAATAGACCCACGTGATAAAATACGCAAAGAATATGAAGACAGACTTAAAAATACGTATAAAGACCTTGAAACAGAAGTGCACAATATTATTACGACAATAAAAAAACATGAAAAACACGAGGAATATATACAAGACCGTTCGCCATCATTACTTTCTTCTTTTTTATCTTATTTGTCAGAAGAAAAAACAGATAACTTAGCCTCTGACGTTAGCCAACTAATAATGGTTCATGTTTTTGCAAATCTAATGGAAATGGAAACAGAAAAATTAGAAAATATTTTTTTCAAAGAAAATAAATCACAAGTAGAATCAGAAGTATGGGAACATCTTCTTGCAGCATGGGAGGAATATTATCGTTCTACATTACAAAAAAAATTAGAAAACCATATCCAACAAGCTCGAAAAAGAACTTCGTAATCGTCCTTAGCCTGCTTAATTCATAAACTTTGTCAAATAGGATTGAGGCCAAAAAATCGCTATATTACTCGATAATATTGCCTACTTCAAAATTACAGAGAAAAAGTAGCAATGTAACAGCGTTCTTGGAGCAACTGCTTTTGCTGATATCCTCCCGTAGCCTTTTGAATCATCGAAAGTACAGGGCAATCAACCCGATGAGCATATCCGCTTTGAGGAGATTGCTCAGAAAATTCAAATGGTCGGGATCGGTGCGGCGTAGCAGGCTGAACAACACGTACCCGATGACCGGATAGATACCCGTCACCACCACGATGAAATATGTCGTTCCATACCCCCCTGTGAGATAAGGCCACATCGTTAAGCCCACTAACAGCAGAAAATTTCCCCACACCAGCGCGACAGATTTGCGTTTGCCATAGCGCACCGGGAAGGTGTGGGCGTTACCCAGGCGATCTCCGGTCATATCCTCCATATCTTTGATGATCTCCCGCCCCAGATGATAGAAAAAGGCAAACAGCGCCGGGATCACCGCTTCCCGGGGGCGCTGCACGGCCATTCCCCCGTAGATAAACGCCGCCGCGCTGGTCAAACTGACCGCCACATTTCCCCATAACGGCGTACGTTTCAGGTGGGAAGAATAGATGCATATCAGTGCCGAGAAGAACACAGCGAACAGCAGCATCGCCGGGGAGATAATCGCCGCCAGAAGATTCCCGGAGGCAAATTCCACTCCGGCGGCCAGCAACGCCCTCCGGGAAGAGATCCGCCCCGCCGGAAGGGGGCGGTGGGGTTTGTTCACCCGATCAATTTCCACATCGAAATAATCGTTGATGGTGTTGCCGGCGGCGTTGATCAATCCCGCCGAAGCGCAGGCCAGCGCCACCGCCTCCAGCGGCTCCAGGCTCCCGGCCAGAACCGCCGCCACCAGCACCGAGGCCATGGTAATCAATCCGTTCACCGGGCGCGCCAGCTGTACCACCGCCCGGAGATTTTCCCGTAGATAACCGTCTGCCCGCATGGATTATTCCCGCCACAAATGGGAATACTTGTGCCCACTCCCGGTGTTGAACAGCACCACCTGCTCGCGGGGGCGAATCCACCCCTCCTGCACTAACTTGCGAAAGGCCGCCAGCGTGGCTCCCCCTTCCGGGCATACGAACAGGCCCTGGGTGCGCCCGATCAACGCCGCCGCCTCCAGCATTTCCTCATCGCTCACGGCCACGGCGGTGCCCCGGCTCTCCCGCAGCACCCGCAGCATCAAAAAGTCTCCTACCGCGGCGGGAACCCGCAGGCCGTCGGCCACGGTGCGAGCCTTTTCCCAGGGAGCGGCGGCCTCCTCGCCCCGGTGAAAAGCCCGCACGATGGGCGCACATCCCGCAGCCTGCACCGTGACCATGCGAGGACGTTGCCCGGTAATCCAGCCCAGGTGCTCCATCTCCTCAAAGGCCTTCCACATCCCGATCAATCCCGTGCCCCCTCCGGTGGGATAGATAATCACATCGGGATATTGCCAGCCCAGTTGTTCTACCACCTCGTAGCCCATGGTCTTCTTCCCTTCCAGGCGGTACGGTTCCTTGAGGGTGGAAACGTCGAAGCGTGCATGCGCCTTCAGTTCGGCGGCGGCCACCTGCCCGCAATCGGTAATCAGGCCTTCGATCAGCCGTACCTGCGCCCCCAGGGCGCGGCATTCGGCCACGAACGGCTCCGGCACATCCGCAGGCATGAACACATGCGCTTCCAGTCCGGCCAGCGCGGCGTAGGCGCTCATGGCCCCGGCGGCATTCCCCGCCGAGGGGATGGACAGGGCAGTTGCTCCCAGTTCCGCCGCCCGGGATACCGCCACCGCCAGCCCCCGGGCCTTGAAGGAACCGGTGGGATTCAACCCTTCATCTTTAATGTACAACTCACCGGCAAACCCCACCTCCTCCGCCAGTCGGGCCGCCCGAACCAGAGGCGTGCCCCCTTCTCCCAGGGTTAACCGATACGCCTCCTCCCCAACGGGGAGCACCTCGGCATAACGCCACAAGCCCGGAGGGCGAGAAGCCAGGGCCTGGCGCGAAAGCTGTTGACCAACAGCCGCCAGATCATACCGGGCCAGCAGGGGTTTCCGGCATGTCGGGCACAGATTCCACAACCGCTCCGGCTCCAGGGTATTGCCACAGGCGGAGCACTCCAGGTGGGCAAGAAAACTCATGGTCATCCTTTCTCGGGTTTATTGCCGTTTCCGGAAGTATCGGGATCACAAAAAATGATCACTTTGTAATCAAATTGTCAAAACAGGGGCGGGAATGTACCGTAATTTACCGGGCGAACAAAAAATATTTTGTGTTTATCAACAGGGATCGTTAAACTTGGCTCTTTTATTCGGGTTGGTAATACAATTGGTGTAACCATGCGTGGTTATCTGTCCGGCATCCCACCTGTTTATTTTACAAACTGGAGAACTCCGCTATGAGGCTAAAACTGTACTGGCAGATCTTCATTGGATTGGCGTTGGGAGTGGTGTTCGGATTTGCGTCCCGGATGCTGGGATTTGAAAGCTTTGTCATCGAGAAAGTGGCCGTTCTCGGTGACATTTTTTTACGTGGCCTGCGGATGATCATCGTTCCCCTGATCGTCTCCTCCATTATTTCCGGGGTCACCAGCATCGGCACGCCGGAGAGTTTTGGCCGGTTAAGCCTGAAGACTTTTGCGTATTACGTTTCCACCAGCCTGCTGGCGATTTTGACCGGATTGATTCTGGTGAACATTATCCAGCCCGGTGTGGGAGCGCAATTGGGATTTCACGAAACGCCCCCGGAATTAAGCGCCAATGTCGAAAAAATCGGCGACACGTTGTTGGGTATCATTCCCACCAATCCTTTGCAGGCGATGGTGGAAGGAAAAATGTTGCCGATTATCTTTTTCTCGCTCCTGTTCGGCTTCTTTATTACCCGTGCGCCGGAGCCGTACAATCAGAAGCTCACCGATTTTTTTCAGGGCGTTTTTGAAGTGATGATGCAAATGACCCATTTTATTATTCGCTTTACCCCGGTGGGAGTGTTTGCTTTGATGGGGAAGATCGTGGCGCAAACCGGATTTGACGTGTTCATTCCCCTGGGGAAATATATGATTACGGTCGCCGGGGGGCTGGTCATCCATGCGGTTTTCACGTTGCCCATGTTGTTGTATACAGTCGGTCGGATCAACCCGGCGGCGCACGCCCAGGCCATGGCGCCGGCGTTGTTGACCGCCTTTTCCACTGCTTCCTCCTCCGCCACCCTGCCCCTGACCATCGACTCGGTGGAAAACAATGCCGGCGTATCCAACAAGATCTCCAGTTTTGTGCTTCCGTTGGGAGCCACCATCAACATGGACGGCACCGCTTTGTACGAATGCGTGGCGGCGATGTTTATCGCCCAGGTTTACGGCATCGAACTCTCTTTCTTTCAACAATTCATTGTGGTCATCACCGCCCTGCTGGCCAGCATCGGTGCGGCGGGTGTGCCCATGGCCGGACTGGTGATGATCACCATCATCCTGGGAGCGGTGGGACTCCCTCTGGAAGGAATTGGCTTAATTTTGGCGGTGGATCGCATTCTGGATATGATGCGAACTTCCGTGAATGTATGGAGCGATAGCTGCGGAACGGCCATTATCGCTCGCAGCGAAGGGGAAACGGATTTGAAAGTTCTACTCAAATAGTTGACGCATACACAGGATACCCATCATGGCCTCTTATCGAAATGCAGCACCGGAAATTCATCTAAATCTAAACGTTCGCGGCCTGCCCCTGTCGGCCACTCTGGCCATTAACGAGCGCAGCGCCCGGCTTCAGCGGGAAGGCCGGGAAATTTTTCGTCTGGGACTGGGACAATCGCCGTTTCCCGTGCCTCAACCGGTAGTTGATGAACTGAAAGCCAACGCCC
>CAYQGB010000193.1:0-7779 GCA_964416895.1 uncultured Calditrichaceae bacterium
GTGGGAAAGTATAGAACATGCCCGGCAGGCTAATCCAGCTCCAGGGAGGGATCATCGGGGAACAATTCCGGGTCTCCGGGAAGTTCCTCATTCTCCCGGATGATCAACAGGATGGCGCTCTGAGGGGCAATGAAGTATTTCTCCCCTTCGTAGCTGATCTCCACCGAGGCCTTGCGGAGGAATAGCACATAATCACCTTCCTGAGCCTCCATGGGTAGATAGCGGGTGGCGGAACGCTCCATGTTCCAGGGTTCCTCACCCACAGAGGAAGGGTCGGCCAGGGGAATGCCCGGCCCGGTTTTGACGATGTAGCCGCGAAGCACCTCGTCTTTTTCCTTGACCGTCTGGGGAAGGATCAGCCCCACTTCGGTGCGTTCTTCCCGCTCATCCAGGCGGATGAGCACCCGATCTCCGATAACGATCAGTTCCTTCATCAGTGGCCTCCTGCACAGAGGGATTATCCGGGAGGCCAGCCCATCACCCGCCCCCCGATCAGATGCACATGCACGTGGGGAACGGTCTGGTTGGCATCCGGGCCGGTGTTCAGCACCAGGCGGTATCCGGAATCGCTGACGTTCAGCTGCCGGGCTAACTGTGCGGCGGTGTGGATCAGCTTCCCCATCAGGGGTTCCTCGGCTTCGGTCATATCCGCCACCCGGGCGATGTGTTTCTTGGGAATAATCAGCACATGCACCGGCGCCTGGGGGCTGATGTCGTGGAAGGCCAGCACCTCCTCATCTTCAAATACTTTCTGGGAAGGAATTTCACCGGCGACGATTTTGCAAAAGATGCAATCTTGATCGGCCATAGGGATACCTCCGCAGCAGGTTTCTTCACCTCAGCAACTTCCCAAACTTGCCCAAATATAATCCCCCGGTAAGAGGGCTGCTATAGAATTTTCAGTTTCAGTTGAGCCACGGCGGTCACGGCGGCGGTTTCGGCGCGCAGGATTTGCCCCGCCAGTCGAACGGAACAAAAGCCTATCGCCCGGGCCTGTTCTACCTCCGCAGGGGCAAAACCCCCCTCCGGCCCCACGGCGATGCACACCGGTTGGCTCCCATTCCAGTCAATTTCTCTCACAGTGATGGCCGACTCCGAAGGATGGGCCAGCAAAGCCACTGAATTATGCCCCGGCGAAGCGGCATTCTGAAGCCAATCGGCAAATTCCATCGGGGGATACATCCGGGGCAGATACGCCTGGCGACTCTGTTTCATGGCGCTGATGGCGATGTTTTGCAGGTGCCGCTCCTTAAAGGCATGCACGGCGGTATATTCCGTGTGCAGCCACTGGATATGCCCCACGCCCATTTCGGTGAGTTTTTCCACCGCCCAGTCCATCCGATTGGGCCGAATGGTGGCCAGGGCCACGGTAATGCGCTGCTCCGCCGGTGGCGCCAGGGCCTGAATTTCCTGCACCGTGCATCGCACCTGCTTTCCTCGCTGCTCTTCCACAATGGCGGAGGCCAGCAATCCGGCGCCGTTGGTCAACCCAATCCCGGCTCCCCGGCGCCGACGCAGGACTCGCTGCAGATGGTAACTCTCTTCCGGAGGCAACAGCACTTCCGAAGAGGTCGGTTGCAGTTCCGGCGCATAAAACAGTTCTTGGGGCATTGAAATCTCCTGAGGTGAAACGTGATACGTAATGCGCGATTAAGACGGTAATTTTGTCGTGTTTTGAGGAACACAAAAACCCGGTGATAGTGGATTTTCCCCGTGATGCGTGAAACGTGAAAAAACTTCATTTACGCATCACGCATCACGAGAGTTTGCCTGAATCCTCAAAGTAGATATGACCGAGTAGATATAACCGACTGGCTAAACCAAATCTCAAAGAACCGATCACGCATCACGTATCACGTTTCACTTAGAATGTTGCCAGCACTTCCGGCAGATCATGCCAGGGATGCACCCGGGCGATGCTGCGGTTCTGGGTCTGGTCCCCACCGTAAATCAGATAAGAATCCTCCGGAGAACTACCACTCAGGGTTTGCCAGTAAGCGAGGTTCTTGAAAAATTCTCCGCTAATCGTTTGAGAAACTTTGATTTCCAGAGCCTTGAGCGTTCCTCCCCGGTCGATCAAACAGTCAATTTCTCGCCCGGATTTGTCTCGCCAGAAATAGATCAGCGGTTCTTCTCCTCGATTGAGGTAAAACTTCATCACTTCCGAGAGAATCAGATTCTCAAACAATTCACCTTTGAGAAAATGATAGTTCAGTTGATCCACTTCCCGGATGCCCAGCAGATAGCAGGCCAGTCCGGTATCGTAAAAGTACAACTTGGGCATTTTTACCAGACGCTTATTAAAATTCCGGTAAAATGGGGACACCCGAAACACCACAAAACTGGCTTCCAGTACCGACAGCCAGGCGCGTACGGTATTAGTCGTCACTCCCAATTCATTGGCCAGAGAGGTAAGATTTAGCAAGTGCCCCACTCGCCCGGCGCACAGTTTCAAAAAGGTGGCAAAAGTCGTCAGGTCGGTGATATTCTTCAGCGACCGTACATCCCGCTCGATGTAAGTGGGAATGTAGTTGGCAAACCAATCCGGGGGATGGATCTCCCGGTCATAAATCGGGGGAAAAAATCCTCGATAGATGTACTCCTGAAACGGGAGGGATTTATCGGCAACCGATTTTAATTCTTCCAGGCTGAACGGAAGCAGTTTCAGGATCGCTACCCGCCCGGCCAGTGACTGAGAAATTTTTTCATGAAGCAGAAAATGTTGCGAACCGGTTAAAACAAAGTGCCCCGGTTCGGGATTGGCGTCGACCATTCCCTGAATGTAGGAGAATAACTCCGGTACCTGCTGCGCTTCATCCACGATCAACCCCCGGGAATGGTTTGCCAGAAACGCCCGGGGATCCTGAGCGGCGAACAGGCGGATATCCGGTTCTTCCAGATTCAGGTAATCCTTCTCCGGAAAGAGGTGCTTTACCAGAGTGGTCTTGCCGGATTGCCGGGGGCCGATCACCGCGATGACGGGGAATTTTTGGGACAGCTCCAGAAGCTTTTGGCTGATGGTTCGAGGAATCATCGGTATCTGAATATTTACTGGAATTCCGGGACAATTTCAGGGAAAGCAAGTTATGAAAAACTGGACAAATATGCAATTCGATTGCACATTTGTCCAGTTTTTAGCGCGTGGCGCTACTAAATGCAACCAGTTTGGCGTTTAGTAGCACTATATGCCAATGCTACAGCACAAACACCGAGGACCCCACCACCGTTACCCTGTCCCGGCGGATGTCCATGGCGCCATCCAGGCGCAGATGCTTGCCGGTAAAGATGCCCAGGCCGACTGTGAAGTGGTGGAGAGGAGCCTCCCGGGGAAAAGATGCCCGGAATTCCGGAGAGGCCTGTTGACTGTACGGGATGGTGGTAGGTTCCCGATAATAGCCTGCACGGAGAAAGGTGGTCCAGGGGAGCCGGGGGGTGCGCAGAACGTATTCAAATCCGGCATGAATTTCCCAGATATCCTCCAGCACGATATCCGGTTTCCCGTCGGGATCGGCATGGTCGGAGGCGCGGTTATCCTGAATCAGGTCGGTGGGGTGGGGGCCGGCATCCGCCGGAGAAGTAACTGAAAAATGCACCAGTTCCGAATAACGGGTGCGCACCAGGTCCATGACCAGGTGAAAGGTTCCTTCCTGTTTGTAGGCCAGGCTGAATCCAAAACTATCCGGCAGGCGGTAGGGAAATCGGCTTTCCACATGGCCAACGGTGGGAAATTCCACCGTGTGCAAACTGTCGGTCAGGACGAACCGGGGCAGAAGGATGCGATTGTCGAGAAAAAAGGCCGGGCGGAGGCGATAGACGGCGCCGAAAAACAGCCGGGAAGACAGACGACTCATGATGCCCACCGTCAACCCCAGGCCCCATTTGCGGGCATCGGCGGTGCGGATGAGATACAGGTTCTCCGGGGAAATTTCGCTGCGCAAACACACCGGTTCATCGTGCAACCCGCTGTGGAAATATTCTCTCTCCGTTAGATGATAGTCCAGCCGAAACAGGTGTATCCCTATTCCCAGACTAAGTTGGGGCCGTATCTGAAAAGCCGCCATCAGGCTGTTATCCACCAATTGGGTGCGCAGGAGGGTTTCCTGAGTGGGAAAGTTGCGTTGAAGATTTTCCTCCGGGCTACGGGAAGGGTTGTAGCGAAAGGGTTTGAACACCTCGAAGGCGATGCGTCGATCGGTATGCACCTGCCGGTAGGTGCCCAGCCGCAAACGTCCCATGGGCACCACCGTGCTCAGAAATACCTGATCCACAAACAGTTCGCTTTGTTCCTGATGAAGGGGAGCACCGGCACAGTTCAGGGAGGGTTCTTCCACTTCTTGATATACCAGCCAGGTGGAAAACGCCACTGCCGGGCGGCTGAACAGGGCGCTGCCGGCGGGATTCAGGGAATTGGCTCCCGGATCATCGGCCAGACCAATCCCGGCGCCGCCCATGCCCACATAGCGCGCAGTGGGAGCAGGAAAGGAAATCCGCAGATTGCGCAGGTTAAAACTGTTAAACGGGCGGGAAGAGAGTGGCTGTGCCCACACACTTCCCACCCAGACCAGTACACAAAGCGCGTTCAGAAGCCATCGGTGGATCATTCTCCTCGATGCCCCCTGTATGGTAAAATTGTTACATTCCTGGGGAATAAGGGTACGCCCTCGAAGAGAATTTACCGCTTTCCCATCACCGGAGCAAGACCAGTTTGCGCACCTGAACAAAATGATCTGCTTCCAGGCGATACAGATAGATGCCGCTGGCTACCGGTTTCCCCGATTGATCCCGGCCATCCCAGATCACGGTGTATCTTCCTCGTGTCTGCCGCCGATTCACCAGGGTGGCGATGCGCTGGCCTAACAGATTGTAGATTTCCAGCCGTACATCGGCGGTTTGGGGAAGCGCATAGCGGATGACGGTGGAGGGATTGAACGGATTGGGATAGTTCTGGTGCAACTCGAAGTGCACCGGGGCGTTCACACCGGTATCCTCATCACCGATGCCGGTGGTTTCTCCCAGATCCAGCAACGCCTGGGTGATGGCCTGGCGCGCCTGGGGTTCCTCCATGTAATACAGGGGGAAGTCGATTACCACCACCTGCAAGGTCCCGGTAAGATGGCGCAGGGCCACCGGCACCCCGTGCAAAGGCGAGGGCGGTTGTGCCGAGGAGCGATAAGCATAGATCGCTTCCGTGTTCAGGGTATCCACTAGTGACCGAAAGGCTTCCATGCCCAGGAGGTTCCCCCCAAAATTGGGGATCTTTACCGAATCCACCGAGATGGGGGGATAGCCGGCGCCGCTGATCAGAGGATCAGCCCCCCGGAAATCGCTTCCGGCAGCCCGCTCCACCCGATCGGTTTTCAGATAATCATATACAAACTCGCCGGGAAAAAAGGTCTTGATGGTTTCCCCATTCTCCGAGACGCTGAAAATGGCTTCCCATCCGATGAGCAGCAATTTGCCCCCGTTCTGGAGATATTTGCGCAACGCCAGGGTGTCGCTGCTCAGAAGATGGGAGGGCAGGCGTACATCGGTATGAATGATAACGGTGGAAAACGGGGCCATATCCGCATCGGTAATGCCCCGGGCGCTATCGGCAATATCCCATTGCCGGGCAATATTGAAGTCGGAGAGAATGGTGGCGTAGAAATTATCCACCTGTTCATCGGTAGGGAGAATGGGCACCCCGGGGCCGTCCCGGCTGGCATCCAGAATCATGATTCCCTGGTCATGGGTAGCTAACTGGCCGTACACCACATCGGTGGGAGGGCTGAGGTTCCCATCGTTATCCCGGGCCTGGAGGGTATACTGATACAGGATGTGGGGTTGCAAGGTGTTATCGAGAAAAGCGGTGGTGGTGCTATCCACCTCGAACGTTTGAGTGGAACCATCCGGAGCGGTGCGGGTGATGGTGTATCCGGCCAGATCCAACTCATTATTGGGGAGCCAGGAAAGCTCCACTCCGGCAGGCGTGGAAGTGGAAGCCAATCCAATCGGTGTTTGGGGAATCTGGTTGGGCGCTTCCAGCACTTCCTGAGAAAAGATGCTCTCGTTGCCGGCGGTGTCCAGGGCGGAATAGCTGATGTAGATGGGCGCATCAGGAGTCAGCCCGGTGAGGGTGAATTCGGTGACCATTCCCACGGGGACGATTTGCTCATAGAACAGGGAATCCGCATACCGCCAGGCCACCCGGTACCCGGCAAAATCCGGTTCGGTATTGGTCACCGTCCAGGAAAGATGCAGAGAGGTACCGTCGCCCACGTCCCGGACCATCAAAGGTGCCTGAGGCGTTTCCGGAGCCAGGGCCATACTGGCCAGCCCCGCCGCGGATAATTTGGTAACCATAGCGGTATAGGGCGGATGCATGTGTTCGATCAGATCCAGATCGCTGTGCTGATATTCCAGGCGCTCGGCGGGTTCGGTGAAGCGCACCGCGGCATAGCCCACGTCGTTGAAGGGAATGTGATCCCCGCCCCGTCCGGGACGATCCTGCCGGGGAATCAGGTTCACGGTCATGCTGGGAACGTACTGTTCGCCTTTCAATTTGAAATACCGGGCCAGCTGGCGGGAAGGGGAAGTGGAAGGCCCCACCGAAAAGTGCCGCACGCTGGTGCTGTCGATAGTGCTGTCAGGAGCGACGATGTTACCGATAACGTCGTTGGTAAGCATCCCGTCGATGCGCATGTTATTGGCGGCGGCCCAGTTGGCGTAGGCGGCGCTCCCGAAAAGGCCTTCATCCTCTCCGGTGACGGTCATAAAGATCAGGGTGGCGTCGAACAGGTGGCCGGCCATCACCCGGGCCAGTTCGATAGAACTGGCGGTGCCGGAGCCGTCGTCATTGGCGCCGGGAGCAAATGAGGTGGCGTCACACACTCCAAAGGTGCGGTCATCCATGTGCCCGCTGACGATAAAGTGGCGATCCTGCGCCTGAGGCAATACCCCGGGTAGGGTGGCCATCACGTTGGCGTGCAGGCCGGTAATGCCGCAGATGGTTTCCGTAAACCAGAAGAACTCCGGTTGCAGGCGACCTCCGGTGGCTGCACTCCACTGCTCATACTTGCTTTTGATCCACCGCCGGGCTGCGCCGATCCCGGTATCCGGGGAAGTGGTGTCGGAATTGGTGTGACGGGTATAAAACCCCACCAGACGCTCCAGATATGAGCGGATACTATCGGATGACACCGCATCAACGATGGCCTGAATCTCCGGATTCACCGGTGTTCCCCGATAGTAACGCTCCGCTTTGGACATCTGGGCAGGGGTGCTTTCCCATACTCCGGAAAGCACCATGAAAAACAGCAGGGGGAGAATAAATGGGAATCGGTAACGATGACGCATGGCAACCTCCTTTTGGTTGGTGTGTGCCGGTTCCTCTGTTTTTCCCCAAAAGAGGGATCAAAAACTGTATTGGATAAAACAAAAACCGTCAGTTGTCCACCGGAGAGGCGAGCATGTAGCCACGATGCGAGAAGCGAGCTATCGAAATGGGCGGAGGCGCAGGAACAGCTTCAGGACAGGGTGTACAGCCAGAAAGTCTTCAATATCCGTGGGATGTTATCGCTTTCCCGGGAATGATCCCCTGATACCAAATACAGGATGGTTTGCCCCACCGGGTTATCCCACGGTCAATTTTGTTAGAGAATCCTAACAATTTGTAAGGTAGGGAATAAATTTAAATTTGTCAATATGTGGAGGGGAGAAAATCCCTTGGAGGGTGGGATGGAATTTTCGCTACAATAATTGTAGCTATTGGTCTATTTCATAAATGCTTGTAGGTTTTTT
>CAYQGB010000194.1:0-7746 GCA_964416895.1 uncultured Calditrichaceae bacterium
TTTCTCCCTGTGGCTTCGGCGACCTCTGCGGTTGTTCCTGAAATCTGACATTGTCAAGCTATTCAGGTTGCTTCCAGAGCATTGTCTGCTTTTTGCCGGTTTCCTCTTGAAGGAGTAAAACTTTTGGCGGGTCATACTGAAGCTTGTGTTTACATCCCGACGCAGTCGGTGATCGAAGTATGACCCGGCCCTGTCACACTTCGACCCCGACAGGAGCCGGGTTCCGCCCCGGCGGAATCAGTGTGACAGGGAGTTATTGACTTTACTGAATAGTGTTCTTTCAAGGTTTATTTGTCGGGTTTCTGTGTCATTCTGAGGGCTGCCGCCGGGAAAGTGCTGGCTTCATGTTAAGAGTTGTGGCTTCAGAACCACTAATCTCATTTGCAAGAGCGGTGTCGAAGCGGCAGCCCGAAGAATCTCTATAAATTGTGTCCAGGATAGCAACCCGTCATCCAAACTTTGAAAAAGCAATAGTTACGTTACCGGGAGGAGGTGGAATTTTGAAACTGTTTGACCATCTCATACACCGCAATCCCGAAGGCCACCCCGGCGTTGAGGGAATGCTTGGCCCCGAACATGGGAATCTCGATGCACAGATCCGCTTCCTCTAACAGCGGTGCCTGGATGCCCTCCACTTCATTTCCCACGATCAGGCAGCAGGGAAAGGGATACTGCACCTCCCAGTGGGGTTGGCTGACATCGGTGTGTTCCAGTGCCACGATGTATACCCCCTGCCGCTTCAATTCCCGCACCACCTGAAGGGCCACAGGGTGATACTCCCAGGGCACCGTCTCGGTAGCCCCCAGGGCGGTCTTGTCGATTTCCTTGCGGGGTGGTCGCCCGGTGATGCCGCACAGGATGAGCTTTTCCACCCGGGCGGCGTCGGCGGTGCGAAAGATGGCCCCGACGTTGTACAGGCTGCGGATATTATCCAACAGCACGATGATGGGATACCGTTCTGCTTTGCGCAGTTCCTCCGGCGACAGCCGCCGCCGGGCGATTTCGTCGAGGGTGAGTTTTTTCATAGAGCAGGCTGAAGCTTATCTGTTTGAAGTCTTAGCAGGTTTTGCACGGCTATGTGAAATTCGATTCTCCGTGATGCGTGATAGGTTGGTTATGCATTCACGAGATTGACCATAAGTTACGGGTTTATAACGGTCTTGCGTGAACCGTGATGCGTGATAGGTTGGTTATGCATTCACGAGATTGACCATAAGTTACGGGTTTATAACGGTCTTGCGTGAACCGTGATGCGTAACAGGCCTGGTTCTACTCCCGCTCAAGTTTCATGAGAACAAGGTACTTCCTGCACTTCCCGCAGCATAGAAAAGCGTTTACGCAATACGCATTACGAAATACGCAGTTTTGACCCCGCATCACGCCGTCTGTTCTGATAGCAGATGGGAACTACTTCCTCACCAGCTTCCCCACACTTTCGATGTGATACGTGTGGGGAAACATATCCACCGGCTGCACTTCCACCAGCCGGTAATCGCGGGTGAGTTCCGCCAGGTCCCGGGCCATGGTGGCAGGATTGCAGGAAACGTAAACGATTTTCGGAGGGGCGATCCGACGCAGAGTGTGCACCACCTCCGGGTGCATCCCCGCCCGCGGGGGATCGCAGATGACCACCTCCGGGGGCGTATGGGCATGCTGCATCAGGGTATCCTTGAGGTCACCGGCCACGAACCGGCAATTGGTCGCCCGATTCCGTTCGGCGTTGCGGCGGGCGTCGGCCACCGCTTCTTCCACGATTTCAAAGCCGATCACCGCTCTGGCTTTCCCGGAAACAAACAGGGAAATGGTTCCTGCTCCGCAGTAGAGATCCCATACCACCCTGCCATCCACTTCGGCGTATCGGCGGGCAACTTCGTACAGTCGTTCGGCCTGCAGGGTATTGGTCTGAAAAAAGGAATTGGGAGAAATCTCGAATTCGTAATCGCCCAATTTTTCCCGCAGGGTGCTCTCTCCATAAATCGGGATGATCTCCTCGCTGATGGCCACCTGCGCCGGGCGGGCGTTGATCCCGTTGACTACTCCCACCACCGCCGGAAAATGTTCCACCAGCTGCCGGGCATATGCTTTCGCTGTATCGCCCAGCGGGCGGGTAGTCACCACATTCACCAGCGCCTGACCGTGGGTAAACGATTCTCGCAGCACCAGAAAGCGCAGCACGCCCTCATGGGTGTGCAGATTGTACGCGGGGATTTCCGCCCGGTGAAAAAAGTCCCGGGTGAAGTTCAGGATTCCGTTGAGCAGATCGCTTTGCAGCCAGCAGCGATGGATGTCCATCACCTGATCAAATCGCCCCGGCACGTGGAAACCCAGGCCGAAGCCTTTGGGAATCTCCGGGTCGGCCAGTTCCTCCGGCGGCAGCCAGCGATTGGTGGTGAAGGAAAATTCCATTTTGTTGCGATAGCCGAAGATTTTCGGCGCCGGCAGGGGATCGTGGATGACTTCCGGGGTTACCTTACCGATGTGCTCCAGCGATTCCAGCACGTGCTGCTTCTTAAATTGAAGCTGCTGCTCATAGGCCACATTTTGCCACCGACACCCCCCGCAATAACCGAAGTGTTCACAGGGGGCCTCCTGACGCAGGGGAGAGGGTTCCAGTATCTCCACCGGTCGGGCTTCGGCGTAGTTCTTTTTCACCTTGCGGATGCGGGCCCGCACCCGGTCGCCGGGAAGGCTGTGCTCCACAAATACCACAAAATCATCCAGGTGGGCAATTCCCTTCCCGCCGAAAGCCACCTTTTCCACGGTAAGTTCTATCAACTGCCGGCGTTTTGGTTTTCGGGGCATGGGATTTTCTCAGACGTTTAACTTTCGGTTAGCGTGCCTGAAAATTCTGGCCGCAATTCCAGAGCGTAAATAGGAAGATATTCTATGGTAGAAGAATTTATCTTCCGAGTTCGCCGTTCTGCAGAGAGGTTTAACAAAAATCCTTTCCCAAACGTGTATTTTTGATGAAACGAATGGAAAGCTCTGGGAAGTTTACTCCCATAAGGGTTGCATTTTACTTCTATCGGGATCAGTTGCCCGGATTTCTCGATGACGAAATCCAATTCCACCTTGCTCTTGGTACGCCAAAAATAGTGTTTAATCCCTATCCGATGAAGGACTCCCCAAACGTAATTCTCACACAAACTCCCTTTGTCGGTTCGAAGTTCCAGTCGCTGGAAATTGTCGATCACGTAGTTTCTCAGCCCGGTGTCGAAGAAAAACACTTTGGGATTTTTTACGATCTCCAGCCGTTTGTTGCGATAAAACGGGTGCAACAAGGAGACAATATACGTCTTTTCCAGAACATTTAATCGCTGCTTTAACGTTCTGTATTCGTAACCGGATATCTGGGAAAGCTCTGCAAAATTAACCAGATTACCGATCTGCAAAGCCAGTGCGGTCATCAGCCTGGTATACTTGTATTCGTCGATCAGGCCCAGAATATCCCGTACTTCTCGGAGAAGGTAAGTATTGTAAATTCCTTCCAGGAGTTTAATTTTCACTTCCCAATCGCTTTGCAGTACTACTTCCGGGTACCCTCCGAAAAGGAGATATTCTTCCCACAGGGTGAAAAGCTGTTTGTGCAAAGGAGATTCCGGCGGGATTTCCCGCTGCTCAAACAGGGGGATGAGGTCCGGTTGGCGGGCCAGGAGAAATTCCCGGAAGGAAAAGGGAAACAGGGAAAAGGAGATAATGCGACCGACCAGTTGTTTGGCCGCCTTGATGGTGATTTCCAGAGCTGAAGAGCCGCTGAGGAAAATTTTCTTGCCCGGATAAAAATCGAAAATGTATTTCAGCCGTTTGCCCCCTTCACGGGCGTAATGAAATTCATCCAGGAAAATGTAATCGTGTTTCTTGATATACAACTCGATGAAGCTATCAATATCATTGTCAAATAAGGCGAGGGTTTTGTGGTCCTCGAAACTCAAATAGCAGCTATTGGGAAGTTGGGCTTCAAGATGTTGGATCAGGGTGGTTTTACCGGATCGGCGCGGCCCCAAAATAGCGATAATGTGAGGCACCTGGAGATATTTGGTAAGCCTGGATTCTATTTCTCTGGGGATATATGCCATAATAACCTTACTATTTTGACATTATTGCCCAATAATCGCAAAGTTATTTTGGAGAAGTTAGGGGATTCTTTTGATGAATGCAAGGATGGATTCGTGGGTTTCCCTGATGTGTGGGGGGAAGAAAATAAGCATTTGCACCCACTACCGTTCAGGTGAAAGGAGTTCGGGTGGCCGGTTCCGGGCCTGATGGGATGTGTGGGGGGAAGAAAATAAGCGTTTGCGCCAGGCCTGAAGGCCGGGGCCACCCTCTATCCCGCTTCCATCAGAGTGCGCTTTTCCACGTATTCCTTCCAGTGGGCTAACTCTTTTTTCAGGAATTGGCCGGTGTAGGAGTTGGGATTGGCGGCCACTTCTTCGGGAGTGCCCTCGGCGATGATTTCGCCCCCTTCGTCGCCGCCTTCCGGGCCCAGGTCGATGATCCAGTCGGCGGTTTTGATCACGTCCATGTTATGCTCGATGACGATCACCGTGTTGCCTTTATCCACCAGGCGATTCAGCACATTCAGCAGCATTTGAATGTCGTCGAAATGCAGGCCGGTGGTGGGTTCATCCAGAATATACACCGTGCGACCGGTGCCCACCCGGGAAAGCTCGGTAGCCAGTTTGACCCGCTGGGCTTCCCCCCCGCTGAGGGTCGTCGCCCGTTGCCCCAGGTGAATATAGCCCAATCCTACATCATGGAGCGTTTGCAGCTTGCGTTTGATGGAGGGAATCTTGTCAAAAAATTCCAGGGCTTCATCCACGGTCATATCCAGCACGTCGGCGATGTTCTTGCCCCGGTAGCGGATTTCCAGGGTTTCCCGATTGTACCGGCGGCCCTTGCACACCTCGCAGGTGACGTACACATCGGGAAGAAAGTGCATCTCGATCTTTTTCACTCCGTCCCCCTCGCAGGCATTGCACCGCCCTCCCTTCACGTTGAAGCTGAACCGCCCGGGCTTGTAGCCTCGAATTTTTGATTCCGGTAACTGGGCGAAAAGATCCCGGATGTAGGTGAACAGCCCGGTGTAAGTGGCGGGATTGGAGCGCGGCGTGCGCCCGATGGGGGATTGGTCGATGTCGATCACTTTATCCACATGTTCCAATCCCTCCACCCGGTCGTAGGGAAGGGGAATTTTTTTGCTGCGAAAGAAGTGCTGCGCCAGCAGGGGGTAGAGGGTTTCGTTGACCAGGGTGCTCTTCCCCGAACCGGAGACGCCGGTGACGCAGATAAATTTGCCCAGGGGGAATTCCACGGTGATGTTTTTGAGGTTGTTGCCTCGCGCTCCGATCAGGCGCAACACCTGGCCGGTGCCGGGACGTCGCCTTTCCGGCACGGGGATGTAGCGGGTGTAGCTGAGATACTGTCCGGTAATGGAGCGGGGATTGGCGGCGATTTCCCGGGGCGTGCCGGTGGCGACCACCTCACCGCCGTGTTTGCCCGCCCCCGGCCCCAGGTCGATGACGTAATCGGCGTGTTCGATGGTCTCCCGGTCGTGCTCCACCACCAGCACGGTGTTGCCCAGATCTCGCAGTTGCAGCAGGGTGTTGATCAGGCGAGTATTGTCCCGCTGATGCAGCCCGATGGAGGGTTCGTCCAGCACATACAGCACTCCCACCAGCTGGCTGCCGATCTGGGTGGCCAGCCGGATTCGCTGAGCTTCTCCCCCGGAGAGGGTACCGGCGGCGCGATCCAGAGTCAGGTACTCCAGCCCCACATTGAGCAGAAATTGCAGCCGGGCCTTGATCTCTTTGAGAACCTGATGGGCGATCTTCTTTTCCCGCTCGGTTAATTTCAGAGAATCAAAGAATCGGTAGGCCTGTTTGATGTTCAGGGCGGTGACTTCGGCGATATTCTTGCCGTTCACTTTTACTCCCAGGGCCTCTTTGCGCAGCCGGGCGCCGTGGCATTCCGAACAGGGCACCTGGTTCATAAAGCCCTGAATCCACTCCCGGATATGGTGGGAGGCCGTCTGGCGGTAGCGGCGATAGAGATTGGGGATAACCCCCTCGTATCGGGCGGAAAATTCGTATCGAGAGCGTTGCCGCTGTAGTTTGAAGTTTACCTGCTTTCCTCCGGTGCCGTACAGAATGATCTCCCGGATATCTTCCGGGAGGTCTTTCCAGGGGGTGTCCAGGCTGAAGCCGTATGCCCGGGCCAGCCCGGCGATCATCTCAAAATACCAGCTATTGCGTTGCTCGCCCACCGGTTCGATGGCCCCCTCCCGAATGCTCAGGTTGGGATTGGGCACCACCAGGCGGGGATCGATCTCCAGCTTGCTGCCCAACCCGTCGCAGCCGGGGCAGGCCCCGTAAGGGCTGTTGAAGGAGAACATCCGCGGCTCCAGCTCCTCGTAGCTGATATTACACCGATTGCAGGAGAAGTTTTCGCTGAACAGGCGCTCTTCCGCCGCATCGATGTGATCCAGGATCACCAGACCGCCGCTCATTTTCAGGGCGGTTTCGATGGATTCGGTGAGGCGCTGGCGGACTTTGGGCGCTACCTTCACCCGATCCACCACCACCTCGATATTGTGCTTGACTTTTTTGTTCAGGGGGATCTCTTCATCCAGGCTCCGCAATTCACCGTCCACCCGCACCCGCAGGAACCCCTCCCGCCGGATTTCTTCAAATAGCTCTCGATATTCCCCCTTTCGCCCTCGTACCACCGGGGCCAGAATCTGAATTCGGCTCCCTTCGGGGAGGTTCAGAATGGTATCCACAATTTGCTGGGGCGTTTGTCGAGTGATGGGGTCGCCGCAGTTATAGCAATGGGGATGACCGATCCGGGCGAACAGCAACCGCAGGTAGTCATAAATTTCCGTCACGGTAGCGACGGTGGAACGGGGGTTCTTGTGGGTGGATTTTTGTTCGATGGAGATGGCCGGGGAGAGGCCGTCGATGTAATCCACATCGGGCTTTTCCATCAAGCCCAGGAACTGCCGGGCATAGGCGCTGAGGGATTCCACGTACCGGCGCTGCCCTTCGGCATAGATGGTGTCGAAGGCCAGGCTGGATTTGCCCGACCCGGATAGCCCGGTGATGACCACGAATTTGTCGCGGGGAATCTCCACATCAATATTTTTGAGGTTGTGCTCCCGCGCCCCTTTGACGATCAGATGTTCTTTTTTGCTCATCGGCGGTGTATTGTAAGGAATTTTTGTTCTCGATTCATTAGTAGCCCCCTCGATGTTCGATGCAGGCGGCTAAATTTAGGGGATTGATATATGGGCTTCAAGGGATAAATGGATTGTTGCAAAAAGGGGATTCTGAACGGTAAAGTTCGGTGAGATCGAATGGGGGAACGGGGCAAATTGCATTTGACAAACATTTTCCCGCTTGTTACATTGATTAAAAAGTGGAGAAGGGAACCTCATGGCCAACATCACCATCGACGAGAAGCGCTTGCAGGAGCTGGTGGAGAAGGTGGTGGATGAGCGGCTGCGCAGCGTGGTGGAAGACATGGAGGAATTTCGCCGCAGCCCTGCCGCCGCAGTGGTACGCCTGGAGACCCGGATTGAGAACATCGAGCGCACCATGGCCACCCGGGAGGATGTGGCCCAATTACGGGCGGAGATGGCCGAGATGCGCACCGAACTCGTTGAACGGATTGCCGCCGGGGAAGCGGAGATGACAGGGCGGATGTCCGCTCTGGAAACAAAGATAGAGGCCCGGATTTCCCGTTTAGAAG
>CAYQGB010000195.1:0-7735 GCA_964416895.1 uncultured Calditrichaceae bacterium
GGCATATCGGATTTTAAGCGGATGATCGAGCGGGATTATGTTTACGTGGATAAGACTCTGTTCATCAAGGAGCTGATGGATCAAGGGGCTCAAGCCTTGCTCATTCCCCGCCCTCGCCGATTTGGCAAAACGCTGAATTTGTCGATGTTGCGCTATTTCTTTGAGAAGACGGAAGAAGATCACAGCCATCTTTTTCAGGGATTGAACATATGGCAGGCGGGGAAGGAGTATCGAGAACTGCAGGGGAAGTTCCCGGTTATTTTCCTCACCTTTAAAGATGTAAAAGAAAGGGAATGGGAAAGTGCATTATTCAAAGTAAAACAACTTATTGGAGAAGAGTATCAGAGGCATGAATATTTGTTGTCTGCTTCCAAAATATCCAAAGCAGCCAAAGATCATATTCGTCGCATAATTGACCTTGAAGCCAGGCAGGCAGAATATGAGAATGCGTTGAAGAACCTGTCGCACTATTTAATGCAATATCATCAGCAACCGGTGATTTTGCTGATCGACGAGTACGATACCCCGATTCAGGCCGGCTATCTTCACGGATACTATTCGGAAGTGATTAACTTCATGCGCAATTTTCTCAGCGGAGGCTTGAAGGATAATCCCGCGCTGGAAAAGGGGGTACTCACCGGGATCATGCGGGTGGCCAAAGAGTCGATCTTTTCCGGGTTGAATAATCTGGGGGTGTATACCCTGCTCAGCCGTGTCTTTGCCGATAAATTCGGCTTGACTGAAGAAGAGGTGTGGCAAATGGCCAAAGAGTTGGGACATGAAGGGGATTACGAACACCTCAACGACTGGTATAACGGGTATGTGTTTGGGGATCGGGTGGTTTATAATCCCTGGTCGATTATCAACTACTTCAATTCTCCGGCGGATGGGTTCAAACCGTACTGGGTGAATACCTCGGATAACGCCATTGTGGAGCAACTGTTGACCCGTGGCGGTTCGGAGCTGAAAGAGGAGTTAGAGAGCCTGCTTCGAGGGGAAGCGATTGAGAAGCCGATTGAGGAGAACATCGTCTTTGCCGATCTGGAGACGCGGGATGAACTGCTGTGGAGCTTTTTGCTATTTGGGGGCTATCTCAAGTATGTCAACAAACGGGAAGAGGGTTTTCGTACGCTGTATGAACTTCAGATTCCCAATCGGGAAGTTGGGTATGTATTTCATCGAATTGTAGAACACTGGTTTGAACCACACCTTGAGCGGCGCCGATTGGAAGTTCTGCTGAAAGCCCTTTATGAAGGGGATATAAAACTATTTGAACGGGTGTTTCGGGAATTAGTGAGAAATATTTTTAGCTATTATGATTTCAGTGGCGAACCGGAAAAAGTGTATCATGCCTTCTGCATCGGGCTACTGGTGTGGATGGGGAATGAGTACGAGATTCGGAGCAATCGGGAATCGGGCTACGGTCGATATGATGTAATGATCATTCCCAAAGATTCCAGCCGGATTGGATATGTCATAGAATTCAAAACGGTGGATACTTACGAAAATGAAACGGTGGAACTTGCTTTCGAGAAGGCCTTCCGCCAGATCGAGGAAAAGCAATATGACAGTGAACTGATAAGTCGGGGAATTCGATCCATCAAGAAGCTGGCCATCGTCTTTGAAGGCAAGCAGGTATGGGTGCGGGAGCAGTAGCAGTAGCCGCTACCCGGTTCATTCAATTCGCCACATCTCCCGCCCGAATGTGCCTCTCTGTTATTGATAAAGCGCGATCACCGATTTTTTACTTATGGATTCAGCTACGCCGAATTTGCCCCCCTGGGCGTCGGGATGGGAATGAGTGAAAGCTCTCCCATCTTGAGGGTTATAGAACCGATTTTCCTTTCCCATTGCCATTCCTCTTCCTCTCCTCTAAATTCCCGCCTTTTTTGGGGATTGCCTGGATTTGGCCAATGCCCTGGAAGCCGTGCATCCGGCAGGGGCATTTTTTATTTGACGGAAAAACGATAGAGGCCCGGCTTTTTTGAAGGCGATAGCGGAGATGCCCCATGATTCTGAACCGGTACAGGAGGAGCACAACATGAGCTACATGAAACAACGGAATCCTTTTGAGAATGCTCTGAAACAGTTTGATCGGGCGGCGGATATCTTGCGGCTCACCGATGATCAAATTGTGATGATCAAAGAGCCGCGCCGGGTAACGGAGGCCAATTTGCCGGTGCGAATGGATGACGGCAGTATCCGGCTGTTCAAAGCCTATCGAGTGCAGCACAGCATCATTCGAGGGCCGGCCAAAGGAGGCATTCGCTACCATCCGGAAGTTACCGTGGATGAGGTAAAAGCTCTGGCCTTCTGGATGACCTACAAATGCGCGGTGGTGAACGTGCCCTTCGGTGGGGGCAAAGGAGGGATTGTGGTGGATCCCGCGCAACTGTCCCCGGCGGAACTGGAACGACTCACCCGGCGGTATTTTGCAGAGTTGGAGGATCTGTTCGGCCCCGACCGGGATGTGCCCGCCCCGGACATCAACACCAACTCCCAGGTCATGGCCTGGATGTTCGATACCTACTCCATGCACATGAAAAACCACACCCCGGCGGTGATTACCGGCAAACCGCTGGAACTGGGCGGTTCCGAGGGGCGCACCGAAGCCACCGCCCTGGGGATGTTCTATTGCGTAAAGGAGGCGGTCAAATATCTGGATATGAGGCTCAGGGGAGCAACGGTGGCCATTCAGGGGTTCGGAAACGCCGGTTCCCACGCGGCCAGATTCCTCAGCGAGGCCGGAGCAAAGATTGTGGCCATTTCCGATGTTACCGGGGCTTATTTTAATCCCGAGGGAATCAATGTCAACGTGGCCATCAATACCTGCGCCCGGAATCCCCGGTGGAATTTGCAGGGGCTGGAGGATCGAATCAAAGTGGAGAAGCTGGAGAATCCCCGGGAGTTGCTGGAACTGGATGTGGATATCCTGATCCCGGCGGCCCTGGAAAACCAGATCACCGAGGAGAATGCCCAACGGGTGCAGGCTCGGCTGATTGCCGAGTGCGCCAACGGCCCCATCACCGTGGAGGCCGACGCCATCCTGGACGAAAAGGGGATCGTGCGCATCCCCGATATTCTGTGCAACGCCGGGGGGGTGACCGTCTCCTACCTGGAATGGGTGCAGAACCGCATGGGCTATTACTGGTCTAAAGAGCGGGTGGAGGAGGATTTGAAACGCTTCATGGTCACCGCCTTTCGAGAAGTGTGGGAGATCGGAGAGCAGTATGATGTGAACCTGCGGGTGGCGGCGTTTATTCTGGCCATCCAGCGGGTCACCCGGGCGGCGGAGTTGAGGGGATTATATGCTTGAGCAGCAAGGGGGCTTATGTCAGCTTTATAAGCCCTGGCAGAAGCTTTGAGCTTTTGCTGCTCCCCGTGAAACGTGATACGTGAAACGTGACGGGACAGAGGGGGTAGGGGGGACGTTGAATGTTCACTATCCGAGCGATTGTGGGGTCTCTCCGCGAGACGTGATGCGTGAACCGTGACTGAATAGCGGGTTTACGCATGACGTTGAGCGATCATTACCGAGGCGATTGTGGCGGCTTCCCGTGATGCGTGAAGCGTGACTGGATCGGGGGGATGCCCACCCTGCTTTGGTACCGATAGCTTGGAAGGTTGTGGCGGTTCTGCGCGAGACGTGATGCGTGAACCGTGACTGGAGGGCGGGTCATGTTTTATGTGGGGTATCCGGATTTACAAACTTGCCGCTGTTCCTCGTGAAACGTGATGCGTGATTAGAATGATCACGGTTCACGGAAGATCAACGGTAAACCCGGAAGCCCGGCTAACCCACCCAAACCGGAAAACCACAGGGCATGGAAGAACTGATCACGTATCACGTTTCACGCTGTGTACCCAACTACTCTTAGTTTTCACTACTCTTCGTGAAATGTGGGCAGAGCAGCAAACTATAACGTTCCTTGACAGGCCTGTTCTCCGGGGGTACATTGCTTCAGGTGCGCGGCCGGTAGTTGTGGTGGTTTCTTTCAAGGTATGTCTGTTGCGGTGATGATCAGTGGAAGATGAATAAGGAGAACCCGGAATGAGAGCCGTTCACATCACCATCGGCCACCTGTTGCCGTTCATTCCCAAACCCATCTTACGTCTGTTCGCCCGCCCGTATATCGCCGGGGAGCGCCTGGATGATGCGGTTCGGGTGATCCAGCATTTGATGAGTGAGGGCGCCTGGGCTACCACCGATGTGCTGGGCGAAGAAGTATTGCACGAGGAGCAGGCCCTCCACGCGGTGGAGCTATACAAACAGGTGCTTCATCGCATTCACGCCGAAAAACTGCGCTCCAACATCTCCCTCAAACCCACCCATATGGGCCTGAAACTGGATAAGGAATTCTGCTACAACAACATTCGCACGCTGGTGGATTTAGCCCGAAGGTATAACAACTTCGTTCGCATCGACATGGAGGATCACACCTGCACCAGCGATACCCTGGACATCTACGTGCGCCTGCGGGGGGAATTCGATAACGTGGGCACGGTGTTGCAGGCCTACCTGCGCCGCACCATCCAGGACATCAATAAGTTGCTCCCCCTGCGCCCCAATTTGCGGATTTGCAAGGGCATTTACGTGGAGCCGCCTCAGATTGCCTATCAGCATCCCGAACTGATCGTCAAAAATTTTGCCTATGCCCTGGAAAAGCTGTTTCTAAACGACTGCTACGTGGCCATCGCCACCCACGATGAACTGGTCATCTGGGAGGCTCTCCGCCTGATCGACAAGTATCAGATTCCCCGGGAGCGGTACGAGTTCCAGATGCTGTTAGGGGTAACGCCCCACCTGCGGCGCATGCTCATCCGGCAGGGGCATTATCTGCGGGTATATGTGCCTTTTGGAGTGGAATGGGCGGCCTATTCGGTGCGGCGGCTGCGGGAAAATCCCAGCCTCATCGGGCATGTTACCCGGAGCCTGTTTCGGAAAGAATGGGCGGAAAATCATCGACCGGTAACCGAGCAGATGGCGGTGTCCTCACGGAAGTAGAGGGGGGCTTTATGCCTGCGTTTTCTTCCCCTGGGGTACAACTGCACCCGAACGCAGTTCATCCAAACGATATTACGGCTACCCGGAAGTCTCGCTCAGCGCCCTCCGCACTTCTGCTTTCAGCCGTTCTATATCCAGAAACGGCGCCTGAATGACCCCGCTGAGCTGGCGCATCCAGAAATCCGGCGCAGTGGGATCAAACTCCCAGGTCACCCCCGGGCGGTACAGGAAATACAGTTCTACCGCCAGTTGATCCAGCCCCAGCACTTCTTTCCAGGTATTGCCGCTGATCCGGTCGGGATCCCAGTAGAAAAGCACCCGGGGATCCCGGAGCTCCCCGGCCCGGGCTTCCCCCCGCCCCTTTTCGTCTTCAGGAAAAATAGGCATCATAACGATATACACTTGCAGGCGTTCATCGGGAACATCGGCCAGCAGTTTCTGGAGGGCGTAAAATCCCCGACCGCACACCGGGCAGGTGGGAGAAACCAGCGCGATAATCCGTACCCGGTTGCTGTCGGCGTTAAACCGGCCGGCAAGTTGCTGAAAATTTTCCAGAAGGATAACCCGGGAGGAGGTGCCCTTTTCCCCGGAAGGTGGAGGAGGGGAAGTATCCCGAAACAGAAAATAAGCGGCCAGGAGCAGGATCAGGGCCAGCGGCACTAAACTGAGAATGATCAATTTTCGATTCATACCACGTGAATCCGAAGGTTAGCGTGATCCGTGAAACGTGATGCGTGAACAGAAAAAATCACGTTTCACCCCGCCCAGGCGGGGTTTCACGTCAATATTGCACGGCCAGCCCGATTCCTGCCTCCCAGCCGGTCAGGGAAAGGTCATTGCGAAAGTTCCCCTTCAGATATTTCACTCGCAGGGGCAGGGCGATCCGGCGGGTCAGGGAAATTTGCGGCAACAGGCCGATGCCGAACAGGGACCCCTCGGAGAGATCACCGATGAGGGTGCCCCGCATATTGGGATCTACCGGGCCGTAGAAGCGCGCTTCCCCCAGGAAGCCCACCGACAACATCGGATGCAGCCGTGCCCGAAATCGCCCTACCACTTCCCCGTAGTTGGGCAGGGCACGAAATTCTTCCGAGGTGGGAATCCACTCGTTGCGGGAACGACTGCGATAACGCGCCAGCAGCCACAGTTCGTGGAAGCCAAAATGCTGGCGATATTGCAAAAACGCAGTGAGCTTGGGACCGGGAGAGAGGAGGTCGCGATCCCCCAGCCGGTCGGTAGTGTAAAAATTGACAATGGCGTCCCCGCTGAGGTAGGCGGCCGGCCCCAGCCGAAGATCAAATCCGGCGGTGAGCAGCAGTTCCTCTCCGGGATCATAATCCAGGGAGTCCGTGCTCCGGGGGCGGTACGGCCCGGAAAACTTAAACGCCGCTCCCATTCCGAACACCACGTTCTCCGACAACGGTGTCGCCCAGGTAAGGTGGGGAGAAACCTGCACTCCCTGCCCGAAGTTGGGCACCTGAAACCGAAACACCGTGTTGCTCAGCAGCACCGAGGTCTGGAATTCCTCCGGGAGCAACGCTTTTTTTCCGCTGGGAAGATTTATCCCCACTCCCATCACCAGGTGACGGGAACGCGCGTGCCAGGTGACATCCAGTTGCAGGTCGCCCGGCCCCCGGATTTCCCGGGGATCTCCTCCGGTAGCGCCCAGCGCTCCCCGGAGGGACAGGGAGAGGTTTCGGTGCGGGAAATAGCGCATCCGAACGCCGGTGCTCACTTCCCATAAGTTCGTTTCCCTTCCCCCGTAATCGATGCTCCAGCTCTGGGAAAGGGGAGTTACCTGAATCCCACCGTTACCGGGCGGGGACTGTGCCACCAGACCACCGCCGAATATCATCGCCAGGACGAGAAAGAAGCGTCTCATCGCATCATTCCGGTTATAACGGGTCAAGTTTAACCTACCATGGACAAATATTCAAGGAAATTGGCAATGTTGCGCCGGGGTGTTCCTGAAGGGCAGCAACCTTTCCGGCCAAAATTCTTTTCCGGGGCACAGGAATCCCTTGACCTTTGCCATCCGCTTTCTTAATATTGAGGCGGTTGCGTTGGTAGTAGCCGACGGGCTGTACACACCGCTGTTGGATCATTTCCCGGCATTTCCCTCTTTGAGTATTTTCGCAGTAATTTCAATAAGATAAAGCGCCCTGTTGCGAAAGGTGTAGTGGGCGTCACGAATATTTTTGTCGGTAAATCCGTAACCGGTGCATTTATCCATCCAATACCCATTCCAAATTATAAGGAGAAGCGTCATGGACAAGTTTCAGGCGATTTTTGAGATTTTGTATTTTATGGCTGCTGTGGATGGAGATGTTGATCCCCGGGAGATCGATGTGATCAACACCTTTCTGGATGCGAATTACGGTAACGTGAACTTCGATGCCCGTGAGGTCGCCGCTTCCTTGATGACCCTTACGGCGGATGGGATGGTAGAAGAACTCACCCGGGCGGCCATTGCCTTCAAGAATTCCAGCACCGCCAAAGATCGCACCACCGTGCTGGATTTTGCCCTGCAACTTATCGCCGCCGATGGGCGAATCACCGAATCGGAGCGCAAGCTGTTCCTGATTTTAGGTTCCCTCTGGAACATCGACATGCCCAGCTATCTGGCCAGCAAAGGCCTGTAATCTTGCCGTAGATGGGAATTCCGCAGGAGCCACTCCACCGTCGGCGCCCATAAGCGTGAAATGCCGGGCAGCGTATTGCGTATTGCCT
>CAYQGB010000196.1:0-1295 GCA_964416895.1 uncultured Calditrichaceae bacterium
TGCCATTCTTACTTCCCGGATTGCTCTATCCACATCAGCTAAAGTGATCCCCCTCTCCCTCAACTTTCTTCCAACCCGTTCCCACAAATCATCAATATAAGCAGCCATATCTTGTTTTCTCAAATAATCAGCGATGAGTTCTCGGATAATTTGGCTATAGCTTTTTCCTTCAGCCTTCGCCAATTGTCCGAGTCTCTCTTTGGTTTCAGGATCAATCTTGACAACAATTTGCGTGCTCATAGGTATAGCCCTTTTTGAAACGAAAGTATCAAATGTTAAATCCAGATGCAATGAAAAAAGCCCGGGACATATAAAAATCTATCAGATGCAAAAACAAATAGATAGGGAATACTCATTCATGGTATTCCCAAACGCCATACTTTTAATGTCCCAAAATCTATCCATCCCAAATCATCAAATAAATTATTCCCGGGGCATTTCCTTTCTCTCAATTTTCCCATCCCCCTCATTCACGGTATTATCGTTCCGGCGGCCGGGATAGCGGCGCTTGGGGGTCTTGTCGGCGTAGTTATACACCCAGAAGCAGTAGGAGTAGGGATAGATGGTCTGCACCACGTGGAAGGGTTCATACTCAAACAACCGGCGCATGGCCCAGGCAAACCGGTAACGGAGGTCTTCGGGGGTGATGATCTCCACCACACAATCCACCTGAAAGCTGACAAAGACCGGGGCGTTACCGGTCCACAGCACGGAAGCGAAGGGATGGGCGCACAGGTTTTTGAATGTGCTCCCCTCAAAAATCTCTAACAGCGCCAGCCGCCGCCAGTCGATGTGTTCCGGGTGGGAATACAACTCCCGGGCGGTATTCACCCGCAGGGAGCGGGTCTCATCCACCGCATACGGAGGGAGCTGCTGAATCTCCTCCACTGCGCTTTCCACCAGGTTCAGATAGTGTTCCAGATACTCATCTTTGGGCGTAAACCCGACCCCTTTGTTGGCCAGATTGGGCACCAACCCCGTTTTGCTCCAGGTGCCCACCACCGGGAGGTGCCCGGCATTAAAGGGGATATACTCATCCTTTTCAATGGCATCATACACGCTGTGCTTATAATCCAGTTGCCAGCGGATAAACTTCTGGGGCAACTCGGCAACCTTAAATTCCTGAACTTCCCCATCCAGTTGCACCTGAGCAACCCCATCCACTACCTGCACTCGATTGATGGTGGCGACACTCTCCATAGGACCTCCGGGATTAGATGTATGCAACATTGTGTCTATTTATCGGTTTCCGAAAAACAGGGGCTTTTTCGTATTGCGTAATGCGTATTGCGTAT
>CAYQGB010000196.1:1395-2611 GCA_964416895.1 uncultured Calditrichaceae bacterium
CCTCCGGGCGATTGGCGCCGGCCAGGGCTTCGGTCATCACCTCCTCGGTGATCCGATGCACCCCCTTACGCCGGGCGTAGGCCTCCACTCCCTGTTTTACTTTGCTGCGGATGAACGCGATGGGAATCCGCTCCAGCCGCATCCGGGCGACTTCGCTCCAGGGGAGCTCGGCAATCTCCAGGGGCCTGCCGGTGGGCTGATAGCGGCAGGCGGGATCTTCCTGCAAATAGTCCCCAAAGGCCGCATAGGCCCGGCAACGGCAACCACCGCATAATTGATTGAATTCACACCTGCCGCAACGCCCCTGAAGTTGTTGTACATCCCGCAGTTGTTGCAACACCGGGGAGTGTTGCCAGATGTCGGTAAAAGACTGCTTTCGCAAATCTCCCGCGATCACCGTCATGTATGGACAGGGGGTCACCTCGCCGGTGGGGGTGATGCGGGCATAGGCGGTACCGGCCATGCATCCCCCGCTTTCCAGGCCGGGTTTACCCAGGGCATGGGCAATCTGCTTGAATTGTGGAGCGCATTTCGCCCGTACCAGCATGGGGCGGTAGGTATCCTGCACCTCCGCCAGATGGGTGAGCATGGCCTCGGTGCGTTCCGGGGAAAGCTCGTGCAGTTCCCGCCCCCGGCCCGTGCGCACGATGAAGTACAGATTGAACGACCAGGCGCCCATCTCCCGGGCGAATTCGATCAGTCGGGGAATCTCCTCATAATTTTCCTCCATAACCGTGGTCTGCACCAGCACCTGCAGGCCCTGCTCCCGGCATATCTTTAACGCCCGTACCGAATGCTCCCAGGAGTTGGGGCCGCCCCGAAAACGGTTGTGCCGCCCGGGATCGATGGAATCAATGCTGATGCCCACTCCCTTGATCCCGCACTCCACCATCTTCCGGGCTACCCGTTCGTTTACCAGCACCCCGTTGGTGCCCATCACCACCCACATGCCCGCCTCCGTGGCCCGACGGGCAATGTCGTAGATGTCCTTACGCAGCAGGGGTTCCCCGCCGGTCAGGATGAGCATCTCCGTGCCCAGCGCCTTCAATTCGTCGATCAGGGCCAGGCACTCTTCTGTGGTCAACTCGTTTTCCGCCTTCCGCCCCCCTTCCATGTAGCAGTGGGGGCAACGCAAATTGCACTGACGGGTGAGGTTCCAGGAAATCAGAGAAGGCGTGAAGGCTTGCGGGGATACGGCCATATTTTGGTTCATGCT
>CAYQGB010000196.1:2711-7707 GCA_964416895.1 uncultured Calditrichaceae bacterium
CGATATTTCAACCGCACGATCCCCACCAATCCTGCCAGTACCACAAACGTAATCAGGCCGGAGCGCAAGGTGGGAATCAGAGGGGATTCCTTTTCCATCGGCTCCAGATAAAGGTGATACCAGGAGGTAATTCCCCGGCGATTCCCCCGTTCATTGTTGAAGCCATCCCATACCGAGAAGGCGATGGGCACAAAGGTTTCCGGCACAAATGCCAGCCCCTTTTCCGGCGCTCGCCGGCGTTTGAAGATCACCATCCATTCCCCGTCATCGTAGCGGGAAACCATTTCCAGGGGTTGATCGCCGGGGCGGATATTTTCGCTGCCCCGCCCGATGTAAAAGGCCGGTTCCCCTTTCGCCAGATCCACAAACCACAGATCCACGGAGCGTTTGGCATCCCCGAACAGGAAATAGGGACGTTCGGCCCCTTCGGGCATTTTAGAAGGGAATTGAATCGCCACCGCGTCGGAGAACTCCCCGGTATACGGCGCTGCGGGATCATGTTCCGGGTCGAAAGGGGGGGCTTCCAGATCCGGGGCATTGTGGCCGGTGGTGTCGGCGGTCATGTCGTGCCAGGTGAGCATGATGGCAATATCCTCCTGATTATACACCGCCCGCACCTCGATGGCATTCACTCCGGGATAGAAATTCCGCCCCGGCTCCACCACCTGCCCCACCACCGGGAACAGAGCCGCAGGGGCATCCTCAAACAGCGCCCGCCCCCGGGAGAGTTCCAGCGCCCCTTCCCGGGCGACCGCCATCGCGGCAATGGCATAATTCGGTTCATCGGAGGCGCCCAGCGAATACACATAATTCACCAGCGCCCACTTGTCCTCTTCCGGCTGAATATCATACGAAGGCATGGGTGACCCATCCAGCCCGGTGGTGAAGGTGCGGTAGATGTCCTTGCGGGTGGGACCGCCCCGGAAGGTCCAGCGCTTGGTCAAATCTGCCGGGCGGATGGGCTGATCCCACTGATCCTTCAACGTGGGCGCGGATTTGCCGTTGCCCCGCCCTTTATCCCCGTGGCAATCGGCGCACTGATTCTCTTCATAAACGATCCGCCCCCGCTGAATGGACTCCTCGGTGATGGGCGGCGGATCGGGAATGGTGATGGATTCGGCATTGCCAAAATCCCGGAAATCCTCTTCCGAAAAGGTCTTGATAAAATAGGCCAGGTTGGTAATTTCTTTATCGGACAGTTGCGGCCAGCCGGGCATTCCCGTATAGGGCATTCCCTTTTTGATGCTGCGCTTGATGTCTTCGGTGGTGGGCAACTCCCCGCTCAGGGTGGAGCGGAATTTGAATGTGGCGGCGGTAAAATCCCGGGGTTGGGGGCGAAAGAAGGGTTTGGCCACCCCGTTGCCATCGCCCTCCTCGCCGTGGCAATGGGCGCACTTTTGCATATACACCTTTCGCCCCGCTTCCACCTGCTGCTCGGTGCCCATATCCACCTCCTGAGCCTGCACCCCCAGCAGACCGGCGATCAACAGCCACCCTATGAGATAGAATCGTTTCATTTTTTCACTTCCTCCTTGGCGCGCGGTTTATGACCGGTGTATTCGTACAGGAAGAGAATCACATCCCAGATTTCTTCCTCGGTAAGGAATTTTTCCCAGGCAGGCATGGCCGACAGCCAGGGGGTGGCTTCGTCGGGGAGGCCCGGCCCGCCTTTGGCGATGCGCCAGAACAGATAGGCTTCCTGCAACATGGCGATGGTAGTGGGATCCTGGAAATTGGCCGGGAGAGGATCAAAGCCGTGGGCAAAGATGCCCCTGCCGCGCATGTCATCCCCGTGGCAGAACACACAATTCTGATAATACACCCGGCGCCCGTTTTGCACATGCTGCTGAAAGGCTTCCGGATCGGTCTCTTTCAACGGGCGGAAGGGATTGTCCGCTTCCACCAGATTGATGGTCTTGCCCCGAAAGGTGATCTCCTCCGGGGGCGGCGGGTGGATGGTTCGCCCGAACACCGGGGGCTGAGGCGCTCTGGTCGCCCCGGAATAGACGTTCCAGGCCACAAATCCGGGCAACCCGACCAGCACCAGCACCAGGGGCAGGGTATAGCGCCGATCCACCACAAACCGAACCAGCGCTTCTCTGGCGCTGGTCATATACTCCGTGCTGGAAGTGAGATAAGCCAGCAGTGCCAGGGTCAGGATGCCCATAAACATGGCAACGATGGATGCCGGCAGGGGCGGCTCAATGGCGTATTTTAGCGCCACAAAGCAGGCCACCCACCAGATAATCATCCACACCAGAATGTTCAACCGGGTAAGCAGGCGCAATGCGACCATTACCCCGGCAATCGCCAATAGCACCAACCAGTTCATTGTTCCCCCTTCCGTGATGCCAGGTAATCTACCAGCGTTTGCAATTGTTTGGTGGTCAATTGATCATAGAAGCCCACTCCCTCCAGAGTGGTTTTCATCAATCCTCCCGGAAATCCCTCGGCGATGGTGGCGTCGGGATCCAGAATGGCCTCGTAGAGCTGGGCTTTGGTCAGGCGTTTGCCCACGTCGTACAGGCTGGGGCCCACCAGGGGAGCGGGGTTATCCACATTGTGGCAGGTCAGGCACAGGTATTTCTGCATTAACGCCGGGCCGTCCAGCGCCTCCCCGGAAGCCACCGCGGGGGTTGGGGGAGGGGCCGGCGGCGTCGGGGTGGCCGTGGCCGCCGGGGTAGAGGATTGCCACTTCAACTTTGTATCCAGAGTAACCGTGGGGGTACCTCCCCGCGATTGCAAATAGGCGATCACGGCCAGAATTTCCTGATCGCTCAGGCCGATAGGTGGTTTGGCGATTTCCGGCATCCCCGGAGCAAAGCCTTCCACGATATAGGCGTTTGGCTCATACAAAGACTCCGCCAGATACTCCACGTCGGTGTAGCCGGGTTTGCGGGTTCCGGCAATCGCGCCGATGTTATCCAGATTGGGAAACCGCCCCCCGGGAAGGCCGTGGCAATTCTTACAGGTGCCTTTGCCCTCAAAAATCTGCTTGCCGATCTCCACCAGCTCCTCGGTGGTCATGTCCGGACGGAATTCCAGCTCTTTGGGCGGATGATCCTCTTTCTGGGGCACCTGCTGCCCCACATACCAGTAGAACAGGGTCACCAGCACGGTAAATCCCAAAATCATCAGATTGTTTTTCATGATCCCGCCTCCTCGGGCATAATCTCGCCTGCTGTTTGTTCCTTCCAGGCCTCTTTACCGGACAGGCCGGTTAGCCAGAATACCACGGCGATGAAGAAGAAGAAAATCAGCACGGTCACGGAAACCACCGTGGCGGCAAATCCCAGGGTGGGGGTAAAGGCATCCGGAGAGGTATCTCGCATTACCCCGTACACATGCCAGTGTTTGCGCAATCCCGCCCGCACGTACCCCATCAGGCCCATCAGCCAGGTAAAGGTGACGGCCAGAAAAAACAGGGCATACTGGGCGCGCTTCTGGATTTTGCCCCATTGAATTTCTCCTGTCAGGCGAGCATTCTTGAACATGGGGACGTCGATGGCGGTAATGAGAATCATCGCTGCCAGCACCGTCAGTACCTGGGGCACCGACAGGGCGATGCGCACCCGGGCTTCCACAAAATACCCCACCACCCCGATGACAATTACAACCACAGTGGCAACTCCAAAGATGATGAATTGGGCCAGATTCCCCGCTCTGGCCCAGGAAACGGTGGGTTCCTTGTTTCCCCGGCGGTATAGCAAAAAACTGAGGTAGGTGGTGAGTATGAGAATGTTCACCGCAGTGTTCTTGGCCGACATCACACCCAACACACTGAGCAAGGGATGATGAGCACCGCCCATCGCCCGCACTTCCTCTATCGAAGCCACCAGCGAGTGAGGCGTCGCCCAGACGATATAACAAATCGTAATGGAAGCCAGCAGAAAACCGATATATTTTCGGAACCGCTCCGCCCCCTGAATGCGCTCCATTCCCACCCACAGGTAATAGTTGGCGCCCAGAAAGAGATTCCCGATCAACACCGCCTGAATGATGAACAGCCAGGAAAACGTCCCTCCCATCAGAATCACCCCCAGGGTCTGGGAATAGGCGTAAATTTCCCGGCCCAGCCAGTATCCGGCAAAGGGCAGGGGTAGAAAGGCGCTGATGGCCACGAAGTTGCCCACATAGCCCATCCAGTCGTAATGGGCCCGCTCGGAATCGGATTTGGCTCCCAGAAATTTATAGGCCCCGTAAGCGGCGGCAATGGAACCGCCAAAGGCCACGTTGGCAATTAACCGGTGCACGTTGATGGGCATCCAGGTGTAGTTGGTAATGGCATCCCAGGTGCTCAGCACCGCCCCGCTTTGAAAATCCACCCCTGCGGGAGTATTCATAAACGTGAGCCAGGCGTTGGCGATGAACATGATCAGGGTGCCCACAATGTTTAGCCCCACCCCCAGGGCCAGATGCACTTTGGGAGAGAATTTCCCCCATCCGTAATAGTAGGCATACAGGAATCCCGCTTCTAAAAAGAACAGCAACACGTAGGGAAAGAACGTCCAGCTAAACACTTCGGCCAGGTAAGTGGTCAGTTTGGGATACAGTACGATCAACATGAACGTGAGCAGGGCGCCCAGGGTGGCCGTAAAGGAAAAGGAGGTGGAGAGCAGTTTGGTAAATTCGTAGGCCAGATTATCGTAGCGCTTATCTTTGGTAACATATCCAATGATTTCAATAATCAGGGCAAACAGGGGCACCGCCAGCACAAATGCGGCAAACATCAGGTGCAATTCGGCGATCATCCATACCGCCACCCGACTGCCGATGATGGGAAAGGCTCGATATTCCACCTGATCCAGAGTTTCCAGCGTGGTCGGGGAGTGCCCCGCTCCACCCTCTCCCGGAGGAGCGATCATCCACCCCTGAATGAGATTACGCAACACCAGCAGGGTTAGAAAAACCACCACCAGGGTCACCAGATAAAAGGGAATCTTGCGCCGTTTCATACCTTTACCCCGTGCTAATCAAATCCGCAATTTGAGGAAAG
>CAYQGB010000197.1:0-7699 GCA_964416895.1 uncultured Calditrichaceae bacterium
AAAAATTCTCGGTTAAGAAAAACTACCTACTTTCTCCTTGACATTATGCTTTTTTTTCGATAAACTCACCATCCATATTTGTAAATTGTAATCTGTCTTACGGTGAATCCATCCGGGTTTGTATGCACAAGCGATCCGCAGTGGTTCCGTTTATGCCTTCACATTCCATCACCCTGAATCAGCCCGCGTAAGCTACTGAACACCTTTGGCGTTCACAAGCCGGAAAACTCTAACTTACTTATTTTTTAGCAAATTAACAGTTAACCCAAATATACAGGAGAGCCAAACGATGAGAGGTGTAAGGCTACTGTTAACGGGAATCCTGGTGGTGGGGATCACTCTGGTACTGGGCAGTTGTGGCGGTGGTGGAGAATCTGAACAGGCAGGCGGCGCCGCTTCCGAAGAAGCAGCAGGAGAAGTTTCCAAAGGTACGGATATTTCCATGTACACCGGAACGATCACCGGAACGGTGCATTTTCAGGGAACGGCTCCGAAGCCGCGCAAGCTGAATCTGGATGCGGAATGCAGCGTACTGCACGAAGGCCCGGTGTTTAGCGAGAACGTGGTGGTGAATGAAAATAACACCTTGAAGTGGGTGTTTGTATATATTAAGGAAGGTCTGGAAGGGAAGAAATTCGATCCCCCCGGCGAACCGGTGGTGTTCGATCAGCATGGGTGTATGTATCAACCCCATGTGTTCGGGGTGCAGGTGGGCCAGCCCATCAAAATCTTGAATAGTGATCCCCTGTTGCACAATATTCATGCACTCCCCAAAGTCAACCGCCCGTTCAATTTCGGGATGCCCAAGAAGGGGGATGAGCGAACGCGCAAGTTCACCAAGCCGGAAGTGATGGTGAGAATTAAGTGCGATGTGCATCCCTGGATGAGCGCTTATTGCGGTGTGGTGCCCCATCCGTACTACAGCGTTACCGGGGATGACGGCACGTTTACCCTGAATCATGTGCCCCCGGGCACCTATGTGCTGGAAGCCTGGCATGAGAAGTACGGCACGGCCACGGCAACCGTAACGGTCGGAGAGAACGAGACCCAGACGGTTGACTTTACGTTTGGCCCGTCGAGTTGATCCATCCTGTAACAGCCTTCGGAGACTTGAGGTCAACACCGGCAAGTTTCCTCACCCGGGTGAGAGGGGTACATCACAGCGGGTGAGGCGCATATTTTTTTCGCTCAGTGAACTCAAAAAGAAAGGGCACTCAAGCTATGTCTGCAAACGCCAGAGGAAACGGTCATCAAGATGGCCACCATGATGGCCATCCTCACGCCTTGCCGTTTTG
Organism: uncultured Calditrichaceae bacterium; assembly: GCA_964416895.1. Lineage (GTDB taxonomy): Bacteria > Calditrichota > Calditrichia > RBG-13-44-9 > J075 > CAYQGB01. The sequence goes on from CAYQGB010000197.1 coordinate 1,296, forward strand.
GCGTCAGTATATATTTTCCACCGATCATAAAGTGATCGGATTGCAATATGCCTTTACGGCGATGTTTTTCCTGCTGTTCGGTTTTTCCCTGATGTTGTTGATGCGCTGGCAACTGGCCTATCCGGGAGAACCGCTACCGCTATTGGGGTGGATATTCGGTGCGGAAGCCAGAGGCGTGATGCCCCCGGAGGTGTACAACGAACTGGGCGCCATGCACGGCACCATCATGGTGTTTCTGGGGATTGTTCCCCTGGCGGTGGGGGCGTTTGGGAACTACATCATTCCCCTCCAGATCGGGGCGCCGGATATGGCCTTTCCTCGCATCAACATGGCCAGCTACTGGTTCTATTTTCTGGGCGGGGTGGTGATGCTGGCCAGCTTTTTCATCCCCGGGGGAGCGGCCAAAGCCGGCTGGACTTCGTATCCACCCCTGGCAGATATTGAAACCACCGGTCAGACCATGTGGCTCATCGGGATGATCTTTCTGATCACTTCCTCGTTGTTGGGAGCGATCAATTTCATCACCACCATCATCCAGTTGCGCACCGAAGGATTAACCTATTTTCGGCTGCCGTTCTTTGTGTGGGCGCAGTTTGTCACCTCTTTTCTGCTGCTGCTGGCCTTTCCCCCGCTGGAAGCCGCAGGCATCTTGCAGCTCATGGATCGTCTGGCCGGCACTAGCTTCTTTTTGCCCTCCGGTTTGGTGGTCAGCGGGGAGTTGCTGGATATTGCCGGGGGCGGAAGTCCCCTGTTGTGGCAGCATCTGTTCTGGTTTCTGGCCCACCCGGAAGTGTACGTGCTGATCCTCCCGGCCATGGGCATCGTGGCGGAGATTATCGCCAACAATACCCGCAAGCCCCTCTACGGCTACAAGTTGATGGTGTATTCGGCTATTTTCCTGGGCTTCATGTCCTTCATCGTCTGGGCGCACCACATGTTCATCACCGGGATGGGGCCGGTCATCAGCGCCTTCTTCCAGATTACTACCATGATCATCTCCATTCCCTCGGTGGTGATTTTGTCCTGCCTGTTTCTCTCCCTGTGGGGCGGCTCCATTCGGTTTACCACCCCCATGCTATTTGCCCTGGGCTTTTTGCCCATGTTCGGCATCGGCGGCCTGACCGGATTGCCCCTGGGATTGGCGCCCACGGATATTCACCTGCACGATACCTATTACGTGATCGGGCACTTCCACTATGTGGTGGCCCCGGGAACGATTCTGGCTCTGTTTGCCGGGGTGTACTACTGGTTTCCCAAGATCACCGGGCGAAAGATGAACGACCTGCTGGGCAAAATTCACTTCTGGGGAACGTTTTTGTGCATGAACGGGATTTTCTTTCCCATGTTCATTCAGGGATTGGCCGGCGTCAATCGCCGCCTGTATGACGGAGGGGAGCAGTACGAGTTTGCTCAACACGTGCTGCACTGGAATGAATTCATGTCCATTTCGGCCTGGATTATGGGGCTGTTCCAGATTGTCTTTCTGGTGAATCTGTTCTGGAGCATTCGCAAAGGGGCGGCGGTTTCGGAAAATCCCTGGCATGCGACGACCCTGGAATGGAGCGCCACGCCCACTCCCCCGGTGGCGCATGGCAATTTTGCCGTGATTCCCAGAGTGTATCGGGGGCCCTATGAATACAGCCTTCCGGAAAGCTCCGTGGATTTTACTCCCCAAAATCAACCGGCAGAAGAACAAAGGGTACCACAGGAGGCATAGACCGTCATGGAAATTCCCTATACCGTAAAACCGCGTCCGGATACCGGGGTGTTTAATGCCAAGGTGGGAATATGGCTATTCCTGGCCTCGGAGGTGATGTTGTTCGGAGGATTGTTTTCCTCGTACATTTTTCTCCGCATCGGTGCTCCGGCCTGGCCGGGAATCATCGAAGGTACGGCTTACAAAACCTCCTTCGATATCCTGAACATACCCATCGGCACGTTCAACACCCTGGTGCTGATTACTTCCAGCGTGACCATGGTGATGTCCTGGGCCTCGCTGATGATGAAGAACTTCAGCCGCTTCAAACTATACATGGGCCTGACCATTTTGTGCGGAGTGGCGTTTCTCATCGTCAAAGGCTTTGAATATGGGGCCAAGTTTTCCCATCACATGTACCCCGATGACGCCAACTTCCTGGCCATCTATTTCACCCTCACCGGATTGCATGGATTGCACGTGCTGGGCGGTGTTCTGGTCAATCTCTATTTCTGGGGACCGGGAAGCAAGATGTGGAAAACCGAGCCTCAACGATTTACCAACCGGGTGGAAGTGGCCGGTCTGTACTGGCACTTCGTGGATCTGGTGTGGATATTCCTGTTTCCTACAATCTATCTATTGTAAGGAGGAGTTATGAGCGACGGAACCCATGCACAGGATATGCAGCGGCATGTGCGGGTGTATCTGGTGGTGTTCGGGGCCCTGGCCGTGCTGACCATCGTTACGGTGGCGGTGGCCTACCTGCATTTGCCCATAAAACTGGCCCTGATTGTCGCCCTGAGCATCGCGACGATTAAGGGGTTCCTGGTGGCAGGGTATTTCATGCATCTGGTGTCGGAAAAAAAGGTCATTTACTATACCCTGGCGCTCACCGGGGCGTTTTTGATCTTTATGTTTATCCTGTTTGTCGGCTCATACCACGGTCAGGAGGGCATGCATGTCCCTTAAAGTGGTGCATCTATTTTTTATCTGTACTGCCATTCTCCTGTCACTGGGATTCGGGGTATGGTCGTTTCGGCAGTATCTGGCCGTCTCTCAGGGGATGTATCTTTTTCTGGGTATTTTGTCCACGGTCGTGGGACTGGTGCTCATCTACTACGGAATGCGTTTCTGGCAGAAGATGAAGCATCTGAGCAATCTGTGATCCGGCCGTGGCATATATCCCGGTGTTCGGAGATTCAATCGAGAGGACGGGTGAGACGGGTTGATCTTTTCGGACGTCATTTCCCCCGTCGCAACGGGAGGAATCTATAAAATATTGAGGAACCGGGGGTGCGCCCCCACTTTCCCGGGGCATGGCTTTCGCAGGCATCCCCTGTGCTGGAGTTGGCCCGTATGAAGTATTACCCACTCCAATGTAAGTATCACGAGGTAAGCCATGAAGGTCTATTTCAGATATATACATCGACCGGGCGGTATGGTGGGGCTGGTGTTGCTTTTCCTCCCCGATCTGGCCGCCGCCTGTGATAAGTGCTTCGGGGCAGGGGTGGATACGCCCACCACCCGGGGCATCGGCATGGCCATGCTGGCGCTGCTGATATTGACCACGATGATTTTCGGAGGCATCATCGGGTTTTTTGTGCACATGAACCGTCGCGCCCGGCTGCTGGCCTCGGGAAATTATGTGATCAACGAGCAGGGGGTGCTGCTGGCCCTGCCTTCCCGGATTATGGAAAGTTAGCCGCTGCCCCGGGCCCCCGCAGGCCACGGCGCCGGAGAATGGAATCCAGAACATCATAATGGAAAGGAGCAATTGAGATATGCCGGATCTCAGCCCTTATCTCGGCCTTCCCCCATTGGCCTCGGAACACGGTCATAATCTGGATTATATGCTCAGCCTGGTGCACTGGCTGATGCTGATCCTGTTCGTAATCTGGACGCCCTATTTTATCTATGTGCTGTTTCGCTTTCGCCAGAAAAAGCATCCCCGGGCGGATTACCGGGGGGCGAAGGGGCGTCTGGCCAACTGGCAGGAGATCGGAGTTATCGTATCGGAGTTGATTCTCCTGTTTGCTTTCGCCATTCCCACCTGGGCAACCCTGAAGCAAGATTTCCCCGATGAGCGGGAGGCGCTGGTCATTCACGTGGTGGCGGAGCAATTCGCCTGGAACGTGCACTATCCCGGCCCCGATGGGGTTTTCGGGCCTCGCTCGCCGGAACGAATGGATGCCAGTCTGAATCCTCTGGGCATTGATTTTGATGATCCCTACGCCCGGGATGATATTACCACGGTCAACGAACTGCGCATACCGGTGGGACGCCCGATTATCGTGCATGTGACCTCCAAGGATGTGATTCATTCGTTTTCCCTGAATGCCATGCGGGTGAAGCAGGACGCCATTCCCGGGCTGGATATCCCGGTATATTTTACCGCCACCCGCACAGGAAATTTTGAAATCAATTGCGCTCAACTGTGCGGTTTAGGACATTATCGCATGCGAGGAAGGTTTATCATACAAACGGCGGAAGAATTTGAGGCCTGGATGCAACAGAAGTTGCAGGAAATCCAGGAGTACGGGCGATAATCAACAGGAGCGATTTTGGAAGGAATGGCAGGGCTGTATAACCGTCGGTTACATTACTGGGCCATCCTGACCGCTGCGGTAGCCGTGGGGTTGATTGTGGTCGGCGCCACGGTGACCAGCACCGGTTCGGGAGATGCGGTGCCGGATTGGCCCCTCTCTTATGGAAGTTTGACCCCCCCGATGATCGGGGGCATTTTGTATGAACACTCCCATCGGCTGGTGGCCGGGTTGACCGCCCTGCTGGTGGTGGTGCTGGCCGTCTGGTTGTGGCGGGCGGAGTCCCGGCGCTACGTGCGCCTGTTGGGATTGGCGGCGGTGGGCGCGGTGCTGTTGCAGGCCACCCTGGGCGGCCTGCGGGTGCTGATCGTGTCCACCGAGGCGGTGCAGGATACCGCCATCCAGTTAACCGGGGGCACTCACGTGGAAACCACCCGCATTGCCATCGCCATCACCCACGGTACCCTGGCGCAGAGTATCCTGGGAGTGCTGTTTGCCATCGCGCTGTTTACCTCCCGCCGCTGGATGAATTTCAATCCCGCTGAGGTCACCGAACGCCCGGAACCGGCGGTGCGGTGGTGGAGCGTTTTGCTGGTGGGACTGGTATTTTGCCAGTTAGTGCTGGGAGCGGTGGTGCGCCACACCGGGGCTTCCCTGATTATCCCCGACTTTCCTACCGCTTTCGGCAGGCTTATTCCTCCTTTCGGGAATTTGCCCCACGACCCCAATGCACCCTTTCCCCTGACGGAAGCGGAATTGACGGCCAAAACCGCGGTGCACTTTGCCCATCGGGTGATGGCCCTGCTGATTCTGATCACCGCCACGGTCATGTTCCTCCGGTTTCGCAGCCACTTTCGGGTGGGAGGGTTCACCCGAATTGTGCTTGGTCTGGTGGCGGTTCAGATTCTGTTGGGGGGGCTGAACATCTGGACCCGCAAGGCGGTGCCAGTGACCGTGCTGCATGTGGTGGTGGGGGCGTTGATCCTGGCCTCCAGCGTAATGCTCATGCTGTGGGCCTGGCGGTTGTGTCGCCGGAGCCTTCCCTCGGGATCCACGGAGTCCGATACATCCCTGCTAACTCAGCCCTCGGGTGGATGAGATGATGGCGCAAAGCATTCCCCATCGGGATCGGCGAACCCGGGCCCTGGCGTACCTGGAATTGACCAAACCTCGATTGACCCTGCTGGTTATGTTTGCCGGGTTGACCGGTTACTATGTGGCTTCGGTGGGTGCGGTGGATGTGATCGGGCTGGTGCATACGCTGGTGGGCATTGGCCTGGCCAGCGCCGGGGCCATGGCCCTGAATCAGTATCTGGAACGGGAGTACGACGCCCGGATGCTGCGCACGGCCCATCGTCCCCTGCCGGAAGCTCGCCTGCTGCCCGGCGAAGCCCTGGCCTTCGGAACCCTCCTGGCCCTCTCCAGCGTGATGTATTTGACCACCTGGGTGAACTGGCTCACCGGAGCGCTGGTGGCCGCCACCATGGTGATCTATCTGTTTCTGTACACTCCCCTGAAACGGATTTCTCCCTGGAATACCGTGGTGGGCGCCATACCGGGGGCGCTTCCCATTGTATCCGGCTGGGTGGGCGCCCGAAATAGCCTGGATACCGGGGCGCTGATCCTGTTTGCCATTCTGTACTTCTGGCAGTTTCCCCATTTTCTCTCCATTGCCTGGTTGTATCGGGAGGATTACCGGCGGGCGGGCTACAAGATGTTTCCCGGAATGCCCAACGGAGCGGTGCTCACCAACGGGCACATCCTCGTGGCCTCCCTCTGTTTGCTGGTGGTAAGCCTGTTGCCCACGCCGGCGGGGTTGACCGGGAACCTGTATCTGGGGATCGCCCTGCTGGTGGGAGGTGGTTTTCTGAGTTGTGGGGTGCTGCTGGTCTGGCGCCAGACCGCCGCCTCTGCCCGCCGCCTGATGATCGCCTCCTTCATCTACCCGGTGCTCTTGTGGAGCTTTATGATTGTGGATAAACTGTAGGCCGGGCACACCGCCCCTGCAGCACCGACAACCTTGCCTGTCACGAACCCAAAAACCGGAAAATCAGGTCAACACAGTGGTTCTATACTCTTCAAGGCCTGACAGACACTCATTCTGAGCGGTCTATTTCATAAATGCTTGTAGGTTTTTTACAGGAAAGTCGCCTATTTAAAGAATT
>CAYQGB010000198.1:0-7638 GCA_964416895.1 uncultured Calditrichaceae bacterium
CAACTTTTTTGCGGGAAGTTACCTGCTCACCTTGAACCGCACAATTATCCAGCAATTCTCAATTCGCACGGCAAAAGTAAGGTGGCGCTTACGTTGGAAAAAGAATGGCAGGTTGTTGCTTTTTCAATGTATCCAAAGTCACCATCCCGTTGTGTAGAAAAAACACATAAGAATGAAAACTTATGCTTTTCGGTCCCATCGTTTCCTGCGCATGGGCACTTTATGCCACCGGGATGGAGGAGGTTGAAATTAGGGTTTTCTTCTTAAAAATCATAATGTTAAGGCTGTTCGACGCTCCGAGGTAAAATTAGATTATTCTAATGATCGGGTGCATGGCATATCGGTTGTGAATACCGGGGGCGCACAATTAATTCACGGAGTTGCGGTGTTAAACCAAGAGGAGTTCAGCTATGAAGTTACGGGTTTCGATATGGGTCACGGTTGTTTCTGCGCTGGTATTTCTGGCCTACTCGCTGGTGGTGTCCAAACCTTCGTTTAACGGGCCGGCGCCCGGATGCGGCCCCAGCAACGGATGCCATGCACCGGAAAGCGGCATTTTCTCGGTAACCCAGATCAGTCCTCTGGAAGTGGAGGTACACGTCACCGGAGTGCAGGCAGGCAAAAAGGTTGGCGGAGAACTGGTGGATAGCAACGGCAACGTGGTGGATTTCATTGACGCCACCGCCAATAACCCGTTTATCCTGACCGCTCCTCAGAGTGGGGAATATACCATCAATGCAGGGTACAAGAAACCGGCCCTGAAATGGGATAGTCAGACCATCAATCTCACGCCCACCGGCATCGGCGACGCCGATCCCGCACAGGCGCCCCTGCAGATTCGGTTGTATCCCAACTATCCCAACCCCTTTAACCCGGAAACGGAGATTGCCTTCCTGCTGCCCCGGGCCGGGGAGATTCAGTTGGCCATTTACAACGTTCAGGGGCAGAAGGTGCGCACGCTGGCGGAGGGGCGCTATCCGGCCGGACTGCATACCTTCAAGTGGAACGGACGGGATGATCGGGAGCAGCCGGTGCCTTCCGGCGTGTATCTGTATGAATTGAGGAGTAGCGATCAGCGATTGGTGCGGAAGATGATCCTGATGAAGTGAAGCGAATGTCCCGATAAAGTGCCCATCGGGAGTGTCGCTTCCCCGATCAGGAAGCGTCACTCCCGGAAGCCCTGCGGAAGCGACACAACGGCATACAGTGCTCCCGTAGTGCTGATCGCCATCCCGGCAGGCAGGTACCCGGAGGGTGTTTCGACGGTACCTGCCTGTTTTTTTGTAGCTTTTCCGGAATCCGACTCTCCCTTAAGATTCCCCAACATATTGACGATACCGGTCTTGCCCGTTGAGGGGGGCATCCACCAAACGGAGGCGGCCACCTCCGGATTTCGCCTTTTCTATTGGAAAAAGTTACCGAATGCTGTATAATTTGCCTGTCTGCATACAAAAAATCTTCCTATGGAGAGACCGATGAGGTTCTCCTTTGAACGGCGGAATGGGAGCATTGCGGAGATGGAACGGATCAAAGTATATCCGGATCACCCTCATGGACGGATAGTTCAGCAGGCCGTGGAAGCGCTGAACAACGGGGACCTGGTGATCTATCCCACCGATACGGTGTATGGCATCGGATGCAGTATTTACAAGAAGCAGGCCATGGAGAAACTGTATCGTCTGAAGGGAAAATCCAAGTTTGTTCCCATGAGTGTGATTTGTGCTTCCATTCGCCAGGCCGCACAATTTGCCCGGATTGACACGGCCACCTTTCGGTTGCTGCGGCGCTGTTTTCCCGGCCCGTTTACGGTCATTCTTCCTGCCACCCGGCAGATTCCTCGCCTGATGCTCAGCCGCCGCAAAGAAGTGGGCATCCGAATTCCCGACTCCCGCCTGATTCTGGAGATTGTAGAGGCATTGGGACACCCCCTGCTGAATTCTTCCATTCATCTGATGCCTAACGGCGTTTACCACGAATTGGTGGTGCCGCCGGAACTGGAAAATGCTGCCGCCCTGATGCTGGATGCCGGCCCGCTCCCGGAAAGCGGCGAATCGACCATCCTGCGCATCCTCAACGGCGAGGTGGAGATCGTTCGGGAGGGCAAGGGGGAAGTGGAGAGAATTTTTATGTGATTTGCGGAGGCCTTGCGGAGAGGCACAAACACGAATCGTACCCCATCCAACTAAGATATCCACGGGAGGAGCTATGAAGCAGGTTGTGCGCACCGATCAGGCGCCGGCGCCGGTAGGCCCGTATAGCCAGGCCATCGTCAGCGGAGGGCTGGTATTTACCGCCGGCCAGATTGCCATTGATCCCCGAACCAACGAGGTCATCGAAGGGGATATAGAAGCGCAGACCCGGCAGGTGCTGGAAAACCTGGGCGCAGTGCTCAAAGCCGCCGGCAGCGATTTCTCCCACGTGCTCAAAACCACCGTATACCTTCACAATATGGATGATTTTCCCCGCATGAATCAGGTGTACGCAGAATATTTCCGGGAGAACCCCCCGGCTCGCTCGGCGGTGGAGGTGCGTCGGCTTCCCAAAGGGGTGCTGGTGGAAATCGACTGCATTGCCGGGGTGGTGGAGAAATAAGCAACCGGGCAGCGGATGCGGGGAAGGCCACCCACGGAAACCCCTATGACCTACCATCTGATCCTGAACCCGGCGGCCGGTCGAGGTCGGGCAAGACGCTGCGCCCGCCGACTGGTGGAGTTGGCCCGTCGGCGATTGAAACCGCTGGAAGTGCATACCACCGAACGACCCGGCCATGCCCGGGAACTGGTTTCCCGAATGGCCGGTGATGCCGACACGGTGATCGCCGCCGGGGGAGACGGCACCATCTTTGAGGTGGTCAACGGATTGGGGAACAGCGGCGCTGCTCTGGGGGTGATTCCCATCGGCAGCGGGAACGACTTTGTGCGCAGTGTGGGGCTTCCGGGGGATGTGGCTTCGGCCATCGACATCATCCGCCGGGGGAACCATCGGGCGGTGGATGTGGGGATGACCAACGGATACCGGTTTGTGAACGGGCTGGGCATCGGCTTCGACGCCCGGGCGGTGGTGGAGAGCCGCAAGATAAAATGGCTGCGGGGGCTTCCCCTGTATTTGCTCTCCGTGCTCAAAGCAGCCTGGAAGTATCGCAATCAGAAGGTGCGCCTGCACATCGATGGAGATGAAGAGGAGCGCCCTGTGTTTATGATCTCCGTGGGCAACGGGGAATATCTGGGGGGAGGATTTCGGATCAATCCCGGCGCCCGGATCGACGACGGCTGGCTGGAGGTGTGCATCTTTCAAGCCTTGCGCAAATCGGAGATTTTCCGCTACCTTCCCCTGGCCGTGCGGGGCGCTCACCTGCGGCTTCCCCAGGTGCAGCAGCGACGGGCGCAACGCCTGCGGGTGGAAGCAGACGAACCGCTTCCGGTGCACGCCGACGGAGAGTTGCTCTCCCCCCACGGCTTTCACTCCGTTGAAGTGAGCCTTCAACCGGGGGCTTTGCGAGTTTGTGTGCCTGGTGATGTGCAATCACATCACGCGTGAGAATTTTGGTTAACCGATTGGCAAGCAGGCGCCTATTGGCATGAAATGTTCAACAGCGTATTTCGTATTGCGTATTGCGTAACCGGCCACGACGCAATACGCAATACGCAATACGCAATACGCAATACGTTTACCGAGGCCGGGCGCCGATCTTCGGGCATACTCCGGAGAATTCTCATGTCCCGTGATCCTTGTGAACAAACGGATGAATAATGACCAACAGTTTATTTTACATTCGACTCTCAGTATTGGCAGCCTTTCTGGCCCTGCTCCTTCCCCTGTTTCCGGCGATGGCCGGGGAGGAGGTAACCGATACCACGGCACAGGCCGAACTGGATACCACCCGGCTGCTCTCCGACCGACCGCTGAAATCTCCCTGGGGGGCGGTGGCTCGATCGGCGATACTGCCGGGGTGGGGGCAGGTGTATAATCAACAATATGTGAAGGGAGGCCTGGCCTTTGCCCTGCAGGGATTCTTGATGTGGCGCATTGTGCACTTTCATAACCGCTGGAAGAAAACCGGCAACCGGGATCATCGGGAGACCCGCAACCTGTCCATCTGGTATCTGGGGGCGGCGTATCTGTTAACCCTGGTGGATGCCTATGTGGATGCCCATCTATACAAATTCGATGAAGCGATGAAGATTGCTGCAATGCCCGAAGTGGGGCGTTCGCCGGGGGTTCTGGTTTCCCTTCAACTACGGCTTTAAGATCCTCTGAGTCTGGAAAAGATAAACTCCGGCATGTGGCGTCAATGAAACGGGGAAACGAAGAATCGGCGAATCGGATCGAAGAACCCGATTTACCGATTCGGCTTTCCATACCACGGAACCGACCGATCAGGAAATGTCAAATTTCTCACGCCCCGGGTAAAAGTACAGTTGTGAACCGCTGGTTGAGACTGCTGGATTACGTATATCTGGCGCGCCCGATCCTGTTCTTTCCGGGGTGGACCACCCTGCTGGCCGGATATATGGCGGCGAGGGGAGTTCACACCCGATTCTTCAGCCCGGGCGAACTCGTCCATCCCTGGCCGTTCCCGGCTCCGCTAATGCTGTTGATGATCGCCTTTGCAGCGGCCATGGGCGGCTGCTTCATCCTGAATCAGCTCCAGGACGTGGCCACCGATCGGCGGAATCACAAACTGTTCCTGTTGGGGGAAGGGGTGATCCCCCCCTCCCACGGGTATGCCGAAGCGGCGCTTCTGATCCTGCTGGCGCTGGCTGTGGGCGCCGGGATGGGAGGCGCCCTCCTTTCGGTGCTGATCATTTTCGTGGTGGTCACCGGGTATCTGTATAACTATCCCCCGTTTGTGTGGAAGGATTACCCCCTTCGGGGACTGCTGGCGAATATGGCCATGGGGTGGCTGGCGTTTGCTCTGGGGTGGCTGCTGGTGGAGCCGGCGGGTGGGGCGCTGGTGGGAGCCTCCCTTCCTTATTTGCTATACAACACTGCCCTGTACCTGTTGACCACCGTGCCGGATATGGCCGGAGATGCTCAGACCCAAAAAGTGACCTTTCCGGTGCAGTACGGGCTTCGCCGAACTCTGCGCCTCAGTGGAGTGGGGCTGTTCCTCGCCCTGATAGTGGCCGGAGTTCTGGGGGATCAGTTGTTGCTGGGGGCCGGCCTGCTGGCGTCGCCCTTTTTCCTGCGCGCCGTCCTCAGAGAAACGGTCGCCTCGGTGGTGGTAGCGGTCAAAATGGGGATTTTCTTTCTTTCCCTGATGGTGTGTGTTAAATTTCCCTGCTTTTTGATCATGATCGCCGCCGCGTTTATCGTTACCCGCTTCTATTACAAACAACGCTTTGGCATCGACTATCCAAATTTCAAAGGATCTTAGATGACCGGAGAAGTTTCGCACCTGCTGGTATTTCTGGCGGGTATTTTGGTAATCAACAGTTTTCTGATTGCTCTGGCCCGATCCCTGAAGATCGCCGACTTCATCGCCCATCTCCTCACCGGAGTGGCCCTGGGATTCATCGTTCTGGGGATTGAGTCTCTGGAATGGACTTCCCGGATCAAATCCTGGCTGGGGATGGATGCCGGGCTTCCCTCCTTTCCGGGTTCCCCGGCCATCCGGTTTCTGGCCTTTCTGGGGCTGTTTTTGCTGCTGATGGACATCGGGTTTACCTTCGATTTTAAATTTTTTCGTCGGCATCGGCTGAGCGAGGCGCCCATCCTGCTCCAGAGCCTGATGCTGTTAGGGCTGAACATCCTCGGCCTGGGAGCGGTGGGGTATTTGATGCTGAAGCAGATTCCCGAAGGGCAAACTACCGTTCTGGCCATTGCCGCTTTCATCGCTGCGTTGGTGAGTTTAAACGTGGGCACGGTGCTGACTACCAATTTCCCCACCGTGTCGGCCTTGAAAAAGCCTTTCACCAACCTGGTACAGGTGGCGGTGGTGCTGGATGTGGTGGCGCTGGTGGAATTTGCCCTGTTGCATTTTGTGGCCGGGCCGGTCATTTCTCCCGCAGAAGCGCTGGCCCAATCCCTTGTCCCCCTGCTGATTGTAGGGGCGTGCCTGGTGCTCATGTTGTTTCCCCCCATTACCCGGAGAGGATTTGCCCTGCTGGAAAAATGGATTGGGGAGTATACCCTTCCGCTGAAGATTGCTCTGGTGCTCCTGTTCGTGTACGGCGCCTTTCAGCTATTCGGCGATGCCCTGGCGCTGCTTCCCCTGATCGGGTTCGGCGCCGGCGTGCTGATGCGGGTGCTTTCCGGGAATCGCCATCTGGAAGTGCGGCGGCAATTCTTTCCCGTGGCCTCCTTCTTTTATATGCTTCCCTTTGTGTATGTGGGCTATGGCCTGGTGCGAAGCTGGGCGCCGGGGGAAATGTTCTGGCCCACCCTGGATTTTACCCTGCTGGCGCTGGCGCTGATTTCACTCGTTTTTGGGTTTTTCGTACTCCGCCGGGGAGAATATCCCATTCTGCTTTCCTTTGCCGTGTTTCCCCGGGGGGAACTGGCCGTGCTGCTCCTGTGGTTGGCGCAGGAGTTGGGATGGTTTCCGGCAGGCTTCTTTAGTGCGGCGGTGGCCGCGGTGGTAGTGAGCAGTTTGATCGGAAGGGTGCTGTTCATCTGGCCCCTGGAAGCGCAACCCATGATTCAGGACCAGGAAATGTAATTACTCGGAGCGTGCAGATTATGGCCGGTTTGCTGGATAAGATCAAAAAAGGATTCTCCCGCACCCGGGAGCAGGTGTTCGATAAAATCACCTATGCCATTCGCGCCCATCGCAAGATCGACGAAGAGTTGATCGAAGAAATCGAAGACATCCTCATCTCCGGGGATGTGGGGGTGGATACGACTCTGGAAATTCTCGACCGGGTACGGCGGCGGGTCAAAAAAGAGAAGTATGAAAACTCCGAAGACCTGTTCCGCTTGCTGAAAGAGGAGATCGCGGGGATTTTCCCTCCGGGGAGTTTCCCGGAAGAAGTGTTACCCGCCCGCCCGTTTGTGGTGCTGGTGGTGGGAGTGAACGGAACGGGCAAGACCACCTCCATTGCCAAACTGGCCTACCGGTTGAAGCAAGGGGGGAAAAAGGTGCTCCTGGCGGCGGCGGATACTTTTCGCGCGGCTGCCATCGAGCAGTTGCAGGTGTGGGCCGACCGGGTGGGGGTGGAGGTGATTCGCCATCAGTCGGGATCGGATCCCGGGGCGGTGGCCTTTGATGCGGTGCAGGCGGCCAAAGCCCGGGGGGTAGATGTGGTGCTGGTGGATACCGCCGGGCGGTTGCATACCAAAGTGAACCTGATGGAAGAGTTGAAGAAAATCAACCGGGTCATGGCCAAGGTCATTCCCGAGGCGCCCCATCTGCGGCTGCTGGTGCTGGACGGCACCACCGGGCAGAACGCTCTGGCGCAGGCCCGGCAGTTCATTGAGGCGGTGGGGGTAGATGGAATCGTGTTGACCAAACTGGATGGCACGGCCAAAGGCGGGGCGGTCATCGGCATTGCCCATCAACTGAATGTGCCGGTATATTACATCGGGGTAGGGGAGGGGCTGGATGATCTGCAACCGTTCGATCCCCATCTCTATGCCGAAGGGCTGTTGGGAGAACCGGAGGCGGGGTGAGGTACCCGGATGCGCCATCACCTGACA
>CAYQGB010000199.1:0-7634 GCA_964416895.1 uncultured Calditrichaceae bacterium
TTCGCGAAACTTACAATTGCGCCGCCGCATCACGATCCAGAAACCACTGGCAAACGCCCTTCCCGGGTTTTACCAGCGCCGCAGGATACGCCTGTGCCGTCGGTTCCCCTTTCAGGATTTCCCGAACTACCCCGGACTTTTTGGCGCCCGTGACCAGAAACAAAATCCGGCGGGCATTGTTGATCACCGGGAAGGTCACCGTAATTCGTTGCTGCCCGGTATGAGGATGCGTCGCCACCGCACACAGGCGCTTGCGCTCTTCCAGCACCGGGGAGCCGGGAAACAGGGAGGCGATGTGCCCATCTTCTCCCACTCCCAGAAATATCCAGTCAAACCGGGGAACCTCGGTTTCATCTACCGGCACCCAGCGCCGGATTTCTTCGGCATATCGTTCCGCCTCCGGCTCCGCCGGGGCTTCCCCCCGAATGCGATGAATGTTTTCCCGGGGAATGGGGATGTGGCTCAACAGCAGGGTATCCGCCTGCCCGAAATTGCTCTCCGGATGCTCCGGCGGCACACAGCGTTCATCCCCCCAGAAAAAGTGCACCCGTCGCCAGGAGATGCTCTCCTGCCAGGGAGATTGAGCCAGTCGCCGAAACAGAATCGCGGGGGTGGTTCCTCCGGAGAGAGCCACGAACAGAGGAATTCCCCGATGCACATGCTGTTCCACCGCCCGGGAAAATTCCTGGGCCACGGCATCGGCCAGATCCCCGGCAGTGGGATAAATCCGTACCCGAGACATTGTCTCACCTCCTATAACTCACAGTATTCCCCATCCTGTGTCAGATTCCGGCAGGGATAGCGCCAGTCCATCTCCGGATCCTCGAACAGGGCCCGGGCCTGCGGCGGCCCCCAGGACCCTGCCGGGTAGCCATACAGCTTCATTTCCGGATGGGATTCCCAGGTCTTGAGGATGGGATCCACAAATTGCCAGCAGGCTTCCACCGCATCGGAACGGGCATACAGGGTGGCGTCTCCTAACATGCAATCCAGCAGCAGCCGCTCATACGCCTCCGGCACATACACGTCGGCCAGTTCCGAATAGTGGAAATCCATATTCACGGTTTTGACGGTAAACCCGTTGCCCGGCTGCTTCATGTTGAACTTCATCAGGATGCCCTCATCCGGCTGAATGCGGATCACCAGCTGGTTGCAATCGTAGCACTGCCGGGCGGGCTGGCCGAACAGGAGGTGGGGAGTCTGTTTAAAATGGATGACCACCTCGGTGACCCGGGTGGGCAGGCGCTTGCCGGTGCGTACATAAAACGGCACCCCTCCCCAGCGCCAGTTGTCGATGAAGAACTTTACCGCCACGAAGGTGGGCGTACGAGAATCCGGAGGCACCCCCGGCTCCTGACGATACCCCGGCACCCGCTCTCCTCGAATTACCGCTTCGGTGTATTGCCCCGGCACCACCTGTCGGGCAACCTGTTCCGGAGAGATCGGCCGCAGGGCCTGGAACACTTTCAGGGTCTCATTGCGCACCGCATCGGCGGTAAACGAAGCCGGCGGCTCCATGGCCACGATTCCCACCAGTTGCAACAGGTGGTTCTGAAACATATCCCGCAGCGCCCCGGAGCGGTCGTAATAGCGCCCCCGCTGTCCCACGCCCAGACGCTCCGCCGCAGTCACTTCCACATGATCGATGTAATTCCGATTCCACAAAGGCTCGAACACCCCGTTGCCAAACCGCAGCACCAGAATGTTCTGTACCGTCTCCTTTCCCAGGTAGTGATCGATGCGGTAAATCTGATCTTCCTGAAATACCTGATGCAGAGTGCGATTAAGCTCCCGGGCAGATTCCAGATCGTAGCCGAAGGGTTTTTCCACGATCAGTCGCTTCCATCCCTGCCCCTCATCCTGGCGATGCAACCCCAGATGCCCCAATGCGGTTGCCACCTTTCGGAACAGCGCCGGAGGGGTTGCCAGATAAAACAGATAGTTCCCGGCGGCCCGATGCTGTTGATCCAGAGCTGCCAGATGGGGTACCATCCGGCGATAATCCGCTACATTCCCGGTATCCAGCGATTGGTAGTGCAGGCGGGCAAGAAAAGCGGCAAGCTGTTCCCGGGAATCTTCATAATTTTGAGAAAACCGGTGAATCCCTTCTTCCATTCGGTTGCGAAAATCCTCGTCGCTCAGAGGCGTACGTCCCACCCCCAGAACGGCGAATCCTTCCGGAAGAAGTTTCCGGGTGTACAGATTGAACAGCGCCGGGATAAGCTTTCGATAGGTCAGGTCTCCGGAAGCGCCGAAGATCACCATCACACAGTTGTCCGGTCGTTCCATGAACATGGCTCCTCTCATTTGCGTTTGACGGCATGTCCGCCGAATTGGTGTCGCAGGGCGGCCAGCACCTTATCGGCGAAGGATTCCTCCTGACGGGAGCGGAATCGGGTATAAAGGGCCTGGGTGATCACCGGGGCGGGGACATCCAGATCAATGGCTGCCTGCACCGTCCAGCGTCCCTCGCCGCTATCCGGCACGAATCCCCGAATCCCTTCCAGATGAGGATCTTCGCGAAAAGCCCGTTCGGCCAGTTCCAGCAGCCAGGAACGAATCACGCTGCCGTGTTGCCAGAGGTTGCAGATGGCGGGAAGATCCAGATCAAAGGGCGCTTTCTCCAGAATCTCAAACCCTTCGGCGTAGGCCTGCATCAGGCCGTATTCGATTCCGTTGTGAATCATTTTTACAAAATGGCCGGCGCCGCTGGAGCCGCAATAGAGGTATCCCCCTTCGGGGGCCAGTGCGGCAAAGATCGGCTCCGCTTTCTGATAGGCGCTCTTATCACCGCCGATCATCAGGCAATAGCCGTTCTCCAGTCCCCAGACGCCGCCGCTGGTGCCGCAGTCCAGGAAATGAATCCCCCCTTCCCGGAGCCTTCGGGCGCGTGCCTGGGTCTCTTTCCAGTTGGAATTTCCCCCGTCGATGAGCGTATCCCCTTCGGAGAGGTGGGGCAATAGCCGGTCGATGTTCTCATCCACCGGCGCGCCGGCGGGCACCATCAGCCAGATGATCCGGGGCCGGGACAGCGCCGCCACCAATTCCGGGTGTGAGAAAGCCCCCCCGGCGCCCTTTTCCACCGCCTGATCAATGGCCTCCCGGCTGAGGTCGTATGCCGTCACCTGATGACCATGCCGGAGAAGGCGTTCCACCATGTTGGCGCCCATTTTTCCTAATCCGATGAATCCGATATGCATGACGATACCTCTGGATGTTTATACCCGGGATAAACGATGAAAGTATAGAAATGAAGTAACATCGAGTTAAACAGTGCTCCAAAAGCAATTTGTAACCTTGATGAACAGTTTAAGATGGGAAAGTACTCGACGAAGACTCCCGGAACATCACAAAAAGATGGGGAATCGGTAAGATTTTCGAGAACTTCCCGCCTCATGGCCCATTGGGTGCTTTTTTTGAATGCAGGCCTGTATTGCAACTTTTTTGCCAGCCCCTTGCCTCCGCCAGGTGTTCGCCACCGAAAAGGGCCTCTCTACTTCAGTCAATGGTTCTTTTTGTAATCCCTTCTTGACCAATATGTGACAACTTTTTCCGGCGCCAAAAGGTATTATAAGAAGAGTTGAGGGATTGATCGCACAGGATGTATCTTAAATATTAGGTCGGCGTGTTCAAAAAACTTATCCACAAGGATAAAGGGAGGGAATCATGAACGGCTACTGCGCCCATCAATGGGTGGAATGTTCGGCCACCGTCCGGGAAGTGCTCCGTCCCTCGGAGTACGGCGGCTGGCTGGTAGATCAGGTGCGCTACTTTATCTGCCGGCAGTGCTTCTTCATCCAGGACCGCCCGATTCCGCCCCGGCGTTCCCGGATCGAAGATGTGGAGGAAGCAAACTTTTTGGCCGGCTTGGACGTCTTATCGGAAGTGGCCTGAACCTCAAACTTGTCGAAAAGGGTAACTTCAACCGGACTGGAGCAGAACATGAAATCCTACCCGAGTAAGTTCTGGATTCTTCTGTTATTATGGTTGACACCGATGATAATGGCCGGCGCCCCTTCCAATGATCAGGTGCTCGCCTCTCCCGATTCCACCAATCCCCCCGCCATTGTGGCCGGAGCGCCTCCGCTGGTCATTTTCTACCAGATTCCCCGTTCGGCGCATGTCACCATCATCATCTATAACATCCTGGGGCAGGAAGTCATCACCCTGGTGGATGATCTGCAGACTTCAGGAAAGCATCGGGTGGAATGGAACGGTACCGACGAGCTGGGCACGCCCCTGGCCGGGGGGATCTATTTCTATCGGATTGTGGCCATGGATGCGGAGGGCAGCCCCCTCGTCACCGGTGATCCTCCTCAGATTATTTTCCAACAGACCCAAAAGCTGATCCTCCTCCCGCCACTGCCTTCTTAACCTCCACCTTTGCGCCTTCGTTTCTTCACGGTAAAGCTGAATGGTTACCGTCGACCATTTTATTTTCCGGGATTGGTTCATTATATTTCCAGAAAACGACCAAAATGGTGATAATCCGGAAATACTATGCTCTGGGAAACGTTACAGCGAAAAGCTGCGGAAAAGATCGCTGCCGTATTCGGGCGCCGCATTCAAGACAATCTATTGCTGGCCGAACCGGAAAAAGCGGCCCCGGACTATATCTATCTCCAACGGCAAAACGGTCTGCACCCTACCCCGGAAGAATGGAATCTGGAACACCTGGATCTGGCACGGCTGAATGCGCCGGTAAAGAGATTCCCCGGAACGGTAGTGAACCACCTTAGCGTTCTGCGTTCCCATCATGCCCACCCCAAACAGACGGTCGCGCCGGGGGATAGTACCGGAAAGAAGATGTCACCGCATTCAACGTAAACCACAGGATTACCCCCATGAAGGTCATCGACAACATTGTGGATCGACTGCGGCAGTATATTATCCGGCGGCTGGATCAGCCGGTGGAAACCTATGAACGGCGGGTATATAACAACCTTCGCCATCTATACAAATATATCCGCAAGGGGGATGTGGTACTGGTAGAAGGGCGCTCCGAAATCAGCCGGATTATCAAGCTGCTGTCGCAGAGTCACTGGAGCCACTCCGCCCTGTATGTGGGCGATGAGTTGATCAAGCGGCACCGCCCCGACCGGGAGAAGTATCTGGAACAGTTCGGGGAGGATGCCCGGCATCTGGTGATCGAAGCGTTTCCCAGTACCGGGGTCATCGCCTCGCCGCTGCAGAAATACATCGACTACAACATCCGGGTGTGCCGCCCATACGGCATCCACAAAAAGGATTTGCAGATTGTCATCGAGGATGTCATCAGCAACCTGGGAAAGCAGTACGATCAGGAGAATATCATTGACATTGCCCTGATGCTGCTGCCCGGCTGGTTCAACCGCTTTAAGCCCCGGAGTGTACGGGCGCGATTGGGCAGTGGGGATGAGTTTCAGGTGATCTGCTCCGGGATGATCGCCCGGGCTTTTCAACGGGTGTGCTATCCAATTGTACCGGTGCTGGTGCCCCCTTCCGAAAACGGAGATAAGGTGAGCAGCCCCTACGGCGCGGGCTTGCTCATGCGCCACTACACCCAGATCCTCCCCCGGGATTTCGACCTCAGCCCTAACTTCGAGATCATTAAGTTCAATATTATCAAGGCGGGAAAATTTCGCTATCGGGAACTGCCCTGGGAAGCGGCGGAACCGGAAGAGGATTTGCCCCGGTGTGGGACGACTCCCAGGTCCCCTTTCCTCCCGGAAATCGAACCGAAGAACAGGAAAAAAAGCGCCGATTAGGGGAAGATTCCCAATTCCTTATAGGCCGTGGCAATTTTATCAATGGCATTGATGAAAGCGGCGGTGCGGAGGGAAATTTCGTCGTTGTGCTTTTTGCGGATTTCCCGAATGGCATGATAGGCGTTCACCATGGTCTCCTCCAGGCCGGAGTTGACCAGATCCTCCTCATTCGGCCCGTGGGCCACCTCCCGGAAAATTTCCTCCGGTACTTTTTTACCGGTGATCTTCTCTACCGCCTGAAGAATCCGGGTATATGCCCGTTCCTCAAACCGCTTGCTCATCCGGCCAAAGCGAATGTGGGCAAGATTCTTCAACCATTCAAAATAGGAAACGGTCACGCCGCCGGCGTTGAGGTACATATCCGGGAGCACCAGTTTACCGGCGCTGAGCAGAAAATCGGCGGCTTCGGAGGTAACCGGTCCGTTGGCGGCCTCGGCAATGATTTTGGCCTGAATGCGTTTCATGTTCTCTCTGGTGATCTGATTTTCCAGAGCTGCCGGCACCAGGATGTCGCACTCTAACTCCAGGGCATCGGCGGTATTGGGGATATTGGTAGCGCCGGGGAAATTGAGAATGGATTTGGTTTCCCGGCGGTGTTGCATCACCTGTTCCACATCCAGCCCCTGGGGATTGTAGATGGCCCCTTCATATTCCGCCAACCCCACGATGATCGCTCCGCCTTCCTGTAAAAACTTCGCCGCATGATAGCCCACATTTCCCAGACCCTGTACCACCACGGTTTTGCCTTCCAGGCCCGGGGTTAATCCCAATCTTTTCATATCCTCTGCGATGGAGCAGGCTTCCCGAATCCCGAAAAAGACGCCCCGTCCGGTGGCTTCCACCCGACCCCGAACGCCCCCCTGCCCCACCGGTTTTCCGGTAACACAGGCCAGGGCTTCCAGCGGTTCATCGGTGAGGGCGCTGTAGGTGTCGGCAATCCAGGCCATTTCCTGGGGACCGGTGCCGTAATCGGGAGCGGGTACATCCACTCCCGGGCCGATAAAGTTTTTTCGCACCAGTTCATAGGTATAGCGCCGGGTAATGCGCTCCAGTTCGGTGGGCGAATACTGCCAGCGGGAGACTTTTACCCCGCCTTTGGCTCCGCCGAAGGGAACATCCACGATGGCGCACTTGTAGGTCATCAGGGCGGCCAGGGCCATTACTTCATCCTCATTGACGTTGGCGGCATAGCGGATTCCCCCTTTCACCGGCAGCTTGTGCTGGCTATGCTCCGCCCGCCAGGCCTCAATGGTCACGATGGTGCCGTCATCTCGCTTGAGGGGAAAGGTCATGTGGTATACGCTGTTGCAGATTTTAATCTGCTGCAACAGCCCCGGCTCATGGGAAGTGTAGGCCGCGGCTTTATCAAAATTCCGATTGACCTGGGCAAAAAAGCTGATGTGTTTTTCCATGGTGGATTCCCCCCGGTTATAACGGGTTATAACGATAGACAGGCTGGATTCCGCTTGATATGCAGGGTTTGGTCACGTACCACGAATTACGTTTTGCGATACGTAGCCAAAATATCCAGGGCTTCTCTACTTAGCGTGAAACGTAAAACGTGAAACGTAGCTGAGGGTTTGGTCACGTACCACGAATTGCGTTTTACGATACGTAGCCAAAATATCCAGGGCTTCCGCCTCCTTCCACCGCTCCTGCGGTGGAAGGAAGAGAAGGCGCTCCCGCGCCTACATATTCTTCCACCTAACCCTACAAGAATTTCTGAAACAGACCACTTAGCGTGAAACGTAACCGTTTCTTTCACGCATCACGCAGCATTCTCTGAATCTACAAAATCGTGGCAAACCGACGGGCTGGAAGCCCATCCCACGTTCCGATTTCACGCATCACGGCAAACCGACGGGCTGGAAGCCCATCCCACGTTCC
>CAYQGB010000200.1:0-7563 GCA_964416895.1 uncultured Calditrichaceae bacterium
TCCTTCCCCGCCTGAAGTTTTGGCAACCGGGCGTGAAACGTGAAGCGTGATGCGTGACCTGATTCTCAATCACGTTTTACGTTGTCAAGATAGTTACCCCCGGGCGATGCAGGTGAATGATGAGGCCGTCCGGGCGATTCTCTACAGCATGATCAGCAACGCCCCGGCAATGATGATCGCGGTAAAGAGGGTATTTTTTACCGGATTGTTTTCTTTCCACAGCAAATAGCCCAGAATCACTCCCACGATTACGCCGGCGCGTTTGAAGGCAATAACATAACTGGCGGGAAGGTATTGCAACGCCGAAAACTGACAGATAATCATCAACCCGGTAATCACTCCCCACAGAGCAAGCGGCCCCAGATACGATCTGAGCGCCAGCAGGTTTTCCCGGTAGCCCACCAGCACATAAGGTAAATAGGCCAATCCCAGCAAAGCAAAAATGACCACGGCGTAGAAAGAGGGCGAACTGCTCAACACGGCCACCTTTTCCACGGTGGCGGATACCGACCAGATCAACGCCACGAAAAGCATGTATCGGGTACCCCGTTCCCGAAAGAGATTGAGCAGCGGCTGAAGCCACCCACCGGCGCCGGAGTGAATCCCGTATGCTCCGCCGATGATCAGAAGAATGCCCAATACACCTCGTCGGTGGGGCAATTCTCCCAACAGCACGTAGGCCATGGGAATCATAAACAGGGGGGTAAAAGCGGTAAACGGCAACGTCAGGTGAATGGGAGAGGCGGCCAGCGCCCGGAAGAAAACATACCAGGCCACCACGTTGACCAGAAAACTCACCCCGGTGGCCCAGATAAACTCCTTCCACTGCACCGGAGGAATGCCTTCCTGAAACAGCAAGATGAACAGGAACGGCAGGGGAAAAACAAAGGAAGCCCAGGTCAGAAAAGCGGTGGGAAAACGGTGGGCGAGAATTTTTCCGTAAGTGCCTTGCAGGCCGAAAAAGATTCCCGTTAAAATCGCCAGTAGCCAGCCGTAGAACATTCGGGAAAGTCCATGTGGGGTAGCGCGCTATGTGGGTTCTCGGGCGGATTCGGTATCGGTCAAGAACAGTTCGCTTAACCGACGGGTAAGATATTCGAACGCTTCCTCTGGAGAGTTGGCGAAGTAAATCAAATTCAGATCTTCCCGATTGATCATCAGGTTTTCCACCAGTACGTCGAAATTGATTACACTTTTCCAGTACTCTTCCCCGTAAAGCACCACCGGCATGCGCTTGCGCACCTTTTGGGTTTGCACCAGGGTGAGCACCTCCCACAATTCATCCATGGTGCCAAAACCCCCGGGGAAGATGACCAGGGCTTTGGCCAGATAGACAAACCAGAACTTGCGCATGAAGAAGTAATGGAATTCAAAATTCAGTTCCTCGGTAATGTAGGGGTTGCAATTCTGTTCCATGGGGATGGAGATGTTCAGCCCTACCGATCGCCCACCGGGAACTTCCGCGGCCCCCCGATTGGCTGCTTCCATAATGCCCGGTCCGCCGCCGGAGGCGATCAGAAATCGCCGTTGGGTGTTGTGTAAATTCAGCGACCATTCGGTGAGCATCCGGGAAAGCGTACGGGCATCTTCATAATATCGGGAAAGTTCCAGCCGCTTTTCTGCTATCGCTTTCCGATGAAGATTTTCCTCAGAAGGATCTTCTTCACAGAGTTTTTTCCACCGGTTCAGTTCCTGTTGCGCCTGCTCCCGATCCACCACTCGCGCCGAACCGAAAAAGACGATGGTGTCTTCCACACCTTCCTTGTGAAACCGCACCCGGGGCTCCAGATACTCGGCCATGATGCGGAGCAGACGGGCTTCCGGGCTGTTCAAAAATTCCAGATTCTTATAGGCCTTCACCGGTTTTGCGGCCATCAGGTTCCTTTCAGTTTTTGGATGAGGGCTGTGGCAAAGTCTTCCACAAACCGCGAATGACTGCAGGTGATGATATTGTCGTCGACCACCACATTTTCATGAACAAAATGGGCTTCGCCATCCTGCATGGCCAGGGTGGATTCGTAGTCGGGGTAACCGGTAGCCCGGCGACCTCTCAGCACGCCGGCCTTCGCCAGCACCACCGGGGCGGTGGAAATCGCCCCCACCACTTTTCCGGATTCCACAAACCGGCGCACCGCTTCATGGGTATCGGGATCATCCCACAAGTATACCCGGGCTCCGTAGCCTCCCACCAAAATCAGGGCGTCGAATTCCTCCGGGTTGAGATCGGCAATGGTGCAGTCCGGAGTGACATACCCCTCCAGCCGACCCAGAGCCTTTTCCAATGTGTTGCTGGCCACGCATACGTCGGCGCCTTCGTTCTCCAACGTTTCAAACAGATACTGAAACTCCTTTTCGTTGTAGTTCTTTTGTCCCACCACGATAACAATCTGTTTTCCCTCCAGTGCTGCCATCGTTCTTCCCTCGTTCGCTTCGGTGATGTGGTTGACAGACGTTTACTTTTGCTTTTCTGAACTACAAGGAATACCGGTTATGTGCGGAGCACCTCCGGGTTTACCGCCGAGATGACCGGTTGACGGGAAAAGAACCGCACCAGATTTTCTGCGGCAACCTCGGCCATCTTATTGCGGGTCTCCACCGTGGCGCTGCCGATGTGCGGGGTTAGCACCACGTTATGCAACTCCGCCAGCCCCGGTGAAAGCGCCGGTTCCTGCTCGAATACATCCAGCCCGGCTCCGGCAATCCAGCCCTCCCGTAGCGCCCGTACCAGAGCGGCCTCATGTACGATCGGCCCCCGGGCGGTATTGATCAGATAGGCAGTGGGCTTCATCCGCCGAAGTTCTGCCTCACCGATCAGATGCCGGGTCTCCTCACTCAGGGGCAGATGTATGGATACAAAATCCGCTTCGGCGAGCAGTTGTTCCAGCTCCATCCGCCGTGCTCCCAGGCGTTCTTCCAGATAAGCGTTTCGTCGTCGGCTGAAGTAGCGCAGGGGCATCTTCCATCCCACCGATCGCTCGGCCACGGCGGTACCGATGCGCCCGGCTCCCAGGATTCCCAGGGTTCGGCCTTCTATATCCGCTCCTAACATGAACAGGGGATCCCAACCGCCAAAGCGCCCTTTCCGCACAATGCGGTCCCCTTCCACAACTCGCCGGGCCACGGCCAGCAGCAGCGCCCAGGTCAAATCGGCGGTGGCTTCGGTGAGCACATCGGGAGTGTTGGTGACCAGAATGCCCCGGGCGGTGGCATGGGCTACGTCGATGTGATCCACCCCTACTCCGAAGTTGGAAATAATCTTCAGGTTGGGGGCTGCATCGATTATGGCGGCATCGATGGTATCTCCAACCAGACACAACAACCCTTCAATAGAAGGATGTTCCCGTACCACCTCCGGCAAAGGGCGGTTTTCGGTGTTCAGCACGGTGGAAATACCCGCCCGGTGCAGAATGTTCACTCCTATTTCCGGGATAGATCGAGTTACCAGAACTCTCACCATTTCTCCTCGGGTCGTGGTCACCGGAAAAGCCAAATTTTACGCATAGACGGGTGGGAAATCAACTCTATTCCTTGCCCGTGAGGAGGTAGTATACCCCGAAGGATACAATCGCTCCCGAGAACCAGGCTCCGTTAAACAGGAAGGCCAGATTCGGATGCAGCTTGCCCATCAGGGCCACGGCAATGCCCGCTGCAAGGGCAATCAACGCATGTCCGTTAAATCCTTTCCGGTAGGTATATTCTCCATCTTCCCGATACAAATCCGGTAAATTCAACCGCATCCGGCGGATCAGGATGTAATCACACACGATCACTCCTCCCACCGCTCCTAACAACCCGGAGTAGCTGATCAGCCAGGTGAGGTACATATCCAGTAGCTTCCAGGGCATGATCACGATGCCGATCAATCCGGCGATGAATCCTCCCATACGGAAGCTGATCTTGTGCGGCAGCAGGTTGGAAAAACTATTGGCCGGAGAGACCACGTTGGCGGCGATATTGGTGCTGAGGGTGGCCAGCGCCAGCACGAACATTGCCAGTAGCCCCAGCAGAGGGTTGTGATATTCGGCGGTCAGGCGGGCCAGCAGTTTCACCGGGTCCCAGATGGCCTCCCCGTAGAGCACCAGGGTGGCGCTGGTTACCGCCAGACCGATAAAGGCAAACAGGGGCATGGTGGTGAGCAAGCCCATTGCCTGGCCGAATATCTGATCCTTCTGGCTCCGGGCATAGCGGGTAAAGTCGGGAATATTCAGCGACAGGGTAGCCCAGTATCCCACCATGGCCGTGAGAGCCGGAATAAACAGGCTTAGCATAAACTGACCGAAGGACAGATGTTGCTGCGCCTGGATCAGTTCGTTGGATTTTTGCAGGATAATTCCCAGGCCGCCCACCCTGTTCCAGGCCCATCCCAGTAGCGCCAGACCTACCGCCAGCAGAAAGGGCGCCGCCAGGGTTTCCATCCATTTGATGGAGTCGGTACCCGCCCATACGAAGTACATGTTGATCAGCCAGAAGAAAAAGAAGCTGAGATATTGCGGCAGCGTGTAGCCCATGAAACTCCAGTTCCCGCCCAGATGGCGCCAGCCTTCCCACATGATGCCGATGATTTCATGAATAGCGCTACCGCCGATCCAGGTTTGAATGCCGAACCAGCCGCAGGCCACTAGCGAACGGAGCAAAGAGGGAATATGCGCCCCGAAAATGCCGAAGGCAGCGCGCACATATACCGGAAAAGGAATCCCATAGCGGGTACCGGCATGGGCGTTAAGCACCATGGGGATCAACACGATGGCGTTTCCCAGAAAGATCGCCAGCAAACTTTGCCACCAGTTCATTCCCTGATTGATCATACTGGCGGCCAGCATATAGGTGGGAATACACACGCTCATCCCCACCCACAGGGAAGCAATATGCCAGCGGTTCCAGGAGCGTTGGTGGATGCGAGTAGGGGCAATATCGGCGTTGCTTAAATGGCTCTCCCGGGGATCCTCGATCAGTTCCACCAGACCGTTGATTTCGCGCACTTCGGTTGCCATGGAGGGTATCCTCTTGCTGGATTCGGTTATGATGGTGCCGTGCCGTTCGGATGCGGCACCCCGGATTATACCGATTTTTGGGGAATTATGGAAGATATAACCCCCATTCCTCCCTCGCTTCTGTTCCCCTTCAGCGCCGTGGGAGTGACGGAAAAAGGGCCGACACCCGGGGCGTTTATGAAACTATTCCGGGTTTCGTTGGGGCAAAGATCACAAAAACCGGGATGGGAAAATGATACATTGAGCACATTTGCCGATAAGAAGCGCCGTATCTTGACGGTACGGAATTTGCCAAAAAGCGAGAGTGGCAGTGCCGGGCACCGGGGAAACCGGCGCAGTTTCAGGTTTTTTCAGGGATTCCGCCGGATCTTCCCCGGAGAGATATGTCAGAAGAGGGGGTGAGGATTTGCCATTGTTGTGCAGTATCTGCACAGGATCCGGGGATGCCCATCGTTATTGTCCATCCTGTATACCATCCAATGGAAAACGCCCTCACCCTTCTTTCCGGGACAAAATTGTTTAGATGAGGTTAACCACCATGGTATGTCGTCATTGTTCCAAACCGGTG
This sequence comes from uncultured Calditrichaceae bacterium, assembly GCA_964416895.1. GTDB lineage: Bacteria > Calditrichota > Calditrichia > RBG-13-44-9 > J075 > CAYQGB01. The sequence goes on from CAYQGB010000200.1 coordinate 5,560, forward strand.
AGCGATGAATTATCCCGATGTCCTCATTGCGGGGGGGCACTTTCGGGTGCAGAAAAGTCGGCTTCCGGCAAGGCCGGCGGAAATCCCGGCCGGCGGAAAAAATACTATTGTAAGCGGTGCAAGCGATATTTGCTCTCCCGGATTTGCCCCATTCATGGGCTTGAGGATACGGTTGCCATTCAAAGTGGGGATACTCCGGGTGGGGGTGCTTCGGCATTCGGAGCATCGGCTAAATTTGATCCTGAAGATGAAGCATCCATCCGGAAGTTTGCTCTGCCTTCTCCGGAAGACCAGGCCGCTTCGGCGCCGGAGGAAAAAGCACAACCGGACACTGCCGGTTCTTCCTTCGTCACCGAAAAAGATCTCCTCTTCGATGTGCTAAAGGAGGACCGTGAAGAACCGACGGATGCTTCCCCACCCACCGGGGCACCTCCAGGCGGTACCGATGCGCCAGCTCCGGGCGAACCGTTTTCCCGAAGGTATCGGGAGGAGCCGCCGGTGACCATTCCTTCCCGGGAGCAGCCTCAGGCCGATGGAAAAACCTCGCCAACTCCTCGACCGGCGACCAACGGCAGTTCCGTGGTGGAAGAGCCGTTTGCCTCATCCCCCCGGCGGCAGGAAACGCTTTCCCGCCCTTCCACTCAGGCGACGGCCGGAACACGGTCTGCATCGCCGGGCAAAAAGGCTGCCCGCCCCAGAACAAAGCCGAAGCCTTCCCGCTCCCGGCAGATTTTTATGCTGGCGTTGGTGGCCATCTCGGTGGCCTCGCTGTTCGGAATGATGTATTTCACCACCCGTTCTTCGGAAAGCACCGTGAGGGCTTCCCTGATTTCCGCCGCCGAAGAATTGTACGAGCAGGGGCAATACGCCGAAGCGCTGCAGGTATATCAGAAGTTTCAGCGGGAGTATCCCGACGATCCTCTGAATGCACAGGTGGTGGAACGGATTCGAGAGATCGAACGGATTGAGCGGGAGCAGCTGCTGGTTCATCGTCAGGCGGATTCTCTGATGCAACTGGCCCGACAGGCATTCGACCGTCGGCAGATCGTCTCTCCCCGGGAGCGCAGCGCCTTTGCATATTTGACCCGGGTGCTAAAACTGGCCCCCGATCATGCCGGCGCCCGGCAACTGAAACAGGACATGCTCCAATATCTCCACGATCAGGCCAATGCGGCCATGGCCGGGGAGCAGTACACCCGGGCCATTGACTATTACAAAACGATTTTGACCATCGAACCGGATGATCCCAACGTGCTGGTGGAAATCAATCGGGCGCTGAAACTGAAAAAAGTGGTGGAAATGCTCAATAGCCTCAGCGAACTGGCCAAAACCCAGGACGAAGTGAAGAAGTTGCAAAAGGAATACTATCGCCTGAAAAGCCTGATTACCGCCGAACGTCGCAAATTGGAAGAACTGAATCAGCGCGCCGAAAGAATGCGAAATGCTCCGACAGCTTCGCCCTCTGCTGCTTCTGCTTCCCGGGCCACCGGTCGCCGTTCTGAATCATCCAGACCCTCGGGGGAATCGGCCAATCCACCGACCACCGGAGCGGCCCCTTCCTCCGGGAGTGCGGAGAGCCAGAACGTGGAGGAATTGCTGGGCATTGAACTGGTCCCGGCAGAAGAGCCTTCCGGAAGCGACTTGCCTCCCGGGGTGGTAGAAGAAAACCTGATCGACGGAGGGAAAAAGGTCTATATCCACCGGGAGAAGCCGTTTGTTCCCAAAGACCTCAAAGGAGATGAACTGGTGATGATTCTGGCGGAATGCATTGTGGGAGAAGATGGAAAGGTTGAGCAGGTTAAGTTGCTCTCGCCTGCAGACAAGCCGGAATTGAATCGAATCGCCATCGACGCATTTAAGAAATATCGCTATCAACCGGCGACGTACAAAGGCAAGCCGGTCAAATTCAAAGCCATCGAGGTGCTTTCTTTCTAAGATCGTTTTTCCCCCTTGAATACCCATGCTGATGGATTGATCCCGTGAAAGGTTCCATTCTTTTGTTTC
>CAYQGB010000201.1:0-7546 GCA_964416895.1 uncultured Calditrichaceae bacterium
GGGTACTTAGCGCGGACCCAATACAAGACTCGCCAAAATTCCCGTATCGCAGGTGATAGCACAATTCCAACATCCGAATACCCCAATATCCAAATGCCCCAATGCCCGAATATCCCAATATCCAAATGCCCCAAATCAGACCCGCACTTGAGTATGGGGAACCCAACCAGTATATTGACCATACTATGGGGAGATTCACGAATTCCGGGATTGGCCGGGAATGAATCCAGTACGACAAACATGGTTTCTGATACTTCTGCTCTGGGGAATCTGGGGAGTCCTGCGAGGGCAGGCGCCTGCTCTGGAGCACAGGGCCCTATCTCCCGCTCATCAGGCCTGGGTTCAGCGCATGTTTCTCACCCCACCGATGACCCCATTGATCCCCGAATTTGAAGATAGCTACGGGGTGGTTTTCCGTGACCTGAATAACGACGGCTGGCCGGATATTTACGTGGTGCGCTTCCGGGATTTGAATCGCCTGTTCCTGAATCAGGGGCGGGGATTGAGCTTTCGGGATTACACCATTCCCTCGGGATTGGGAGGGAATCTCATGTCCCGGGGGCGGGAGAATCTGGAATTAGGAGCCTCGGCGGTGGATGCCAACAACGACGGTCGGCAGGATGTGCTGATCGTGGGATGGGGAAGCACCACCACCCTCTACATTCAGCAGGAAGACCTGCGCTTTACTGAGGCTTATGCTTTCGGGCGGCGTCATCCCCCTCTGGACGGCAACGCCGGGGTCTGGGCTGACGTGGATGGCGACGGCGATCTGGATCTGTTCGTTACCGATGAGCATCACGGCAATCATCTGTTCATCGCCGATGGCTTCGGCGGCTTTGAGGAGCGCTCCCGGGAATACGGCCTGACCGAGGTCGCCACCAGCCAGGGCGCCGCCTTCGCCGATGTGGACGGCGATGGCGATCCCGACCTGTACGTGTGCAACTGGTTTGCCCCGGATATCTTCTACCGCAACGACGCGGGGCGGCGGTTTGTGCCGATGGATTTGCCCCTGGCACACCTGAACGCTTCTCTGAACAGCAACGGGGTTACCTTCGGCGATGTAGATAACGACGGGGATCTGGATTTTGTGGTCACCGATCGCACCGGAGATACCCGCCTGTACCGCAACGACATCCGCCCGGATAGCAGCCAATGGCGCTTTACCGACATCACCGAAGAAGCCGGGATTGACAACATATATCCCGCCTACGGGAGCCTCATGGCCGATTTTGACAACGACGGATGGCTGGATATTTTTTTCACCAACATCGGCCCCAACCAGCTCTACCTCAACCGCCTTGCCGGGGATTCCGCAAAATTTGTGCTGGCCTTTGAAGAGCCTTCCCTGCCCGCGCGCTACACCCGCCGCTACAGCACCGGGGCAGCGGTGGCGGACATGGATCATGACGGGGATCTGGATCTGTTTGTCGCCAACAAAGACACCACCGGCATGCTCTATCCCAATCCCCTGAACAACGGGCGGTTCCTGCGCATTCGGGTGGAAGGTGTGCTCAGCAACCGAGACGGCATCGGAGCAAAGGTATGGTTGTTCCGCCAGATCGGCGATTCCCTGACGCCGGTGGGGTATCGGGAAATCTCCGGAGGATCGGGTTATCTGTCCCTTTCCGAGCCGGTGGCGCATTTCGGCGTGGATCCGGCCTACACCTATGCGGTGGAGGTGCGTTTCCCTTCCGGCACCACGGTGCGGCGGGCAGAATTGCGGGCCGGGCGGGAGTATCCGATTCAGGAAATGGGAGGGATACGCCGGGCGGCGGTGCGAACTTATCAGTATCTTTCTCGCACCGTGCACGGACGGCGGTTCCTGCTCAGCCTGGGGTTGTTTCTGCTGCTGCTGAGCATGTACGCCGGATTCCTGACCCTGGCCATTCGGCGGTACCGCTGGCAAAATACCCAGACCTCCCTGTTCCTGATCGGCTCCTTCGTTCTCCTGTATCTGGTCTTCGGTCTCCTGGCCGAAGCCACCCTTCCCACGATCCTGATGACCCAAATCGCGACTCTGGCCGCGCTGATGGCCATCATCGCCGGATTCATGGAAAAAATCCACCGGCTGGAGATCAAGCGCGCCGGGGATCGCCGGTTGTTAGAGGAATTTTCCCGGCAGATTATTCTCATTAAAGAAAACCGGGAACTGTACCGCCAGATGGTTACCGCCATCCATCGGGCGATGAAAGTGCGTTTCTGCCTGCTGCTGGAAGTGCAGGGCGAGAAGGCGCACCTGCAGGCCGTGGCCGGAGAATGGCCCGGGGAAAAGCAGCCTCCGGCGCTTCCGGAGGGGTTGCAAAAGGAGTTGCGCCATCGGTCGCTCCTGCGGCGCCCGGCGGTAAAGGAACACCTCCCGGCGCTGGCGGCGCAGGGAGTGGTGTTGGTGATCCCCCTGCGGCGGGCGGAAAAGCTGTTTGCCGTGTTGCTATTAGGCGCCCGCACCGATGGACGGGATTTCCTCCCCGAGGACCTGGGGCTGCTGCAAATTCTGGCCGGGCAGGCCGCCATCGCCATCGAGAACAATCTGTACATCGAAGAGACCCGCCAATTGGTGCAAAAGCTTACCGAAGCGGAAATTCGGGAAAAATACGTCAAAGAACTGGAGGAGAAAAATCGTAAGCTGGAGCAGCTATATCGGGAGTTGAAAGAAACCCAGATGCAACTGATCCAGAGCGAAAAGATGGCCAGCCTGGGGCAGTTAGTGGCCGGAATTGCCCATGAGTTGAACAATCCCATCAGCTATATCTACGCCAACATGAAGGAGCTTCAGCGATACACCGAGGCCATTACCGAGCTGCTGAATCTGCTCACCAACGGGGCCAATAGCGGCCAGTTCCAGGAAACCCTTCAGGCGCGCCTGAAAGAACTGGATGAGCGATACGATCTCGGCTTCATCCAGCAGGACATGCGCCACCTGATTCAGGAAACCCTGGAGGGCAACCGCCGGGTGAAGGAGGTGGTGCAGAATCTGCGGAATTTCTCCCGATTAGATGAAGCGGAATTCAAGGCGGTGGACATTCACGAGGGGCTGGAATCCACCCTGGTGCTGCTGAACAACGAAATCAAAAACCGCATTCGCATCCACAAAGAATATGGCGATATTCCCCCGGTGCCCTGCAATCCGGGGCAACTGAATCAGGTGTTTATGAACCTACTGCTCAACGCCATTCAGGCCATTGAGGGACCGGGAGACATCTGGATCATCACTCGGCGGGAAGGGGATTCGGTGGAAATCACCATCCGGGACAACGGGAAGGGAATTCCCGAGGAGGTGCAGGGGAAAATTTTCGATCCCTTTTTTACCACCAAACCGGTGGGGCAGGGTACCGGATTGGGGCTGAGCATCAGCTACAACATCGTGCGGAATCACGGGGGCACCATTCGGGTGTCCAGCAAGCCCGGAGAGGGTGCGGCGTTCACCGTGGTGCTTCCGCTGAAGTCGCAGCGGGAACAGCCGGAGCCTCCCGCCGGGGCGACGCCCTGAATTGAAAATCGCCAACGCAAGGGTCAAGCAAGCGTATTGCGTAGTGCGTAGTGCGTAGTGCGTAGTGCGTAGTGCGTATTAGGTAATCGACTACATCAAACTACGCAATACGCCCTTAATTGAAACTTCGCGCCTTAGCGGTGAACGGGTACAATTCAGAAAGGATGAAGCATGGAACGACCCCGTGTGCTGGCCGTGGATGACGAGCAGGCCAGTTTGAATGCCATCTATCGCACCCTGCGGCGGGATTTTGAGGTAATTCAATCCCTTACCGGCCCGGCAGCGCTGGAGGTGTTGAAACATCAGGAGGTGGCGGTCATCCTGGCCGATCAGCGCATGCCCGAAATGACCGGCGTGGAACTGTTTGAGAAAGCCAGAGAAATCCAGCCCGAAGCCATGCGCATTCTCATCACCGGTTACACCGACATCGAGGCCACCATCCAGGCCATCAATCAGGGACAGGTGTTCTACTACATTCACAAACCCTGGGAACCGGAAGAACTGCGGATGATCGTGCACCGAGCCACCGAGCAGTATCGCCTGATCCGGGAAAATCGACGGCTGATGCAGGAACTGGAGATCGCCAACCGCAAGCTGCGGGAAGAGAACCTCCTGCTGCACCGGGAGATGGAGCGCCAGTACACCTTCGACCATATCATCGGGCAAAGCCCGGCCATGCAACGGGTGTTCGAGCTGGTGAAAAAGGTCATTCCCACCTCCACCACCGTGCTGCTCATCGGGGAAACCGGCACCGGCAAGGAATTGATTGCCCGGGCCATCCATTACAACGGCCCCCGGCGGGAAAAGATGTTCGTGGCCCAGAACTGCGGTGCGCTTCCGGAAACGTTGCTGGAAAGCGCCCTGTTCGGTCATGTGAAAGGCGCCTTCACCGGGGCCACCACCGACCGCAAGGGGCTATTTGAACTGGCCGACGGGGGTACCGTTTTTTTGGATGAAATCACCGACACCTCCCCGGCCATGCAACAGCGCCTGCTGCGGGTGCTTCAGGAGGGGGAAATTTATCCGGTGGGATCGGAAAAACCCATCCGGGTGGATGTGCGGATCATCTCCGCCGCCAATCGAGATCTGGAAGAGGCCATCCGGGAGGGAAAATTTCGGGAGGATCTGTACTACCGCCTGAACGTGTTTCCCATTCGGTTGCCCCCGTTGCGGGAACGGCGGGAGGACATCCCTCTGCTGGTGGAACATTTTCTGGAAAAATACACCCGCAAACTGGGAAAGACCGATATTCGCCTCACCCCTGAGGCCATGTCCCTGCTGATGGCCGCCGATTTTCCCGGCAACGTGCGCCAGCTGGAAAACATCATCGAACGGGCGGTGACCCTGGCGGATGACGGCCAGCCCATCACCCCGGATATGCTCCAGCTGACCACCCCCGGCCCCGGTAGCCCCCGTATCAGCGATCTGTTCCGCCCGGATCTGACCGACCACTCGCTCAAGGAAATCACCGAATCCCTGGAAAAGGTGTACATCCATCAGACTCTGGAGGAATTCCAGGGCAACATCTCTCGAACCGCCGAAAAGCTGGGCTTAAGCCGGCTGGGACTTCAGAAAAAGTTGCAGCGCTACGGCATCGATCCTTCTCGGTATAAACGCCGGTAACCCCGAAGGCAAATACCGTGGGGGTGGCCTTCCCCCATGGCATCGAACTTTCTCGATATAAACGGCGTTAACAGCAGTTGTAAACTTTGTTAGCAGCAGGAAGTATAATCAAGAAGAAGAACCGGTAATCGAGAAGTGGTAAGTCTTAAAAAGATAAGCAGTTAACTCTCATGATCGAATTTTTCGTTTTTTCGGCACTATTTTTGAGTATATTGATAGCAGTTCAAAACCATGATCGGGGAAGAAAGGAGCACCATGATGCGTGCACTGAAAAAATTCTGGATCATCGGCATCGCCGTGGCGGCGCTGCTATTCTTGGGTGGATGTTACACCCAGTTGGGCACCCCCGGAAAGGCCACCGACCAGGGGAACGTGCCCGCTTATGAAGATCAGGGGGAACAAGCGCCGGATCAATACACGGAAACCGAGGAAGATTCGGAGGAAGTCTCCCGGTATACTTACGGACGGGAGCGGCAATCCGGCTACCGGGATTATGACGAAGACTACGAAGAAGACTACGATCAGGAAGGGGAAGAAGAGTATGAAGAAGAACCGGACCGGGTAATTGTCAACAAGATTTATTTCGTCGATCCTTACTACGCTCCTTACTATCCCACATATTACGATCCCTACTTTGACGTTTACTTCGCTTTTGGCGATCCTTTCTGGTGGTACCGGCCTCGATTTTTTGTGGGCTTTCACTTTTACTACCACTATCCCCGGTACTATCCCTGGTGGTACTGGGATTACTACTGGGGCTATCCGGTAGCGGTGTGGCCGCCCTATTACTGCCCGCCCATTGCGTATTATGATCCGTTCTTCTGGGATCCCTTTTATTGGGATCCCTTCTACTGGCCCCGGGGGCATCATCATGGCGGGGGGCTGGATTTTGGCAAGCGGGATTGGGATCGTCGCGGCCCCATCGCCGGATCGGGCGGCCGACCGGGCATTGATCGGAATCCCGGCGGCGCCGGGGGAAGTGCTCCCATTGGAGGTGCCGGCATCGGTGGTAGCAATCCGCCCATCGGTACCGGCGGCTCGGGCAGCGGCAATCCGGGTGGAGTAACCATGCCCGTGCCCGTTGCCGGTCAACCGGCGCCGGAACCCGGTGACGGCGGAGGCGGCCTGCCCGGCGGTGGAAATCGCGGCAAGCGTACCGCCGTTCCCATCGAAGACGGCAAGCGTACGCCCACCCCCATCGATCGGGATCGCGGCAAACGCACTCCGGAGCCGATCTTCGGCGGCAGGCGCACTCCCCGCCCCATCGGCCGCGATGATGACGATACCGGCACGGCGGTTCCCGGAGAAGGTAAGCGCACCCCCACTCCCGTGCATCAACCGAATCCGAGGCCTTCTCGCCGCACCGCCGATGAGCAGGGTCAGGGAAGTTCCGGCGGCAACGGCATCATCATGAAAAACCCCGCCCGGGTAATCGACCGCAGTGGAGACGGCAAGGGCGAAGGGGTACGCTCCGACAAAAAGCGCCCCCGCAAGGCCTACGACCGCTACCGCCGCAGCCGCCGTGCCCGGGATCGTTCGGATACCGGCGTGCGAGAACACACCGATAAGAAAAGAACCGGCACGACGTACGATCGAAAGAAAGATCAAAGAAACCGGGGCACGACATACGAAAGACGCCCCTCGTCAAAGAAACAGGAAAAGACCACTTCAAAACGTTCCCGCACGTACACCCGGAAGCATTCCGGGGCAAAGGAGAAGGGAACCTACAAGCCCCGATCCAGATCCCGGTCTTCCGGCAAAACCTACAAGCCGAAATCTTCCCGGTCTTCGGGAAGTCGCAGCGGCTATAAACCCCGCTCTTCCCGGCGTTCCCACGGAGGCAGTTCCTATCGCCCCCGGTCTTCCGGGCGCTCTCACGGGGGCAGTTCCTATCGGCCTCGCAGTTCTTCCGGGCGCTCCTCCGCCACTCGCAGCAGCGGGCGCTCTTCCGGGCGGAGTTCGGGAAGTCGGCGGCATCGGTAATCGGGAACATCAATCGGCAATTCTCCACACAACGTTGTCTGAGATAACAGCTCGTATTGGTAATCGTAGTTGCTCCCATCCAAATCGTGAATCGCAGGAGGAAGCGAGATGAACGGTAAACTCATGGGTGCAATGGGAGGGGTATTTTTGTGCCTGACTGTGGTGGCGTATGCCCAAACTTTGACGCAGGTAGGTTTTGTGACGGCAAATGCTCCGGCGCTGGGAGTTAAAGTCCAGGGGAACTATCTTTATTTTGCCGAGCCTGGCAGCCCCTCCGGGGTATTCCGAAGCGTGGATGTTTCCGATCCGGCCAATCCGGTAGCCCTGGCTTCCTTTGCCACCCCCGGTTTAATCATCGATGTTTGGGTACAGGAAACTTTCCAGGGAGCTTTCGCTTTTCTGGGAATGGCGGATAATGAAGCGGGCATCCGGGTAATGGATGTTTCCAACCCG
>CAYQGB010000202.1:0-7528 GCA_964416895.1 uncultured Calditrichaceae bacterium
TCTATCCCGACAGGCAGGATGCCTGTCCTACCCTACCCCCTGACAGGCAGGATGCCTGTCCTACTTCAAAATCACCTGTCGTAGAATGGTCTCTCCGGGGAGGATCTCCACCGTCTCTTTCCAGGGGGAAAAATTGGGATTGCGCAACTCCACCTGATGACGTCCCGCCGGGAGCGCCAGCGGCTCATGGAGCGGCGTTTGTCCCACGTGCTCGCCGTCGATGTAGACCTCCGCCCAGGGTTGCACCCGCAATTCCAGATACCCCTCCAGTGGGGTAAGGGCAATTTTCAGGGAGTCGATGCGATGGGGTATTATGGTGATCTCTCGCCGAAAGGGCAGATAGCTGGGATTGCGCACTTCCAGTTGATGGGTTCCGGCGGACAGGGTCAGCGGTTGCAGCAGGGGGAGCACCCCTTTTTCCTCCCCGTCGATCAATACCGTGCCCCAGGTGGAGCAGGCGATATACAGCTTGCCCGTGGCCGGAGCAGCCGTATCCCCGGAAAGCGAGGGGGGCAAATTTTCCGTGGGAGCAGCCGGAGAGCCGACGGTGGTGCGAACTGTAGAAGATGACGATGCTCCGGTATCGTCGGCGACTTTTTCGGCGCCGGGCGCAGATGGGGTGGCTTTCCCGGTTTCCCTCATGGGGCTGTCGTCTGCCCCGGAAGGGGATTGCTCCGGAGCGTTATGGTCTACCGGAATGATGGGCGAATCTATCGCCGCAGAATTTACCCGGTGGGCGGCGCTATCTTCCACGGCCACCGGGGGCATGGCGGTTTGGGAAGGGCGGTCGCCGTTGTTGGAATTCATCCGGAGCACGAGGAACAGGATCATCAGGATCACGGCCACGCCGGAGAATACCAGCAACGATTTTTTGCCGGTGGTTACCGCGCTTGATTCTCCGCCGGAGAGGGGCGCCGCAGATTTCCGATATTCCTCCGGATGGGCCATAAACGCCGCCAGCTGTTCCGCCTCCACCGTTAAGGCTTTGAAACCCGGATGATTGAGCACCGCTTCCGCCGAACGGGGGCGCCGGGCGGCGGTCTTGGACAGCATCTTCCCCACCAGATCGCAGAACCAGCCCGGCAAATCCGGGCGCAGTTCGCTCATAGGCGCGGGGGTGTACTGGAGAATGCGCTGGATGGAGTCGGCGAAATTGTTGCCTTTAAAAGGAGATACGCCCGTGGCCAGTTCATACAGGGTGATGCCCAGACTGAACAGGTCGCTGCGCTGGTCCAGTTTGGCGCCCCGGGCCTGTTCCGGAGACATATAGGCCGGGGTGCCCACGGTACCGCCCTGCGCGGTAAGGGCGGGCAAATCGGTGGTGCGGGCCAGACCGAAGTCGGAAATCTTTACCACACCATCCCGGCTGATCAAAATATTGCCCGGTTTGATGTCCCGATGGATGATGCCTTTGGAATGGGCGTAGGCCAACCCCTTGAGGATTTCCCGGCTGATGTACAACACCAGATCCGGGGGGAGGGGATGATACTTTTCGATGAAGCGCCCTAAATCCAGTCCCTCGATGTATTCGATGGCTAAAAAAAGATTCTCCTCTTCGGTGCCCACGGTGTAAATGTCCACAATGTTGGGATGCTTCAGGCGGGCGCAGATGAGGGCCTCCCGGCGAAAGCGCTCCACCAGATCCTTCTCTTCCTTCCACTGGGTGTTCAGGGTTTTGATCAACACCAGGCGATCCAGGGCGGTCTGGCGGGCTAAAAACACGGTGGTAATGGGCCCCCGGGTGATCTCCCGGAGAATTTCGTAGCCGTTAAGCTTCATCGGAGAGGCCCCATTCTTTCAGGCGGTATTGCAGCCAGCGCCGGGACACATCCAGGATCTGGGCCGCACGGGTGCGGTTCTGGCCGGTCATCTCCAGCGTCTTCAGAATGACATATTTCTCGATCTCCTTGAGCGGTTTCCCGATCAGTTCCGCCTCCGGTTCCGGGCGGGTCAGCTGGAGCAGGTCTTCGGTGATCTGGTTTCCTTTGGCCAGAATCACCGCCCGTTCGATGGCATTCTCCAGTTCCCGGATATTGCCCGGCCAGTGATAGCTTTCCAGATACTTGAGGGCGCCGGGAGTGAAGCCTTTAATGGTCTTGCGATTTTCCCGGGCGAATTTATGCAAAAAGTGCTCGGCCAGAATGGGGATGTCTCCTTTGCGTTCTCGCAGCGGGGGCATCTTGATGTTGATGACATTCAGGCGGTAATACAAATCCTCCCGGAAATTCCCCGCCTCCACCTCTTCCCACAAATCCTTGTTGGTGGCGGCGATAATCCGCACATCCACTTTGCGAATTTTGGTTTCTCCCACCCGTTTGATTTCTCCTTCCTGGATTACCCGCAGCAGCTTGGTTTGCACGTTCTTGCTGATGTCGGCGATTTCATCCAGAAAAAGGGTGCCGCCGTGAGCTTCCTCAAACAGCCCCGGTCGATTCTCGATGGCGCCGGTAAAAGCGCCCTTTTTGTGACCGAACAATTCGCTCTCCAGAAGGTTTTCCGACAGGCTGCCGCAGAAGATAGGAATAAACGGCTTATCCCGGCGGGAGGAGTGTACGTGGAGCGCCCGCGCCACCAGTTCCTTGCCCGTGCCGCTTTCTCCTTCGATGAGCACGGTGGCGTTGCTGTCGGCCACGTTCTGGATCATTTCCAGAATTTCCAGAATCTGGGGACTTTTGCCAATGATTTCCGGGAAGATGGTGTTGAGGGTGATTTGCTGTCGGAGCCGCTCGTTTTCCGATTGCAACTGCTCGAACAGCCGGGCGTTCTCGATGGCCACGGCGGCCTGGCGGGCGAACGCCTGCAAAAATTGCATGCTCTCCTCATCGAATTTGCCCGCATCCAGGCGGCTATCCATGTAAATGGCCCCGATGACCTCTTCTCCACGAATCAGCGGCGTGCACATTACCGAGCGGATGTTCTGGATGAGGATGCTCTCCGCTCCGGAAAAGCGTTGATCCGCCCGGGCATCCACCGAAAACACCGGCTGGCCGCTCTCCAGCACCTGATTGACCACGCTGGAGGAAAGCTCCTGAATGGAGGCGATGGAATCGGCGGAAATATTCCGGGCCACCACCGCCTCGAACTGCTTCGGCTTACCGGAGTGCTTCAGCAGGATAAACCCCCGCTCCGCCTGAAGGGTGCTCATGGCAATGTCCATTACCCGGTTCAGCAGGGTGGCGGTGTCCCGCATGGAGTTGATTTCTTCGTTAATGGCAACCAGTGCTTCGTACGGATTCCGGGATTCCATGTCAAACCATCTGTTTCGTGGATGTTTGGGAATATACCAGAATTGCAGGTGAAAATCAATTGACGATGGCACCAATCCGCCGGGTGGGTAAATTATTTTCATCGAAAGGTATTGCATTTTTTTCAAAAATCGGTATATTCTTGCATACGTTGGGAATCGTTTATCCTGCCAGAGAATCACACAGGGATGTGCATATCCGATTTTCTGGTTTATTGATGCGTCTCCTGCTTTACGGTTGAATACCGATACTCCGCTTTACTCCGCATAAGATCATCGGTTATCTGTGATGCCCTTCAGAAGGTCGGGTGGGAGAGTTTCTCCCTTTCAATTGTAGCTGATGTTCTGGTAAAATTCGGGGATGGTGCTCCCCCGGGAGGAAGATTTGTATCCTCCCCGGGACGTGGGGAGGTGCAAAGGTTACGGCGAGGTGTTTTTTCAGACCCTGGAACATGGGCGCATTTTAGGCTGACTGCAACAATCTCGTAGATATACCCATTGTTCGCCCGGCTTTGGAATACCCGAGACATGCCTATGACCGGTTCTTTGCCAGGCTGCAAACATCAGCTTTCGCACCTTGCGTTGCGGGATATTCCCGAAATCGGGAATTCTCCGGTTTCCATCTTTCTGACCCAGGTGCTGGTTCAAATCCCCCCCTGATTTGGTTTCGCTTTCTTCCCTCTCAGCAATTTTTTCCTGACCGGTGTTATAATCCTATCCTGTAACCCAAACTAAAGGAGAGGCAGAGCATGAAACGATGGTTCACCGTATGCCTGATGATCATGGTGGGGTTTTCCGGGATGATGCTGGCCCGGGAATACCAGGGTAAGGCCGCGCAGCGCATCGACCGGGATGCCAAACGGGTGTTTGTGAGCGATGAAACCCGGGTGCCCCGGCGGATTTATTTCCGGGATGATGTTTCGGTGCAGCGGGAAGGATTTTTCCGGCGGTACGCCGCGGCGATGCCCCACGATCAGGTGGTGCAGGCGCGGCAACTGGTGGATGATCTGGGAATGATCCACACCCGGTATCAGCAGTATCACAAAGGATTGAAGGTCATCGGGGCGGAATACATCCTGCACGAGCGCAATGGCCGGGTGGTCTCCGCCAACGGGTATCTCCAATCGGATCTGGACATCGACGTTCAGCCGCAGCTTTCCGAACGAGAGGCTTTTCAGATCGCGTTGAATCGGGTAGGAGGGACGCTGTACAAATGGCAGACGGAACCGGAACTGTTTCAGGAACCCCGGGGAGAACTGGTGATCACCTCCCGGGAATTCCTGATGACTAAAGAGAGTTACCGGCTGGCCTATCGGTTTGAGATCTACGCCGAGCAGCCCCTGGGGCGGTTCATCGTGGATGTGGATGCCCGGACCGGGGACATCCTGAACTTCTACAACCGGATTCACACCGTCAATGTGGCCGCCACCGGCACCAGCCTGTATAACGGCACGGTGTCTTTCACCGCCGATCAGTTCGGCCCCAGCAGCTACCGCCTGCGTCAGACCGTCAGCGGCAACGGCATCGAAACCTACGATATGCAGAACGGCACCAACTATAACGCCGCGGTGGATGTAACCAGCTCCTCCACCCATTTCTCCGGCGATCCCACCGCGGTCAACGCCCACTGGGGAGCGGAGCAGACCCATGCCTACTACCTCAACCGCCATGGCCGCAACAGCTATGACGGCAACGGGGCGGTGATTCGCTCCTACGTGCATTACAGCGTCAATTACAACAACGCCTTCTGGGATGGGCAGCGGATGACCTACGGCGACGGGGACGGCAGCACCTTCAGCCCCCTGGTCTCCATCGATGTGGTGGGGCACGAGATCACCCACGGGGTGACCGAGCACTCCGCCAATCTGGTGTACTCCTACGAATCCGGAGCCTTGAACGAATCCTTCTCGGATATTTTCGGGGAAGCCATCGAAAACTATGCCACCGGCAGCAACGACTGGCTGATCGGCGATGACATCGACATTCAGGGCAACGGGATTCGCAACATGTCCAATCCCAACGAAGACGGCGACCCGGATACTTACCATGGTACTTACTGGTATTCCGGCTCCGGCGACAACGGCGGAGTGCACACCAACAGCGGGGTGCAGAACTTCTGGTTCTACCTGCTGGTGAACGGAGGCTCCGGGGTCAACGACAACGGCTTTTCCTACAACGTTTCCGGCATCGGGCTGGTGGATGCCGCCGCCATCGCCTACCGCAACCTGACCGTGTATTTGACCACCAACTCCAACTATTCCGATGCCTACCTGGGATCTCTGGATGCGGCCACGGATCTGTTTGGTTTCGGATCGGCGCAGTACAACTCTGTTTCCGACGCCTGGGATGCCGTGGGGGTGGATGATTCCAACGCCGGCGGCGGTTCCAATCCCGGCGGTGGCGGAGGCTGTCTGGCGCCGCTTTCCTCTTTCATCGCCAAGCAGTACCTCTCCCTGGATCTCCGGCCCAATCCCCGGGCGGTGGAATACGCCAACAAGATCGTGCAGCAGTACGATCAGGAAATGCAGCAGGTGTATGCCGTGCTGGCAGCCCATCCCCGGTTGCAGCGGGATCTGTATCAGTGGGTGCGCTCGGCCCGACCTTTCATCGAAGGGGGCATGACTCTCCAGGCGCTGGATAAGCAAGCCCGGGATAAGCTGGTGGATCTGGTGTATCGAGTGCGAAGCCACAGCAAGGACCTGGCGACCCGAGACTTCCTGTTCACCGTGGCCCGCACCCTGGAAACTGGCGAAACTTCGGTAACCTACGCCCAATTGCTGGAGCGGGTGTTCAATCGCCTGACCATCGAACCGGTGGAAGCCGCTTCCGCGCTGAAGGGGGATGGGGAGCAGGCGCGCACCTTCCATCTGGCGCAGAATTATCCCAATCCCTTCAACCCCACCACCACCGTGGCGTTCTATCTGCCGGAGGAAGCCCATGTGCGGCTGACCGTGTATGATGCCACCGGCAAGCAGGTGGCAGTGCTGATGGATGAAAAACTGCCTGCGGGTGAAAAATACGTCACCTGGGATGCGCACAATTTTGCCTCGGGCATCTACTTCCTGAAGATGGAAGCCGGTTCCTTTACCCGGGCCATCAAGATGATGCTGATGAAGTAATTTCCTCCCTCCATTGGGGTGGTGGATGGAGACCGATGCAGGGGATTTCCCCGGTCGGTATTTTTCATGGCGCCGGAGCGCCATGTTCCCCCTCCACTGTCGGAGCGGTGGATGGAGACCGATGCAGGGGATTTCCCCGGTCGGTATTTTTCAGGGCGCCGGAGCGCCATGTTCCCCCATCCACCGCCGGAGCGGTGGATGGAGGATTATCTTGTGTTTTGCCACCGGTCGGTATTTTTCAGGGCGCCGGAGCGCCATGTTCCCCCATCCACCGCCGGAGTGGTGGATGGAGAA
Organism: uncultured Calditrichaceae bacterium; assembly: GCA_964416895.1. GTDB lineage: Bacteria > Calditrichota > Calditrichia > RBG-13-44-9 > J075 > CAYQGB01. The sequence continues at coordinate 6,658 of CAYQGB010000202.1, forward strand.
CGATGCAGGGGATTTCCCCGTAAAGCCAATCGCCGTTGCCGGATGCCTCCGGGGATCCGGCGCGGCGGTAAATCAGAAAAAAAACGGAGGCGCAAGTGTGCCCCATCATTCACATCGGAGGGGTGTCCATCTCTTCCTTTTTGCTGTTTAACGGGCTGGGGTTTTTGTTCGGATTTCTGTTTCTGGCTTACCGATTGCGCCGCCGTCCCATTGCCGGCCTTCGCTTTGGCGAGGTGATGGCCATTTTGATGGGGGGAGGGTACGTGGGTACGAAATTGTACTATATCATTTTCGATGAACCGGCCCGATTTCTGGCCGATCCCTGGGGGGTGTTCTGGAGCTGGAACGGCTCCGGCTGGTTCGGTGGGTTTGTGCTGTGTGCGGGATTGTTGCTGGTCTATTCCCGCCGCCGGGGATTCCCGCTCACCGCCCTGTTAGATGCCCTGGCTCCCTGCATTCCTGTGGGGATCATCTTCGGACGGATGGGCTGCTTCCTGGCCGGAGACGGCTGCTACGGAGTGCCCACGGATTTGCCCTGGGGGATGACCTTTCCCCACGGGGTTATGCCCACCCTTCTGCCGGTGCATCCCACCCCGTTGTATGAAATCCTGGCCAATGCCCTGATTTTGCTGATCTTGCTGAAAATAGAATCCCGCTTTCGGTGGATTCAGCCCGGCTCCGGGGAACTGTTCGGGATCTACCTGATTCTGGGGGGCATGGTGCGCTTTCTGGTGGAATTCCTCCGCCTGAACCCCATCGTATTATGGGGATTGACCGCTCCTCAACTGTTTTCCATCGCCCTGCTACTATGGGGAATCGGGTTGATTGTCCGCCGCCGCTTTTCTGCTCTGGTCTTTCCTCTTTGATCTTT